>CALUIE010000065.1 GCA_944320605.1 uncultured Phocaeicola sp. | reverse complement strand
GGTGACTATAGTTCAGTTGGTTAGAGCGTCAGATTGTGGTTCTGAATGTCGTGGGTTCGAGTCCCACTAGTCACCCTGCCAATTGATTAAGTTGAAGTTCTGCATTGTTGCAGAACTTTTTTTATGTATAAACTTTTGTATAATTTGTACTTTTTTAGAAAGTTTTTTCTATCTTTGCCAAAAAGAGTTATATGAAGTTTCGTACTGTTGTAAAAATAGGGGTAGGATTGTCTGTCTTGCTATTCTGTGTTGGAGTAGCATTTTATAGTTTTATAAGTTTGACAGATGCAGAAAAAGGTAAAGATGTGAATATGTTTGCCTTGATTCCGGACGATAGCAATGGTATTCTTGATACAGATAATATAGGTTTTTATACCAGTGAATTTCCACGTACATCGTACGCTATTGATTTGGATACATTGCATCATTCCGAATTGATTAATAATATTTTTACAGATATTACCAAATATACTTCAGTTAATACTCATGGTCTTTCAAATCAGATTAAGCGTCTTATAATAAGTTTTCATAACTCAAATTCTACAAACGACGTTGTTGCGTATTTTAAAATTGCCGGTGGAGACAATAAGTTTGTGCTTGATATCCTACGTCAGAAATATGGTCCGGATATCTATCCCAAAACTGAAGAATATAGAGGTAGGAAGATAGAAATATTTCCGTTAGGTAAAACGGCCAATTTCCTTTCTGTATTAAATGGTGAAGGATATATTGTAGTAAGTTACCATAAGGCATTAATTGAACGTGTGATTGATGCCATCAAAGATGGAACCTCATTAGCCAATGATGGAGTCTTTTCTAAACTTCAGATAAAAAAATCAGCAAATTACTTGACATTTTATGGTCGTATGGCCTCGTTCCCTTTATTGTCTGATGATAATTCTCATGTATGGAGTGAATTTGAACTTCATCTCAACAGTGATGTTTTGTATCTTAGCGGTTCTATGTACGAGCCTGACAGCTGTTTACAAGATATAAGAACACGTTTGGATAACATTCGAAATTTTTATACAGATAGTGTTGTTATAGTTTCCGGTCGTGAGAAAGTTGATTCATGTATTACAAACGCGTTCTCTAAACCTAAAAATCGTATTTTTGACCAATGTTTGTCTAACTTATCCAAGGAGGCGTCTTATATCATGGTCGCGGATATGGATAAAGTAGCACAGGAACCTGAACTTTATTCTCCTTATATTCCAAAATTTATTTGTGATAATATTGAGCAGTTCCGTTCGTTTATTATATCATCTCAGGTAACAGAATTAAACGGCAAATACTCACACATATACGTATTTACATATAAAGACTGATTATTATCTTACTTTGTTTCTGATGAAATGCGGACCGGCCTTGAATTTGAAGTAAAACATAGAAACCAAAGTTAAAATGGCTCCAAATAAATAGGCATATTTGAAAGATAAAATCTCGGCAATGCTTCCGCCACTCAGCATTCCAATGCCTATACCTACATCCCATGATGTCAGATAAGTACTTGTTGCAGTTCCTCTTTGACTGTTTGGTGCCAGGTTTACAAATAATGTATTATATGCAGGAAACATGGTACCGAATCCAATTCCTAACAAAAGTGATATAAGAAAGAAAAATACGGTAGTAAACATGTAATTCCATTCAATAGCCCATCCGCAGGCTGTAAGTCCGAAATAGCAGAACGATACGAGATACATACCTGCCATTATGACTTCTGTAATTTTTCCTTTGTCAACTAATTTTCCGCTGAATAAACGGCTTATTGCCATTCCTAATGCCATAAATGTAAAGAAAAGTCCGGTTTCTGCGGTAATGCCTATCTGTTTTGCATACATGGCCACATAGTTTGTTGTCATTCCGTAAGGGATAGAAAGCAGCAAAAGACTCAATCCTCCCGGTAGTCCTTTTATCAGAATAAATCTGTCCAGCGATATAGGTTCACGCTTTACCGGTGGGCGATATTCTGTTTTTACACACGATGCCATTATTATACCTAATATTCCAGAGGCAAGTGCATACGAAAAGATTGTTGTGTACGATACTCCGGCATTATGCAGGAACAGACCGAACATCGGACCTATTGACATTGCAAGATTGTTGGTCAATCCGTAATATCCCAATCCTTCGCCTCTTCTTGAAGAAGGCATAATATCAATAACCAATGTGTTTCCACCTACAGTAACCATTCCGAATGACAGACCATGTATCACTCTTAGTATAATAAAAAATGTAAGAGTTCCTGCAAGCATATATCCTGCAAATATAGATGTGAATATAAAATAAGCTACAAGGTATAGCGGCTTTCTGGCAAATGTGTCAAGGAAATATCCGGAAAAAGGTCGTATGCACAAAGCCGCGATGGTATAGCATGACAGCACTATTCCGATAGTGGTGTTTGACACTCCGAATATTTCTTCCAGATAGAATGGAAGTACAGGAATAAGTAGCCAGAAACCGAAATAAAGTAGGAAGTTTGCGGCCAGAATACAGCAATAACTTGGCGTGATAAGTTTATCTTTACTCATATTTTTCTATTCTATCTATATATATGTGTGGATTTGCCGATATTATAATCCAAAGGCACGGAATCGCAATGCTGCGGTCACCGTGCCTTGAAATAAATTATGTTTAAGTAGTGCCATTTATCAATTGGCAGCTTCGAATTCAGTCAGGAATCTTGTATCGTTTTCAGAGAACATACGCAAGTCTTTCACCTTGTATTTCAGGTTTGCTATACGTTCTACACCCATACCGAATGCGTAACCTGAATAAACCTTGCTGTCTATTCCGTTGGCTTCAAGCACTGCTGGGTCAACCATACCGCATCCAAGGATTTCTACCCAACCTGTGTATTTACAGAACGGACAACCTTCACCGCCACAGATATCGCAGCTAATATCCATTTCCGCACTTGGTTCTGTGAATGGGAAGTATGAGGGACGAAGACGAATCTTTGTATCTTCACCGAACATTTCTTTTGCAAACTGCAGAAGTACTTGCTTCAAGTCGGTGAATGAAACATTCTTGTCAACATAAAGACCTTCTACCTGATGGAAGAAACAGTGTGCTCTGTAACTGATAGCCTCGTTTCTGTAAACACGTCCCGGGCAGATTACACGAATAGGAGGTTGAGAAACTTCCATCACACGGCTCTGAACAGATGAAGTATGTGTTCTGAGGATAATGTCAGGATGGCTTTCAATGAAGAATGTATCCTGCATGTCGCGTGCTGGATGGTCTTCTGCAAAGTTCATAGAAGAGAATACATGCCAGTCATCTTCCACTTCAGGACCATCAGCAATGGTGAATCCCATGCGGCTGAATATATCTATGATTTCATTCTTTACAATGCTCAACGGATGACGTGTACCCAAGTCGATAGGGTAGGCAGTACGAGTGAGGTCAAGTTCTGCGGCACTGTTGTCCTGCATTTCGAAAGCTTCTTTCAGAGCTGCTATACGTTCCTGTGCGCGGTTTTTCAGCTCATTCAGTTTCATTCCCACTTCCTTTTTCTGTTCTGCTGCCACATTTCTGAAGTCAGCCATCAGTGCATTTATAGCTCCCTTCTTACTAAGGTATTTTATTCTAAGAGCTTCCAGTTCTTCTGCATTCGAAGCCTTTAAATCTTCTATTTCCTTTAGTAACTCTTCTATTTTTGCTAACATATATTACTGTTTTAAGTATTTTACATTGGCGCAAAGTTAATTATTTAAACTGAAATATTTCCTTTTTCAGCTAATAAAAAAGAAAACTTGACTTATATTCGTTTACGAACGAAAAAAATAGGTAATTTTGTAGCGCGTTTTATATTAGGCATGATTAAATGAAAAATATTCTATTGGGATATGTTTTGCTGCTCATGGTTGTGTCGTGTGTAGGGCAGCAGAAAAGGTCCGAATCATTGTCGGACGAACAGGGTATTGAACTGGTGCAGACTGATTCTGTTTTAACATCCGATGAGGCATTGTCGGATACATTAATTGTTGTAGATGAAGTGGTGCCGACTACAGCTGATGCCAGTTTCATTGATTTTCTATATTATTTCACTTCCGATGAAGAATTTCAGCATTCCCGTATCCAGTTCCCGGTTTCTTTTTATAATGATACCACAGTCTCAAGGTTATCAGCGGATGAATGGGTTTTCGATCCGATGTTTGATTCTACTCAACTTTATACTGTAATTTTCGATAAGGAAGAAGATTTGGAACTTGAGAACGGAACATCAACAACGAGCGTACAGATAGACTGGATTTATTTGTCGGATTATCATATCAGAAGATATTATTTTGAACTGAAGGATTCCCGTTGGTATCTCGAGGCAGTAAATAAGGAAAAAATGACACGTACAAAACATGGAGTAGAAGGTTTCTATGATTTTTATCATCGTTTCGCTTCCGATTCTATTTTTCAGTCGGAAAGATTGTCGGAACCTTTGCTGTTCTCAACTGTAGATCCAGAAGACGAGTTTTCTGTTCTTGAAACTACATTGGAAAAAGGGCAGTGGTTTGCTTTCCGTCCTCCAATGCCGATAGAAAAGCTTACAAATATCCGTTACGGACAGAAAGAGACTGAAGAATCGAATACAAAAATCGTAGAATTCAAAGGTTTGGGAAACGGACTAAGCAACACTCTTTATTTCAGGAGAATTCACGGAAAGTGGAAACTCTATAAGTTTGAAGATTTGGGCGATTGATAAATATAACCTATATATAATGAAAGAATATACAGATTATCCTATACTTAAATACAATACATTCGGAATGGATGTCAACACATCCCGTTTTGTGGAATATTCATCCGTTGACGAACTTAAATCATTTCTTTCATCCCGTGATGTTGCATTGCCTTTGCTGCATATTGGTGGGGGAAGTAATCTTCTGTTCCTATCCGATTTCAAAGGCACGATATTACATTCTGCAATAAAAGGCTTCAGCATAGAAGATGAATCTAACGAATGGATAGACATAAAGGCCGGAGCGGGTGAAGTGTGGGATGATTTTGTGGCATATACCGTATCGGAAGGTTGGTATGGAGCAGAAAATCTTTCAATCATTCCCGGCGAAGTAGGAGCGTCTGCCGTACAGAATATAGGTGCATACGGAGTTGAGGCAAAAGATATAATCCTGAAAGTTCACACAGTCAGTGTCTCTGATGCCTCTGAACGCATCTTCACAAACGGTGAATGTCGCTATTCTTACCGTAACAGTATCTTCAAGGAAGAACTTAAAGGAAAGTACATTGTAACATACGTCACATACCGTCTTCGCAAGAAAGCTAAATATCATCTCTCATACGGAAATATCAGTGCCGAACTCGAAAAAAAAGGTATTGAACTCTCTTTGGAAAATGTGCGTAATGTAATAATAGATGTGCGCCGTTCTAAATTGCCGGAACCATCAGAACTTGGTAATGCCGGAAGTTTCTTTATGAATCCTATGGTTTCAGTGCAGAAGTTCATACAGCTGCAAGAGGAATATCCTGACATGCCGCATTATCCGATAGACGAAAATACAGTAAAAATACCTGCCGGATGGATGATAGACCGTTGCGGATGGAAAGGACGCAACATAGGACGTGCGGGAGTATATCAGAAGCAAGCACTTGTTTTGGTAAATCTCGGTGGTGCTACAGGAAATGATATTTCGAATCTTGCTAATGAAATAATAAAGTCCGTAAAGGATAAATTCGGAGTGGATATACATCCGGAGGTAAATTATATTTATTAATTTACAGTTAGAGAAGTTAATACTCCATGTCACTTTGATAACGTTGAACTTAAGTAAAAATACAAATCGACTATATGAAAATAACAATATTGGGAAGCGGAACATCAACTGGAGTACCTCAAGTAGGCTGTACATGTCAGGTGTGTACCAGTACCGATCCTCGCGACAGACGTCTCAGATGTTCAGGTTTGGTAGAAGTTGACGGAGTAAGAATCTTGATTGATTGTGGTCCTGATTTTCGTGAGCAAATGCTTCGTTTAGAAGATTTCGGACCTATCGATGCTGTACTTATCACACATGAACATTACGACCACGTGGGTGGACTTGACGACCTTCGTCCTTTCTGCCAGTTCAAGGATGTACCTGTTTATGCTGAGGATTATACAGCAGAACGTCTTCAGCAGCGCATACCATATTGTTTTGTGGAACATCCGTATCCCGGTGTTCCCAGGATACCTTTGCAGAGGATAGAACCTGGTAAACCGTTTTCTGTAACAGGCATGTATGGTAACACAGTGGAAATCATCCCTTTCAGAGTCATGCATGGCAAGATGCCTATTCTTGCTTTCAGAATAGGTGATATGGCATGGGTGACGGATATGACAGAAATACCGGATGAAAGCAATGTTTATCTTGAGAATTTAGATTGTCTTTTTATGAATGCCTTGCGGATGGAACCGCACTGGACACATCAGAGTCTTCCTCAGGCTATTGAACGTGCAACAGAAATTTCCGCCAAAGAAACATATTTCATACATGCCAGTCATCATATAGGACTTCATTCAGATGTTGAAAAAATTCTTCCTGATCATACGCACCAGACATTTGATGGGATGGTGATAGAATTTTGATTAGCAGTGTTTTAGAATATTCTACAATAGTCATTTTTTTTAAAATCTCGTAACTGTAAAAAATAATTGATTATATTTGCGATAATTTAAATTTTACTGGAAAAACATAGCGGAAAATCAATTGCAAATATGTCAATCTGGAGCAGACTAATGGGAAACAGAAATGCTAATGATGTGGGAAATATCGTTAGCAATACAAATACGCCTGTAGCGTATGATGCATCAAAATACGTGTTTGTAGATGTTGAGGTTGGAGTAAAAGACCATAAGATTCATGATATTGGTGCGTTGCGTTATGATGGAGCTGTTTTTCATAAGGCTTCCAAAAACGATCTTTTTGAATTTATAGCCGGTATAGATTATGTTTGCGGACATAATATAGTACATCATGATGCCAAATATTTGTTTAATGACAAGACATGTAAAATTTTATTGGTAGATACATTATATTTTTCTCCATTATTATTTCCTGAGTGGCCTTATCATAATCTTGTAAAAGATGACAAATTGGTTAATGAACAGTTGAATAATCCGGTAAATGATTGTGAAAAAGCTAAGGATTTGCTTTTTGATGAAATATCTCGCTGGAAATCACTCCCGAATGAGAAACAAAAAATGTTTGCATCACTATTGAGAAACAAAGAAGAGTTTGAAGGTTTTCTTTGTATGGTTGGAGCAGAGTATGTTGGCGAAGAAGTTTTGTCCGAAATGATAAAACGTTTTTACGCAAAGAAAATATGTCAACATGCAGATATTGAAATGTTTATTCATCGCTATCCATGCGAATTGGCATACGCATTGGCTCTTATAGACACCACAGACTATCGTTCTATTACTCCCGGTTGGGTACTCAGTAATTTCCCTGAAGTGGAATACATAGTTAAAGAACTGCGTAATAAAAGATGCAGTGAAGGTTGTGACTATTGTAATTCCCAGCTCGACGTTGTGCAAAATCTGAAAGTATTTTTCGGTTATGATCAGTTCAGGACTTACGATGGTGAACCGCTTCAGGAGAAAGCGGCAAAGGCGGCAGTGGACGGTAAATCTCTTTTGGCTATATTCCCTACCGGTGGGGGAAAGTCTCTTACATTCCAGTTACCGGCACTCATGGAAGGACGAATTGTTCATGGTCTTACTGTGGTAATTTCTCCTTTACAGTCGCTGATGAAAGATCAGGTTGATAATCTGGCAGATCGTGGTATTACCGATGCTGTTACTATAAATGGTTTGCTAGACCCTATAACGAGAGCGTCGTCAATTCAGAGTGTACAGAGCGGCGAGGCTTCACTTTTGTATATCGCACCGGAAATGCTTCGTTCGAGAACTATCGAAAAGATTCTCCTGGCCCGTCATGTCGTAAGGTTTGTAATAGACGAGGCACATTGCTTTTCTTCATGGGGACAGGATTTTAGAGTCGATTATCTTTATATAGGAAAGTTCATCAAAGAGTATCAGAAAAAGAAAAAGTGCAAGAATCCTATACCGGTTTCATGTTTTACCGCTACAGCCAAACAGAAAGTAGTACAGGACATTTGTGATTATTTCAAGCAGACATTGGATCTTGATTTGGAACTTTTTGCATCTTCGGCATCGAGAACCAATTTACGGTATTCTGTGATATATGCAGAAACGGACGAAGAAAAGTATCTAAAACTGAGGCATCTTGTTTCCGATACTGATTGTCCGACAATTGTTTATGTGTCACGTACTAAACGAACTAAGGATCTTGCCATCAGACTTACACGTGATGGATACAAGGCTTTGCCTTTCAATGGAAAGATGGATTCTGACGAGAAGATTGCAAATCAGGATGCTTTCATGAATGATCAGGTACGTATAATTGTAGCTACGTCCGCTTTTGGTATGGGTGTTGACAAGAAAGATGTTGGGCTTGTAATACATTATGACATTTCAGATTCATTAGAAAATTATGTACAAGAAGCCGGTAGGGCAGGACGTGACCCGCAGCTTGACGCCAAATGTTATGTATTGTATAGCGACAACGATCTTGATAAACATTTTATATTGCTTAATCAGACAAAGTTAAGTATCAGCGAGATACAGCAGGTATGGAAAGCAGTAAAAGACCTTACAAAACAGCGTATGCGTGTATGTTGCTCTGCTTTGGAGATTGCAAGACAGGCCGGATGGGATGATTCTGTATCAGATATTGAAACACGTGTGAGGACCGCTTTGGCAGCATTGGAACAAAGCGGATATCTCGAACGAGGAAACAATGTTCCTCATGTATATGCTACCGGTATTACTGTAAAAAATATGGACGAGGCACGGGGGCGTCTGACGGCTTCTATACTTTTCGGAAGCGATGAGATAGAAAGTGCTGTTAGGATTATAAAATCTCTGATTTCGCAGAAAAACATAGCCAAAGCACAGGATTCTGAGGCTGAGTCAAGAGTTGATTACCTCGCAGACATTCTTGGACTGAACAAATGGGAAGTAGTGTCGGTTGTCGAAAGAATGCGCCAGGAGGGTATATTGGCCGACAGTAAAGATATTTCGGCCTATTTGCTTGATGCCGGTGATTCGGAACGAAAGTCACGTCTTATTCTTGAGAAATTTGCAAAACTTGAACAATATATTCTTAACCATATACCAGATGAATCTTTGCGTATATCTTGCAAACAGCTGAATGATGATGCGGTAAAAGAAGGTATAACTACATCTAAAGAGAAAGATATACGTACATTGTTATATTTTCTGACAGTAAAGGGCTATACCCGCAAGAAAGAAGATTCTTCGCATAATATGGAAATTCGTCGTTTGGCAAATATGGAATCTACATTAAAGCGTTTTGAGAAAAGGCTTGAAGTGGGACGTTTTGCCGTAGAATGGTTGTATAAGTTAGCTGCTGAAGCAGAAAGAGAGGGTAAACAGAATAAGGCTGTTCAATTTTCTGTAGTGGAATTGTACAGAATGATAAAGTCCGGTCAGCAATCGTTATTCGGAGAACTTGAAAATTTGCAGTTGGAAGATGTTGAGGAAGCTCTTCTCTATTTGTCAAAGATAGGTGCCCTTAAACTTGAAGGAGGTTTTCTTGTACTGTATAATGCTATGGATATCAGAAGGATAAAAGATAATAAGTCAAGATATAAGATTGACGATTATCGTATGCTTAATGAATTTTATAAGCAGAAAATACAGCAGGTGCATATAGTGGGTGAATATGCCAATCTTATGGTGAAAGATTATAATGCCGCATTACAGTATGTACAGGATTATTTTCAGATGGATTACAGAAAGTTCGTGGCAAAATACTTCAAAGGAGAAAGGATAAGTGAAATACAAAGAAATATTACTCCCGGAAAATATAAACAGTTGTTTGGCACACTCTCAAAACGTCAGATGGAGATAATATCTGATAAAGAATCACGTTGTATTGTAGTTGCAGCCGGTCCAGGTAGCGGTAAAACTCGTGTGCTTGTACATAAACTTGCCTCACTTCTTCTGATGGAAGATGTAAAACATGAGCAACTTCTTATGCTTACTTTCTCACGTGCCGCGGCAACAGAGTTCAAGCAAAGGCTAATGGAGCTTATAGGAAATGCCGCACATTTCGTTGAGATAAAGACATTCCATTCTTATTGTTTTGATTTGCTCGGTAGGATAGGCAATCTTGATGAAGTAAAAGATGTTGTAGCCAAAGCTGCAGAAATGATAAACAGTGGTGATGTAGAACCTAACAGGATAGGAAAGACAGTTCTCGTGATAGATGAGGCGCAGGATATGGGAGCAGAAGAATTTTCACTTGTAAAAGCTCTTATGTCAAACAATGAGGATATGCGCGTGATAGCGGTTGGTGATGACGATCAGAATATCTATGAGTTTCGTGGCTCGGATTCAGGATATATGTTCCGTATGTCCAAAGAGCCGGAAAGCAGATTTATAGAAATGACAGAGAACTATCGTAGTGCTTCACATCCCGTCCGTTTTGCCAACAGTTTTGTGAGATATATTTCCAACAGAATGAAAACTACACCAATCATCTCAAAAAGAGAAGAAAATGGTTGGGTGGAAGTTACACGTCATGTATCGGATTATATGTATCAGCCTTTGGTTGAAAAATTATTGCAAAACAGGAAAGGAGGTACATCGTGTGTCCTCACTCAGACAAACGAGGAGTCGGTTATTATAACAGCTTTATTGAGAAGATATGGTATAAGTGCTAAGTTGATACAGTCTATGGATGGTTTCGCTTTCTGCAATATGGCTGAAGTGAGGTTTCTGATAAAATATATATCCAAACGTGTAAGTAGTCCTTTGATATCTGAAGATTTATGGCAGGAGGCCAAACAGGCTACATTTGCCGCATACAATGGAAGTCAAAGTCTGTCATACGTAAAGCGTTGTGTGGATTTGTTTGAGCAGACTAATAAAAACAAATATTTCAACGACTTCAAGGAGTTTGTTATAGAATCTTCGTTGGAAGATTTCTGTGATTTATCAGGTGCTGAAGTGGTGGTATCTACTATCCATAAATCCAAAGGACGTGAGTTTGATGATGTATATATGCTGATATCTGGTGGATATGTTAAAGATGATAATCTTATGCGCCGTTATTATGTTGGTATTACACGTGCAAAGAACAGATTGTATATACACACCAACTGTGATTTTTTCAGTCGTCTTGGTGCTGACAAATATTCAGTTGATGATAAACAATATTCTATGCCTGATGAAATAGTCCTCCAGTTGTCTCATAAAGATGTTTATTTAGGTTATTTTAAAGGGATAAAGCGTGAAGTGTTATCCTTGAAATCTGGGGATCCTTTAATTTATAAAGACTATACTCTTTATGAAACTGTTAATAACAAACCAGTAGGGAAATTATCACAAAAAATGCAATATACATTAATGGAATGGAAAGAAAGGGGATATGATGTTAGTTCCGCTAATGTACGTTTTATTGTGGCGTGGAAACCAAAGGACGCTCCAAAAGAAGAACAGGAATCTGCAGTATTGTTGGCTGATTTGGTACTTTCAATATGTTTAAATAACATTTAAATAGTATTATTTGATAAAATCGTGATATAAACACATAATAATCAAATCAATGGAACGATTTTAACAGAATATCCGGTTTTATCTTTACCTTTGTATATATAACCAAGTGCTTTATATCTAAACAACGAAAAGAAAACGATGCAAATACATAACAATACATTGATAGCGGAATGCTCGTCTTACGATTTCAAGGAAATGCTGGAGCGTAAGAAAGTAAAGTCATGGTTTAAATCCGTGTCGGCTTTTGCCAACACTTTCCGCGAGCAAACCCATCAGGAATGGAGCGATAAGTATTTGGAGTCATTCGGACTTGTCACATCTGACGGTAAACTGACCAATGCAGGATTGCTGTTTGTGGATAATTGCACTGTATTCCAATCACGTATTTTCTGCACCCGTTGGACAGGACTTTATAAAGACGATGCTATCAGTTCCGTGGAACATCGGGCAAATCTTGTATTGCTTTTGAAATATGGTATGGACTTCATCAAGAATTATACTATGAGCGGATGGGTGAAGATGCCGAACTATCGACTTAACCTTCCCGACTATTCCGATCGTGCAATCTTTGAAGGGTTGGTAAACCATCTTATCCATAGAGATTACACAGTAATGGGTGGTGAAGTACATATTGACATCTATGATGACCGAGTAGAATTGGTATCACCAGGAGCAATGCTTGATGGTACACAAATTCAAGACCGGGACATATACAAAGTGCCGTCCATGCGCCGTAATCCAGTTATTGCGGATATGTTTACTCAATTGGACTATATGGAGAAACGTGGTTCGGGCTTAAGGAAAATGCGGGAACTTACGGAGAAACTGCCTAATTTCATGCCGGGCAAAGAACCACAATATCAAACGGAAGCAATTTCTTTCTATACCACATTCTATAATTTGAATTGGGGAGAGAACGGAAGGATACCTGTTGAGGAAGTTGCCAACATGGTAAATAGTACCCTCGAAAAGTACCCTGTAAATGAAGAAAGTTCGGTGAACACCTTCGGTGATTTACAAAAATCTTCGGTGAAACAAAAGAGATTGGGACGGACTGCGCAAAGCATTCTTGACCTTGTAATATTAGACGGTTCTATATCTCAAGATAAAATGGCGGAGAAAATAGGAGTCAGTAAACGAGCCATTGAAATGCAGATTGCAAATTTAAAAGCCAAAGGATTGCTTGTCAGAGAGGGAGCAGATCACAGAGGCTATTGGCGTATTGTAATAAAACCTGAGTAGATTTATAATTTGAAATATAAAACTGTTATGCTAAAAAAAGGTATATACGAACATATCATAAATAACGAGATAAGGGGAGAAATTAAACAATCGGAAGATGAAAATCTTGTTTGCGTAAGAAATAATGTTGACACTGCAGAATCTCCTCAGATATTGGCTGATTATTTGGCAAAGGTGATTCGCAATAAATTGGAAGAAATAGAGGAACAACAAGACCGTGTAAATATGATAAACAGAATTTTATCAGAAGCCGGTTTATTGGAGGAAATGCAGATAGTCGATTATGAGAATCTATTGACTGAAGTTATGACACATCAGCAATATCTTTTTCAATGCCAAAGTAGATCGCAAACAATTAGACCGATGAGTGGTTTTCGTGTGAGTAATCTTTTTACTGGTGGTGGAAGCGCATTATCATTGGGAGAAGAAATTCGTCGTGAAATAGCCAGTGCTGATGAGATATGTTTTATAGTTTCTTTTTTGAAAGTTTCAGGGATACGTATTTTAATGGACGACTTGAAGAAATTTACTCAAAAAGAAGGAAGTCGTTTAAGAATAATCACTACTACTTACTGTGGAGTAACTCAGTCTAAAGCAATTGAACAACTGTTAGAACTTCCTAATACAGAGATTCGTATTTCATATAATACAGATATAGAACGCCTTCATGCTAAGTCATATATATTTTTAAGAAATTCTGGCATGAATACGGCATATATAGGTTCATCTAACTTATCTAAATCAGCTCAGACAGATGGTTTGGAATGGAACATTCGTGTAACAAATATAGAGAATCCACACATAATCAAGACTGCTTTAGCTACTTTTGATATGTATTGGAACAGTCCAAATTTTGAAAATATTAGAATTGGGGGTATAGATAAATTTAATAAAGAGATAAATCGTAATTTATTTAGAAACCGTAGCGAAGAGAACGTATATCACCGTTATACATTACTTCCACATCAGAAGCAGATTTTAGATAAGCTTAGTGTAGAGAGGGACGAGAATCATAACTATAGAAATCTTATAGTCGCAGCTACCGGTACTGGAAAAACAGTCATCTCAGCCTTTGATTATCAGAATTTTGTAAGGACACATTCGCGTAGCCGTATTTTGTTTACGGCACATAGAGAGGAAATTCTTTGCCAAGCATTAAATACTTACAGGAGTGTTTTGAGAGATATGAACTTTGGCTCTTTGTGGGTTGGAGGATATCGTCCGCAGAATGAAGATGAATACGAGAATTTATTTGTCTCCATTTCAATGTTCAACTCAAAATATGATGAATTTTTCTCTTTACTTGATAAAGATTATTACGATTACATAGTCATAGATGAGGCTCATCATAGTCAGGCTGATAGTTATAGGAAATTATTGACTCATTTTAATCCACAAATATTAATCGGGCTTACAGCTACCCCTGAACGTATGGATGGTCGTGATTTACGTCCTGATTTCGGAGGACATATCAGCGCTGAAATACGTCTTCCCCAAGCTTTGCA
>CALUIE010000064.1 GCA_944320605.1 uncultured Phocaeicola sp. | reverse complement strand
ACAAAGAAATTCATCGAAAGCAACTTCGAGGCTGACAAGCAGCTCATCATAGACAAATATAACGAACTTGGTTACCGTGACGCCCTCATTGAAATGGATAGCGTAAGCCAGTATGACGACAAGACGGTAAACGTTTACATGAAGATATACGAAGGTGAGAAATATTACCTTAGAGACATTACATGGGTGGGTAACACAGTATATCCTTCGGACCTGCTGAGCGAACAGCTTAGAATGAAGAAAGGTGATGTTTATAACCAGAAACTGCTGAACGAACGTATCAGCGGAGATGAGGACGCTATCGGTAACAACTACTACAACAGAGGTTACGTGTTCTACAATCTCGACCCTGTGGAAATAAACATCGACGGTGACTCCATTGACCTGGAAATGCGTATAACAGAAGGTCCACAGGCTACAATAAGCCATGTTCGCATAAACGGTAACGACCGTCTGTATGAAAATATAGTACGACGTGAATTGAGAACACGTCCGGGTGATCTTTTCAGTAAAGAGGCTTTGGAACGTTCATACCGTGAAATAGCGCAGATGGGACATTTCAATCCTGAAAACATACAGCCGGACGTACAGCCTAACGTGCAGGATGGTACTGTTGACATCAACTGGGGACTGGAATCAAAAGCCAATGACCAGGTGGAATTCTCAGCCGGTTGGGGACAGACCGGTATCATCGGTAAATTGAGTTTGAAATTTACCAACTTCTCATTCGCGAACCTGTTCAGAAAGAACGACAACTACCGTGGTATTCTTCCTCAGGGAGACGGTCAGACACTTACAATCAGCGGTCAGACCAACGGTAGATACTATCAGTCGTACAGCGTTTCATTCTTTGACCCTTGGTTTGGTGGAAAACGTCCTACATCGTTCTCTGTATCGGCATTCTACTCTGTACAGACTGACGTGAGCAGCCAGTACTATAACTCGGCTTACATGAACAACTACTATAACATGCTTTACGGTTACGGTAGTTACTACAATAACTATTATGGCAACTACTATAATAACTATGAGTCTTATTACGACCCAGACAAGTCAATCAAGATGTTCGGTGCGTCAATAGGTTGGGGTAAGCGTCTGAGATGGCCAGACGACTATTTCACAATATCTGCCGAACTGTCTTATCAAAGATTCATGCTTAAAGACTGGAGCTACCTCTATATCAAGCTGAATAACGGTCAGTATATGAACACAGGTAACTGCAACAACATCAACATGAACTTTACACTTGCCAGAAACTCATCAGATAACCCAATCTTCCCAAGATACGGTTCGGAATTCTCGGCATCAGTATCGTTCACTCCTCCATATTCTCTGTTCAGCAACAAAGATTATTCTACCTACGGAAAAGATAATTACGAGGAAGCTGCGAGCATGTACAAATGGATAGAATATCACAAATGGAAATTCAAAGCTAAAACATATACAGCACTGTTGCCTATTCAGAAATGTCCGGTGCTGATGACACGTACTGAATTCGGTATATTGGGACATTATAACAAATACAAACGCTCACCGTTCGAAACATTCTACGTGGGTGGTGACGGTATGACAGGATATAGCTACAACTATGCGTCAGAGACTATCGCTCTACGCGGTTACGAAAACGGAGCATTGACTCCATACGGTAGCGAAGGTTACGCTTACATCAGACTCGGTGCCGAACTGAGATACCCGCTCATGCTTGAGAACTCAACAAGTATATATGCGCTTGGTTTCGTGGAAGCAGGTAACGCATGGACAGACGTGGCAGACTTCAACCCGTTCCAGTTGAAACGTTCAGCCGGTGTCGGTGTTCGTATCTTCCTCCCTATGATCGGTATGATGGGTATCGACTGGGCATACGGTTTCGACAAAATAAACGGCTCAATGCAGTATAGCGGAAGCCAGTTCCACTTTATCATCGGACAGGAGTTCTAATGTAAGTGGACAAGGCTTCAGTTACAAGGGAACAAGGCTCCCATTCGGACGGAACCGACGGTCGGCGAAGCCAAAACCTCGTCAACTTGTCAACTCGTCAACTAACTTAAAAACCAACAACCAAAGGTCAACGAAGTTAAAACTCAAATACTCAAGGATTATGAAGAAAATGTTTCTATCACTATTGATTGTCATGGCAGGCATGATGTCAGTACAGGCTCAGAAATTCGCGCTTATAGACATGGAATTCATTCTGAAGCAAATACCTTCATACGAACAGGCTAACAAGCAAATGGAAAACCTGTCAAAACAGTGGCAGGCCGAAGTTGAGGCAAAATCAAAAGAAGCAAAAACTCTATATGAGGCATACCAGAAATCTGCTCAGACAATGAGTGCAGAACAAAGGACCGCAAAAGAGGAAGAAATAATAGCAAAAGAAAAGGAAGCCGCAGAATTGAGACAGACTTATTTCGGACCTCAAGGTGAAGCCATGAAGAAAAGACAGGAACTTATTGCTCCGATACAGGATGCGATATATAATGCGGTTAAGGAAATTGCAACCCAGAAAGGATATGATGCCGTAATAGACAGAGCATCAGCCCAAAGTATGATTTTTGCTTCGCCACGTATAGATATAAGCAATGAAGTTCTTATGAAATTAGGATATTCAAAATAATTTTATACATTTGCAATCGAAAGAAAAACACACGTAATAAACTAAAGAATTAATAATAAAACAGAAAACAAAGATTATGTTGAAAAAATTAGCATTATTGCTTATGCTCGTTGCACCAATGAGCATATTCGCACAGAAGTTCGGATACTTCAAATCTGAATCAATCATCTTGGTTATGCCTGAATATGCTAAAGCTCAGACTGACATACAGGCACTACAGAAACAATATGAAGATGAAATCAAACGCGCGTCAGATGAATTCAACAAGAAGTTCGCCGAGTTCCAGCAGGAACAGAAGAATCTTCCACAGAATATCCTTGAACGTCGCCAGAAAGAACTTCAGGAACTTTCTGAAAAGGGAATGCAGTTCCAGCAGGACGCACAGCAGCAATTGCAGAAAGCATACGCAGACATGATGGCTCCTATCTACGAAAAGATGGAAAAAGCAGTTCAGACAGTAGCAAAGGCAGGCGGTTATATCTTCGTATTTGACCTTAACCGTACAGATATTCCTTACGTTGACGAAGCACAGGCCAAAGACATCACAAACGATATCAAGACTAACTTGGGTATCAGTCTGACTGCGGCACCTTACGTACCTCAGGTTCCTGCAACACTTCCAGCAGCAACTAAATAATAAAAAATACTTTTAATTTAAACATATAAATATAGGAGAGGAACCTGTTTACACAGACTTTAGTGTTTACAGGTTCTTCACTTTTTAATTCGGGAAACATGCCATATATAAGAGACGTTATAAAAGGTCCGATTGGAGTATTCGATTCGGGCTACGGTGGGTTGACAATACTGAAAGAGATAAGAAAAGCACTACCGGAATACGACTTCATATATTTAGGTGACAATGCGCGAACACCTTACGGGACACGCTCGTTTGAAGTGGTCTATGAATTCACACTACAGGCTGTGATAAGACTGTTTGAGCTGGGATGTCCGTTGGTGATTTTGGCATGTAACACTGCATCGGCAAAGGCTTTACGAAGTATTCAACAGAACGATCTCCCATATTTGGACAAATCAAGGCGTGTATTAGGAGTTATACGCCCGACCGCTGAATCGATTGGCGAAGCAACAAAAACACGACACGTGGGAATTCTGGCCACGTCAGGCACTATTCGTTCGGAATCATATCCAATGGAAATAAAGAAACTTTTCCCGGACATAAAAGTTACAGGAGTGGCGTGCCCCATGTGGGTTCCTTTAGTTGAAAACAAAGAGTTCGACTCTGAAGGTGCAGATTTCTTTGTAAAAAAGTATATTGACGAACTCCTCAACAAAGACAATGAGATTGACACCATCGTTTTAGGCTGCACTCACTATCCTTTATTAATAGACAAAATAAAGAAATATACACCTGAAAGCATAAACATTATAACCCAGGGAGAATACGTGGCAAGAAGCCTCAAAGATTATCTTAACAGACACAAGGAAATAGCCTCAAGATGTATAAAAAAAGGAAAATGCGATTTCCTTACAACAGAATCGATAGAAAAATTCAAGGAATCGGCGTCAATATTCCTACACGAGGATGTTACAGTTAAAAGTATAACATTAGAATAGTATCAAAGCAACCGGCGGCTAAGATATCTTACAGGATACCATACAGAAACAAAGCCTACTACAAGAACTGTCACGAATACTAACACTACGTCCCAGAAATGTACGCTTACAGGATAGGCATCTACAACAAAACTTCCGGAACTGCCCAGAGATATTACTCCATACTCTTGCTGAATAAGACATAGAACAAGTCCTAAAACCACTCCTGAGACAGCACCGATAAAAGAAATCATTCTCCCTTCAAAAAGGAATATACGTTCAATCTGATTATCGGAGGCACCGAGGTTTCGCAATGTCTGAACATCATTTTTCTTGTCGATTATAAGCATTGACAGTGAACCTATGACATTGAAACACGCTATCATAAGAATAAAAGTAAGAAAAACGTATGAAATGAGTTTTTCTATTTCCATTATCCTGAAAGTGTCTGCCTGTTGCTCATAACGGTTCTGAATACGATATCCGCTGCCAAGCAGCTCCTCTAATTTACGTATCACAGTATTTTCATCCGCACCGGAAGCAAGACGTAGATTGATAGCCGTTACCTCATTGGTATATTGAAACAAGCGACGCGCAAACTGAATGGAGGTCAATATATAGGAAGCGTCATACTTCTCCTGGTTGACGGTAAACGTAAGTCCTGACGAGAACAGTTCATCGCTCACAAAACTACTCATAGGATTTGCCATATTTATACGACTGCCACGTTTGGGAGCATATACTTCAAGCGGATCGAGAAAACGTATTCCCGTACCCAAAGTTGACAACAACTGTAGTCCGGGTATTGCATAATCAGCAACCTCATCGTGCAATATAAGTTCTCCCCTGCCAAACAGAATACTGTCAATAGGAGTCAGCTTGTCGAAATTATCTTCAACTCCTTTAATTACCGCCATCACTTGACGTCCTTTATACTGAACCATGGCATTGTCCTCGACCGACTCAGAATACACGGCTATTTCCGGCATAGATTTTATAGTCGAAAAAACCGGTTCGCTACCGTCAAAAAACTTACCTTTGACGGATGTTATCTTTATCTGTGAGTCGAAAGCCGTAAAAAATGTAGCTACCATATCCTGAAAGCCGTTAAAAACAGAAAGTGTGCAGACCATGGCTAATGTTGCCAAAGCGACTCCGCACACAGATATAGCTGAAATTACATTTATGGCATTATGTGATTTCTTTGAGAACAGATACCTTTTAGCTATAAAAAAAGGAAAATTCACGATGAATTTGTTTTTATGATGAAGAATAGCTTAGTCTTTTAGAAGTTTGTCTATCTTTTCAACGTAATCAAGAGAATCGTCAATAAAGAACTTTAATTCAGGAATAATACGCAACTGATGACGTACACGGTTTCCCAATTCATAACGTATAGCCTTCATATTGTTGTTGATGTTCTTTACAATTTCCTCTCCTCTCTCTGATGGGAAGACACTCAGATAAGCACGTGCATAACTCATATCCGGACTGATTCTTACTATACTTACTGAAACAATCACACCCGGCATTGATTTTGTCTGTACCAGAAACATCTCACTCAATTCCTTTTGAATGAGTCTGGCTATTTTATTTTGTCTGGTAGTTTCCATATTATCTTTCTATTTTTTTCTTATTATGGTTAGTCCGTCTCGCATAGGTAATATAACTTTCTCCACTCTACCGTCGGTTGCTACCAAATCGTTGAATTTCTTTATTCCTATTGTCTGCAAATCTGTATGATGCGGATTTTCCTCAAGCACATGACCGTCCCAAAGCGTATTGTCGGCAAGTATGTATCCCCCACTGCGAAGCTGTTTAAGTATCATCTCGTAATACTCAACATAATAACGTTTGTTGCCATCCATGAATGCCATATCAAACATTATATCCATTGTGGGAACTATCTGCATCGCATCACCGATATAAAACTTTATCTTATCCGAATAAGGCGAATTCTCAAGCCATGGACGAGTAAAGTCTTCCTGCTCATCGTTAATCTCGAATGTGTGAAGCATAGCCCCATCCTCAAGACCCTCTGCAAGACAAAGGGCTGAATATCCGCTGTATGTACCTATTTCAAGCACCTGTTTCGGACGAATCATCTGTACAAACATTTTCAACATTCGTCCCTGAAGATGTCCGGAAGCCATACGGGGACGCAGTAATTTTACATGCGTCGCCCGATATAATGCTTTCAGATATTCTCCTTCTTCATCAATGTGTCGAAGTATATAATCGTTCAGTGCGTCCGTTTCTTTCATCTTTAGTTACAAGTAACGGTTCTTATTTGGAAGTACATAGTCTTCTGCATGTTCAAGTACATCGTTCACTTGGTTGATTTCGAGGAATGATGTCTTTGTACCCGCCTTACCACTACTCAAATATGCCACCATGTCGTTTCCGGAAAGAACTCCGTCAGTGATAAGCTTGCGAAGAGCTGTAAAATAATATTCCTGACCGTTTGCTTTTTCCGGCATATATATAGCTTCAACACCGTATGAAAGTGCCAGATGACGCATTGTCTTTTCCTTATAACAGATAGCCAATACCGGATACTTACCACGATATGCCGCAAGACTACGAGCTGTAAGACCACTAAAGCTGTCGGTAATAATAGCATGGATAGGCATCAGATTAGTAGCACGTACTGCTGATTTAGCTAAGAAACTGGTTACGTCAGCATTTTCCGGAGTAAGACGTATCTGGATATCATTCTCTGCCAATTTATCTTTTTCTGCCTGCGCTGCAATTTTTGTCATTGTTTTTACAGCCTCCACAGGATACTTTCCGTATGCGGTTTCACCACTAAGCATCAGAGCATCTGTACGATAATAAATAGCATTAGCAATGTCTGTTACTTCGGCACGTGTTGGACGAGGGTTGTTGATCATTGTATGAAGCATCTGTGTAGCAACAATTACCGGCTTACGGGCAAGAATACATTTCTTGATTAACTGACGCTGAATACCCGGGATACGTTCCTGAGCTACTTCAATTCCGAGATCACCACGAGCAACCATCACACCATCAGCCACTTCAAGTATTTCGTCTATATTGTCAACACCTTCCTGGTTCTCTATTTTCGCAATAATCTTTATATCACTATTATGAGCATCAAGTATTTCACGTATATCAAGTACGTCCTGACGGTTACGTACGAATGAATGTGCAATAAAGTCGATATCTTTTTCAATAGCATAAAGGATATTGTTACGGTCCTTTTCTGTCAATGAAGGAAGATTTATACGAACTCCCGGAACATTAACACTCTTACGACTACCTAATGTAGCATCGTTCTGAACCTCACAGAACAATGTGGTTTCATTTTTATCTACTACAGTCAAAGCCAAATCGCCGTCATCAATCAGTACTGAAGCACCAACAGACAAGTCATGTACAAAATTCTTATATGTGACAGAAATACATTCTCTCGTAGTTTCCTGTTCAGGATTTCCTACTATCTGTACTTTATCACCTATTTTAAAATCGATTGGTCCTTCTGAGCTTGCTGTTGTACGTACTTCCGGACCTTTAGTATCCATCAGGATAGCTATACGGTTAGAAACTTGGCGCACATTGGATATCAACTTTTCAAAACCTTCACGACTGGCATGTGCAGTATTCATACGTACCACATTCATACCTGCATTAAAAAGGTCTCTGATAAAATCCACTTCACAGCGCAAATCTGAAATGGATGCAACGATTTTTGTTTGTTTAAGCATCATAATAAAAAAACTATTATACCTGTTTTACATTATTTCGAATTAATAAAAGCCTCAACAGCCAATCTGTATGAGTCAAGGCCAAAACCACATATCACACCACGGCAGGCACAAGATATCATAGACTTATGTCTGAATTCTTCTCTGGTGTGTACATTAGAAATATGAACTTCGATGGCAGGAGTTGTTACAGCTCTCAAAGCATCTTGCAAGGCAATGGAAGTATGAGTATAAGCACCTGCATTCAAGATTATTCCATCGAACGAAAAGCCTACCTCATGAATTTTATTTATCATTTCGCCTTCAATATTCGATTGAAAATAATCGAATTCGACGTCCGGATACATTTCTGAGAGTTTTTTATAATAATCCTCAAAAGAGACAGCCCCATAAATAGATGGTTCACGTTTTCCCAATAAATTTATATTCGGACCATTGATAATTTGTATTCGCATTGTTTATTTATATAAACTTTTTGTATCTTTGTAATAATATGGTGCAAAGATAATAAAAAAGAATGAAAAAACAGGAAGTAAACGGACAAATTATAACAAAGTACAAGCAATACCTAAAGTTGGAGAAATCATTGTCGGAGAACACAATCTCAGCTTACATCAGCGATTTAGAGAAATTGTTACATTATCTTGAAGAAGAAAACATCAACATTACAGACATATCACTTGAAGATCTGGAACACTTCAGTGCCGGACTTAGAGATATTGGGATACATCCACGCTCGCAAGCCAGAATATTATCAGGAATTCGTTCTTTTTTTCATTTTCTATTAATCGAAGATTATATACAGCAAGACCCTTCAGAACTCTTGGAATCTCCACAAATTGGGAAATATCTGCCCGACATATTAAGCGTAGAAGAAATTGACAGCTTAATATCTGCCATAGATAGAAGTACCAAAGAGGGACAACGGAATTGTGCCATACTGGAGACATTATACAGTTGCGGTTTACGCGTTTCCGAACTTTGCAATCTCAAGATCTCTGATCTGTATTTCAACGAAGGCTTCATAAAAGTAGAAGGTAAAGGCAGCAAACAGCGACTTGTACCTATATCACAGAAAGCCATAAACGAAATAAACAATTATTTTATATCAAGAAACGAAGGACTGATAAAACCGGAATATGAAGATTTCGTATTTATAAGCAGATTCGGAAAAAACATATCAAGAATAATGGTTTTTCACATAATAAAGGAATTGGCAGAAAAAACAGGACTGAAAAAGAGTATTAGTCCACACACATTCAGGCACTCGTTTGCTACACATTTATTGGAAGGAGGTGCAAACCTAAGAGTAATCCAGTGTATGTTAGGACATGAAAGTATAGGAACGACTGAAATTTATACTCATATAGACAGGAGCAAACTTAGGGATGAAATAATCAACCACCATCCAAGAAATAACAAAAAATTACCATAAATGGGATAAAAACTAACATTTTTAAGCATTTTTCAGTTGTACCACAATAAAAAAAAGGACAAAGATGGACCATACTATATCTTTTTTCGTATCTTTGTGGCGATTGAACATATTAAAAAGACAAATTTAATTATACAAACCTAATTTTTAAAGATCATGATTAAGAAGTTGTATTTGCCTATCGTGGCATTATTAGTTCTTGCTTTCTCTTCATGTAGCAAGATGGGAGAATTGTCTTCTGACTACTTCACTACAAATCCTGAAGTTTTGGAAGCTGTTGGAGGTAAAGTTCCTGTAACTATCACAGGTAAATTCCCTGAAAAGTATTTCAAGAAAACTGCGACTGTAGAAGTTACTCCGGTTTTAAGATGGGAAGGTGGCGAAGCTAAAGGTCAGCCAGCAATGTTCCAGGGAGAAAAAGTTCAAGGTAATGACCAGACTATTTCTTACAAAGCTGGTGGTACTTACACAATGAAAGCTTCATTCGACTATGTTCCTGAAATGGCTAAATCTGAGCTTTATCTTGATTTCAAAATCAAGAAAGGAAGCAAAGAATACACTATTCCTTCAGTTAAAATCGCTGACGGTGTAATCGCTACTTCAGAACTTCCTACTGTAGCTTCTGCTAATGCCGCTATTTCTACAGATGCATTCCAGCGCATCATCAAAGAAGCAAAAGAAGCTCAGATTATGTTCTTGATCCAGCAGGCTAACCTTCGTTCAAGCGAATTGAAGGCTGAAGGAATCAAAGATTTCCACAAACAAGTAGCTATCGTTGCCGGTGATACTAAGAACTACAAACTTAACAACATTGAAATTTCTGCATACGCTTCACCTGATGGTGGTGTTAAACTGAACACAGGATTGGCTGAAAAACGTCAGGACAACACTGAAAAATACATGAAACAGCAGTTGAAGAAAGGAAAGATTGAAACTACTGTTGACACTGAATACACAGCTCAGGACTGGGAAGGTTTCCAGGAATTAGTTTCTAAATCAAACATTCAGGACAAAGACCTTATCTTGCGTGTTCTTTCTATGTATCAGGATCCAGAACAGCGTGAAACTGAAATCAAGAACATATCTTCAGTTTACAAAACATTGGCTGACGAAATCCTTCCTCAATTACGTCGTGCACACTTGACTGCAAACTACGATGTTATCGGACGTAGCGACGAAGAAATCAACGCTGCATTTGACTCTGACGCATCAGCTCTTAGCGTAGAAGAACTTTTGTATGCTGCAACATTGACTAACGACAATGCACGTAAAGAAGCTATCTATAAGAAAACTGTAGAGTTGTATCCTAACGATTACCGTGCATACAACAACCTTGGTGAACTTGCATACGTTTCAGACAAGGCTGCTGCTGAAAAATACTTCAAACAGGCTGCAAGCAAAAACGCTAACGCTCCTGAAGTTAATACTAACCTTGGCTTAATCGAATTGTCAAAAGGTAACGTTGCTAACGCTGAAACATATCTCGCTAAAGCAACAGGAGCTGATACAGCAAACGAAGCTCTTGGTAACTTGTATATCAAACAGGGTCAGTATGACAAAGCCGTAGCCGCTTTCGGTGATACTAAGACTAACTCAGCTGCTCTTGCACAGATCCTTACAAAAGACTACAACAAAGCTAAGAGTACTTTGACTGCAGTTAAGAATCCAGACGCATACACAGACTATTTGATGGCTATCGTTGGTGCAAGAACAAACAATGCTGACTTGGTTAAGACAAGCATGGCTAAGGTTGCACAGAAAGATGCCGCTCTTGCTGCTAAAGCTGCAAATGACCGCGAATTTGCTAAATATGCAAACGAAATCAAATAATTGATGCTTAGTAAGCATATAATATAAAGGTCGGGACTTCGGTTCCGACCTTTTTTTGTAAATAAACATAAGCACATTATGCTAATTACATCATTTTTATGTATTTTCGCAGAAAACAAATAAATAATTTATGAATTTAAGAATCAAATCCATATTTTCATGTATCCTTATTTTCTTAGCTTCATGCGGAAATGACCACAATTTTACATTAACCGGTAACCTTAGCAATAAGAAAGAAAAATACATATATGCGATATATGATGATCCCATTGCAAAAATAGACACAATAAAACCTAAAGAAGGAAAATTCGAGTACTCTTTCATACCGGACACCATAACTATTTTCAGGATAGCCAATGATTCCGGAATAGCGGTTCCAATATTTGCCGACAAAGGCTGGAAAGTAAATTTTGAAGGAAGTTTCTCAAATCCGAGAATTTCAGGTAAAGGCCCAAACTACGATTTACAAAAATTCAGAGATAATATTTCGAATGATACTTCAGACATAAAATCTGCTGCGAAAAAGTTTATTTTAGAGAACAGAATGTCATACGCATCCGCATATCTTTTCAATGAATATTTCATTCAAAGCAAGAATCCTGATTTAAAAGAATTAAGCGAAATAATTTCACAAATGGACGGTCATGTAAAAGACTGCAGAATAGTGGATATAATACAAAAAACATTATCCGAAAATAAGGATAAAAAGTCCGAATACGTAAATTATTTCTCATGCAAGGACCGTAAAGGCAAGTATGTTTCATGGAGCAGCAAAGAGGAGCAATATACACTAATAAACATTTGGGCTTCATGGGATGAAAAGAGTAACATCATTAGAGACTCCCTGTACCAACAAACGAAATCATTACCCAAAGACGGTTTTAGAGTTCTGAACATAGCAATAGATTTCGACAAAGCCGAATGGAACAGAAAATGTAAAGAAGAGAATACACAGTGGATTGAGACCTGCGATTTTGAAGGCTGGCAAAACCCTATCGTAAAACAAATGAATATTTCATACCTGCCATATAATATTCTTGTTACGAAAAACAGAAAAATAATTACCTCGTGCATATACGGTAATGAATTGATAGAAAAAGTCAAAAACCTATTAGAAGAGAACAAGAAGAAAAAATAAACGGCCATGTTAGTTAAGCTATACGGAGCAGCAGTACAAGGTATTGACGCCACAATCGTGACAATAGAAGTAAACAGTTCAAGAGGAATCAAATTTTTTCTTGTTGGTCTTCCCGACTCTGCCGTAAAGGAAAGTCATGAAAGAATAATGTCCGCACTTAACTTTAATGGTTATAAAGTACCGTCATGCCAAATTGTTGTTAATATGGCTCCGGCAGACATACGTAAAGAAGGCTCATCATACGATCTTCCATTAGCCATTGGGGTTATGGCTGCTACCGGAATTGTCTCACCGGAAAAACTAAACCGTTATTTAGTAATAGGTGAACTTGGATTGGACGGTAGTCTGCAACCTATAAAAGGAGCACTTCCAGTGGCAATTGCAGCAAGAGCACAAGGATTTGAAGGGTTTATATTACCAAAACAAAATGCCCGTGAAGCCGCAGTAGTAAACAATCTGGATGTTTATGGTGTAGAGAACATAAAGGAAGTGGTTGATTTTTTCAACGGCACACATACTTTATCACCTACAATAGTACACACCAGAGAAGAATTTTACCAAAACCAGACAGATTTTCCATTCGATTTTGCCGACGTAAAAGGACAAGAAAATGTAAAAAGAGCATTAGAAGTAGCAGCCGCCGGAGGACACAATCTAATAATGATCGGTGCACCCGGCAGTGGAAAATCAATGATGGCCAAACGATTACCAAGCATACTGCCTCCACTTACACTGTCAGAGAGTCTTGAAACCACTAAAATTCATTCAGTAGCCGGAAAACTCGGTAAAGACATATCTCTTATAGCTACCCGTCCGTTCCGAAGCCCACATCACACAATCTCACAGGTCGCAATGGTGGGAGGTGGAACCAATCCTCATCCGGGAGAAATAAGCCTTGCACACAATGGTGTTTTATTTCTTGACGAACTACCGGAATTCAACAGAAGCGTACTTGAAGTACTTAGACAGCCATTGGAAGACAGACACATTACTATATCACGCGCCAAATATGTTTTGGACTATCCGGCAAGTTTCATGCTTATAGCGTCCATGAACCCATGCCCGTGCGGATATTATAACCATCCGACACGTAACTGTGTATGTTCACCAGGACAAGTGCAACGTTATCTGAACAAGATATCAGGACCATTATTAGACAGAATAGATATACAGGTAGAGATTGTTCCCGTTCCTTTCGAAAAAATATCCGAACGCGAAAAAGGAGAAAGCAGTGCCGCCATTAGAGAAAGAGTTATCAAAGCACGAAAAATCCAGGAAAGAAGATTTGAAAAGGATAAAGGCATTCACTGTAATGCGCAAATGACATCATCACTACTGCATACACACGCGCAGCCAGATGAACAGGGATTAAGCCTGCTTAAAAATGCCATGACTCGTCTGAATCTCTCAGCCAGAGCATACGACCGTATTCTGAAAGTATCAAGAACGATAGCAGATCTTGAAGGGAGCCAAAACATACTTTCACAACACATAGCCGAGGCCATAAGCTACAGAAATCTTGACAGAGAGAATTGGGCAGGATAAGTACGGGGCAAGTAATTTACTTGCCATTCATTTCATCCTCATTAAGGATAAAACTTGACAGCGTAATTTTCTCCGGTTTCACAATAGGTGATTTTCGATATTTACATGCCTCAAAGATACACGTACCGCACTTAGGTCTTTCAAAAATATCACAGGGATCAAGATGCAATGTAAGCTGAACCTTCTCATTATACCTGTCTGTAAGTACCTTCTTTAGCTTCTCACCTGCCTTATGACCTTCGGAAACTGTATAATACCATGGAACAGTAAGATCACATTCAATGTATATACAATTACCGGATTTTATAACTTTTGTGTTATGTATATCTACCCATTCCGGCTGTCTGTTGGCATTCAACAATTCCGCCAATTCCTCCAACAGTTTGTCATCGGCAGTATCAAGCAAGCCTGCAATAGTATTTTTCAATATAGAAATGCCGGTTATTATAATTATAGACCCGAAGATAAGTGCCAAAGCACTGTCTATCCAAGCCATACCCGTAAAATACAAGACCAGCAACCCCGCAACAAGTCCGACAGTAGAATAAGTATCCGACTGCAAATGCTTTCCTCCAGCCACCAAAGCCATAGAACCGTATTTCTTACCAGTCTTAATACTATAATA
>CALUIE010000063.1 GCA_944320605.1 uncultured Phocaeicola sp. | reverse complement strand
CAGGATGGGCAATTTCCAGGAGCCTCTAATCGTGAAGCGAGCGACAATGCAGGGCTTCACGCTTTTTTTATGTCTTTACGCGAAGTGGTATTAATGAAAAACATGGGTTGCCGGAGTCCTGAACCCTGAAACTTTGACAGACGCAGTGAGTACAAAGTTTTTCAACAACGGACAGGGCAATACACTTTTCGACAAACTCAAAGGTATAGCCTCGGAGATGACAGCATTCGACAGGTTTCTTGCCGTGGCTGGCTTTTTCCGCTCATCCGGTTATTTCAGGCTCCGAAAAGAGTTAGGCGACATATCGGAAATAAAAATCTTAGTAGGAATAAATATCGACGACATATTCCGCAGTCACAACAAGGCTTTGCTTATGCTTGCCGATGAAAACAAGGCGAAGGAAATATATCAGACAGGTTTTAAGGAAGATATTGTCAGTGCGTCGTATTCTCCTGAAGTGGAGGAAGGCATACTCCGGATGTGCGACGACCTGCTGTGCGGAAGATTACAGATGCGAATACATGCCACAAAGAATCTTCATGCCAAGTTCTACCTTTGTCTGCCGAAGAAACACAGCCCTAACAGCGACGGATGGGTGGTAATGGGTTCATCAAATATCTCAGAGTCAGGCATGGGCATATCCCCGGCACCACGTTACGAACTGAATGTGGCAATGAAGGATTACGACGATGTAAGCTATTGTTACGATGAATTCTGTAAGTTGTGGGAAGAAGCCATACCGCTGACTGCCGACGATATAGAGTCTTATAAGAAACATACATACCTTGGCTGTCAGCCTACACCATACGAACTTTATATAAAGGTACTGATTGATACATTCGGCGACCAGGTGGAAGACGATTTCTCCCTGCAGCTTCCCGACGGTGTGAAAGAACTGAAGTATCAGAAAGATGCCGTAATACAAGGCTTCCAGATGCTGATGAAGCATAACGGGCTGTTCCTTGCCGATGTTGTAGGTTTGGGAAAGACCATGATTGCCACAATGATAGCAAAACGTTTTGTCGAGGCAAACGGCAGGAACACCAATATACTTGTGGTCTATCCTCCGGCGTTGGAAGACAACTGGAAGAATACGTTCAGGCTTTTCGGGATATACAGGAAAGCGCAGTTCATCACAAACGGCAGTCTCTCAAAATTACTTGAAGGACGCGACCAGTATAAAGACAAAGAAGAGTTCGACCTCATCATTGTAGATGAGGCTCACGGATTCCGAAGCGATACCTCAGGCAAATACGACGAGTTGCAAAAGATTTGCAAAGCACCTTGCGCTAATACCGGACTTCTGAAATCCATACAGAAGAAAGTTATGCTTCTTTCTGCCACCCCTTTGAACAACCGTCCGGACGACTTGCAGAATCTTCTGTTATTGTTCCAGAACAGCCGTCATTGTACCATCGACGGAATACCAAATCTCAAATCCTTCTTTTCGCCGCTCATTCAGGATTATAACAAACTGATGCGTGAGCGCGACCATAGGGATGTCACTACAGATGTGGATGATATTTACGAAAAAATAAGAAGCAATGTCATAGATAAGATTACTATACGCCGTACAAGAAACAATATCCTGAACGACCCTGACTATAGGGCAGACATACGTTCGCAAGGAATCGTGTTTCCGGATATACTTCCTCCCAATGAGCTGGAATACCGTATGAGTGCAGCGACAAATAACCGCTTTTATGAAACCTTAAAGCAGCTGACCGACGGAAAATCGGAAAGAAATCCCGGCGGTACAGGACTTGACTATGCCCGCTATCGCGCGGTGGAGTTTCTGAAACCGGAATACCGAAACAAATACCGTAATGCCGAACATATAGGTCAGACCCTGGCAGGCATTTATCGTGTTCACATGGTGAAACGTCTCGAAAGCAGTTTCTATGCTTTCAAGAAATCACTTCGCACACTTCAGCGTATCACCACCGATATGATAAAGATGTTCGGCGAGGATAAAGTCATTATAGCTCCAGACCTAAAGGTTAAAGACCTTCAGGCAAAGGATATGGAACTGGACCAGATTATCGAATATGCAGTGTCAAAAGGTTACGTGGCTGAGGATATAGTATTCCCTGCAGATGCTTTCAAACCGGAATTTCTTCAGATGCTTTACCATGATGCCCGGATACTGGAGCGGCTTAATGCGGATTGGGAAAACGAGACAGCTGACCCTAAATTCGACCTTTTCGCTGCAAAGCTGAAGAACGAGTTTATGAATGAATCAATCAATCCGTCAGGCAAACTTGTTTTGTTCTCCGAGAGTGTTGACACACTGACATATCTCTACAACCGTATAGCAGTGGAATTAGGCCGTAACGACGTTCTCATGGTAACGGCTGCCAACCGTAGCCGTTTAGGGCAGACCATTAAGGAAAATTTTGATGCCAACTATCCTACGGATGCTGGTAGATATAATATTATCCTGACTTCTGATGTACTTGCAGAAGGTGTAAACCTCCATCGCTCCAATGTCATAGTAAATTATGATTCCCCATGGAATGCCACAAGACTTATGCAGCGCATAGGACGTGTAAACCGTATCGGTTCTTCCGCACCGCATATCTATAACTATATGTTTTATCCTTCCCGTCAGGGAGATAAGGAAATACAGCTCTATAAGAATGCTCTGGTAAAATTGCAGGGTTTTCATTCAGCGTTTGGCGAAGATGCACAAATCTATTCGCGAGAGGAAATTGTAAAGCAGTTCACACTGTTCGACAGCAATATAAAGGACAGTATAGACCGAAAGATAGCATTGCTGCGTGAGGTACGTGAAATCTATACCAACGACAGAAAGCTGTATCACAAAATCAAGTCCTTGCCGATGAAAAGCCGTGTGATGCGAAACACCGGAAAGCACAGTGGAGAGTCGGTAATCTTCGTCTCTTCCGATGTAAAGACCGAATTTTATTTGGCAACAAAATCCGGAGTCAGGGTAATAGATTTCCTTGATGCAGTGAAATACCTGAAAGCCAAGCCTGAAGAACAGGCAGTACCATTCACGGACGATACGCTTCATTACCATCATGTGAACAAAGCTCTGCAGCAATATGCGCAAGAGTATGTGCGGGCGGCGGATACATCTACTGTCAATCGTCAGGACTTAGACCGTACATCCCTTGAAGCGCTAAACTTCTTGCGTACCCTGAAACAGCAGCTCACGGACAATGAACTCCGTACGAACTGCGATATTCTTACAGGCTATATCAACGAAGGAATCTATTCACAACTACCACGTTATCTGAAAACATTGGCACGCGAATATAGAAATGACCGTGCGGGCATTCGCAGGGATGAATACAAGTTACAGAATGAGATCGGCCGTCTGCTTGACCGGTATCGTACTAACGGAAGAGAACAGCAAAAAGATAACCGTGAAATCTCAGATCCGCGAATCATAATATCCGAAACATTCATTTAAAAATCATTATCATGGCAAGCACTTACACCAAAGATACATTGAGAGAAATGTTCCGTTCGGCATTCGACATGACCGTATGGTATTCTTTTGTCCGTGACTTTTTTCACGCTACCGAACTGAAACTTACCCCTGAAAGATTTTCCACTACTCACTCTACAGAGGAAGGCCATTACATTGGCAGTATTGATACATCGGATTACTTCCGCATCGGACTGTTCTGCTACAGCATAAACCAAGGTTCTGTGGTCAACAGGCGCGTTGGACTCCGTAATCTGGTCAGATCTTTCATCAATCCCCGTTGGGGAACGTTTGATGCTGCTTTGGTGGTGTTTTACAGCCATGACCACTGGCGACTCTCATTTATATGCGATATCAAGGAAGAATCAACATCCCCCAAACGATACACCTACGTTTTCGGTAGCAGAGAATTGCTTTACAGAACACCTATCGAGCGTCTTCTTAATCTTCAGAAAAAAGGTATATCGTTCGAAAATCTGAAGACCGCTTTCTCTGTTGAGGCTCTCTCCGATGAGTTCTTCGACCGTTATCGTGAGCAGTATGCTGATTTTATCCAGTATGTCACCGGCAAGCGTTTCGTAAAGTCTGGCAGTAAATGGGTAGAAAAGGATATGGGAAATCCCAATCCTGCTCTGATGCGTGCATTCGGCAATGACGAGAAGAAGATACGCGATTATATAAAGAAGATGATGGGGCGTATCACCTTCCTGCATTTCCTACAGCGCAAAGGATGGATGAATGGCGACCTCAACTATATGCAGAACCTCTTTGAACGTTCACGTTATAAGGATGATTATCTGGATTCCGTGCTTGAACCATTGTTTTTCGGCATACTGAATACTAAGCCTTCGGAGCGTGAAAGCCTTTTCGATTATTATAGTTGGGACAAGACTCTGCTCATGGAGTGGAAAGACATACCGTATCTGAATGGAGGACTTTTTGAACGTGATGAAGATGATGAACCGGAGAGTGTGTTCCCTGCGGAATATTTCAGACGTTTGTTTCAGTTCTTCAGCGAATATAATTTTACTATCGACGAGAATGACCCTAACGATGCCGAAGTAGGTGTGGATCCGGAAATGCTCGGTAAGATATTCGAAAACCTTTTGGAAGACAATAAGGATAAAGGCGCATTCTATACTCCGAAAGAGATAGTGAGATATATGTGTCAGGAATCGCTGATAGCCTATCTTGAAACAAATACCAAAGTGGCAAAGGATAAGATACGTGCTTTTGTTCTTTCGCCCGAAGAAGCTGTTTCGGATATTCCTGAAAGCAAGAAGTCAAAACTGCTGACAGCACTGGAGGAAGTAAAGATTTGCGATCCTGCCATTGGCTCCGGTGCTTTCCCTATGGGATTGCTAAACGCCTTGTTGCGCTGTCGTGAAGCATTGAGCGGAGAACGTTATGACCGTTCCGAACTGAAAAAGAGTATCATACAGAACAATATCTATGGTGTGGACATAGAGAAAGGAGCAGTCGATATAGCCCGTCTCCGTTTCTGGCTGTCAATAGTAGTGGATGAGGAAACGCCGTCGCCGCTCCCAAACTTAGATTATAAAATCATGCAGGGAAATTCTCTGATAGAAAGTTTCATGGGTGTTGATTTGAGCAAACTGACTTATGAGAAGGAACATAAAAAGGACAAAGGCGAAATCTCATTATTCGACAATGAGAAAAACCGACTTCAGAAAACAGTTTCAAACCTTTTGAAAGTATATTATTCATGTTTCGACCACAACCGAAAAGTCAAGTTGCAGCGTGAAATATCGGAAACTATAAACAGACAGTTGGAAGCCTGTTTTGTGGATAGTGCAATCCTTGATAAACTGAAAGGTATAAACCTTGCAGAGAATAATCAGTTCTTTCTTTGGCATACATGGTTCAGCGATGTGTTTAGCCGTGAGGATGGAAAGAGCGGATTTGATATTGTGATTGGGAATCCGCCGTATTTCTTATATCAAGAATCACATAAAGGAGAAATTGGTAGTTTGCGTAAGGATAATGATTATAAAATAGCATTTGGAGGTAAGTTAAATGCTTATAAACTATTTGTCGCTAATGCAATAAAAAAAATATTGTCTCTGAATGGAGTAAATTGTTTTATATTTCAGAATTCATTCTTAGGTGATAGGCAAGCTACAAATTTGCGAAAGTATATATTGAATAATAATAAGATTCTTAAGATTGATTCTTTTCCAGAACGTGATAGTAAAAAGAAACGAGTTTTTGAAAGTGTAAAGATGAGCGTCTGTGTTTCATTAATACAAAATATGAAAGTTGATAAAGACTATGTTTTTCATGTGTATGTTTGGGATGATAAATATAAAACTTGCGGAATTGATACATATTTTTCTTTTGATGATATTATGGCAATTGATAATATTGATTGTACAATTCCAAGATTGAGACCAGAATATAAATCAACAGTTATTAAACTGCTTAAAAAGAAAGACATTTCACTCAAATGTATTGAAGGGGAATTGAATGTAACTTTTCATAAAAAGTTTTTTGGATCAAATACAAAAAATCCTATTATATTGAAGGGTGCATCAATACAAAGATATTATTATACGCTGCAAATGAGTCAAGGTCAGATTGATTATCTTGATGAAGAAAAATATTTATTAGAATATGGAACAACGGATAAGTCTTCTCATCATAGATTTGAAAGAATAGCAATGCAAGGAATGACTGGGGCTAATGATAAGATTAGGCTTATTATGACTATAGTGCCTAAAGGATATTATTTGGCAAATTCATGTAACTATATTTTGCCTCTTCATGACATGGATTTATATTGTTTACTTGGTTTTTTAAATTCTAAAACTTTAAATTGGTTTTTTAGATGTTTTAGCACCAATAGTAATGTAAACGGGTATGAAGTTGATAATTTCCCAATTCCTAAATTAAGCAGTAATATTCAATTTGAAATATCAACATTAGTAAAGAATATTATTAGAATTAAGAGTTCTAATTGTAATGCTGATATTTTTTCGATGGAAAAAGATATAGATAAATTAGTTTATCAAGCATACGGGTTATCGATAGATGATATAAAAATGATTGAACAAGATTATTGAAATGTGTGAGTTTGAGAATCGGAAATACCGCTATTCTCAAACTTTTGTTTTATAATGTTATTGTAATAAAAGTGGATATTTTTGAAAGAGTTCCAATATATATCCGATTTTGTTTTTTGTATATTGAGTTAAATTAGCAAACATACATAAATCTTGAATCTTTATTGCATCCTTGAGTACCATACTACTATAATTGGATAAAAATAATGTAAATAACATTTTTTCGGAAGAAGATAATGATGTAGCCCTTTCATCAATATATTTTTTATTGACAATGTACGTATTCTTATCACACGATAAATAAAAACATCGCTCAAATGGTAATACGTCATTAAAAATATAACTCCAAGATTCTTTAATCAGGTACTCTTTGGTAAATTGACTATATTTTGATTCAAATTTAACTTTTATAAAGTCTATTATACTTTTTATAAATTCAGCTTTATCAAGGATTTCCTTTTTATTTAGGCTTGTTGGTGTTATTCCTGTGTGAACCAGTAAATTACGTTCCTCCTTGTATTGTTTAAGTTCTGAAATAAAATCACAATCTTTAATATTTAATCCAATCTTTACTATATCATTATATTGTTTTAAAATTTCCTCAATCTTTCCATATGCAAAATCTCTGGCAAATGTAGTTGCAACAATCTCAACCAATGGTGTCATTAGCGATGAAGAAAACATTAAATCACCAATATTTCTTATTTCATGTTTGTTTATGTAATCAGGAAATGCTATTAGAATTCTATGATAAGTCTGATATAAAGTTGTTTCGAAAATACTATAAATATATGAATAAGTGGATTTTTCAATCCATGATTCTTGTATAGATGTTTTTATAATACTCTCTTTGATTGATTTAAGTTCTGAGTTAGCTTTCTCAAAAATTTCTAGAATATCTGTTATTATGAATATTCTAGGTCTGTTTCTTTCGGTCATATTTTAAAAAATAGTATTTTTATTGGCTTTACATAGTTATTATGTTAATATCATTACAATACTAAATAATAAGATTATTGTCTGAATTGTTCCCATAAAATTTTTCATTAATAATATTATAAATGAAATGGATTTCATTGCTATAGTTATAGTCACCACCGTTATATTTATTTGTAATGTAAGAAATTAAGTAATATTGAATGTTATTTTTCATATAGTCCTTGAATTCCGTTCTAAAGAACTCTCTACTGTCTAATAATATTTTATTTGTTGCTAATTTTATAGATTCCTCATCATTTATAAATTTATTTGTTTTAATTTGCATAATTCCTAATGTATGAGTTTTTTTAGTTATAAAGAAACTGGCAAATTCTAAATATCTTATTATAGCTGGTCTGTTAAAGTCCTCATATATCATTATTGAATATGTTAGAGCTTCATAGAATGGTTTTTTAAATTGGGATATTATTATTTTATTGTATTCATAGTGAAATTTTTTATATCGCGATTCTATATATTTAATTTTTCTTTTTTTTGTTCCTTCTTTTGATAATTGGAGTTTATTAAAGATTGAATATAAAAATATAATAATTAGAATCCATAACTGATCAAGTAGAGCTTGAGGATTAGGTAATATTTTATCAACCTTTTGTAGTATATTATATATAAAGACTGAAAGTGTTATTGATATACTTGCGTACAATAAAAAAATAGACCAATTAGTTAAGGTTATTCTATTGGTTGTTAATATATATAAGAATCTAATAATCCAATAATAAATAACTATAAGAAAACAGTTTTTGTTATAATTGTCCAATCCTACTTCCTGAAATAAACATGCACAAAGTATTAAGAAAACAATAGGAGAAATAACCTTAAATAATAAATTAAATGCGGGTGCTGTGTCTTCTTTTATTGTTAAACTTAGTTGCATATATCCTACAGATATGGATTTTTCTCCCAACCAGTTAATTGAAAAAAATAATATTATAGAAAGGAATATTTGTAAAATCGCTATATCGATTGTGTAATTGTTGAAGATAGAAGTTATCAAACTAAATATTATTTGATGTTGGAAATAAATATTTGACATAGTTCTTAAAGGGTTATTGTCGTTATAGTTAATATCTTACAATGTCTCTAACTTCCTGTCAAACTCCCTGCATTCCCAATATCGTGTTTCAACGTTTGGAATACCGTTCATGATATCAGCAGACAATTGATTGCATAGCATATTAAGATTGGATGAAGAGCCAGCCAATGCTGTAAGGTTAGAATTAATATCGGACAGACCGTCTTCTTCAACAGAAATATCTGACAATAGAATGAATATAATACGGCAATTATCGAGTCCCGAATTGTCTTTGCATATCTGTTTGCAGATATATATGCTGTCTGTCAGTTTTAGAGGTAAGTTTGATTCGTATTTCTTGGCTTGCTTACGAATGACCTTCTCAGTACCATTGTATGAAAGAACCAAATCCCAACTTTTAAGTTCCACAAAGCATAGGTAATTGCCGGAAGGAGATTTTGTTAATGCATCGACTGAATTTCTGGATTCTATATTTAACACTTTGTCTGCTTCGGTCTTAACTGTATCGAAATCAATTACTGGAGTTTTTGAACCTTGCGATGTACACATATATGTTTTGCCTTTAGTGGGCGAACATGCACTATGGAGGTTACAAATAATAGTTTCGCAACCTTCTGTGTATTGTCTTATTTGGTCATATATTTCGGATGGTGTCATTTTAAGGTATTTCTTGCTGCATCAACATTCATTATTTCACGAAGTGGCGCAGCCAACAGTGTGAATACTTTATTCAGATCGTTGGTTACGTCATTGAAGGTGGAAAGACCGGTTTTGGAATTTTGTTCCGCCATATAATATGTCACTTCTTTTTCTATTCCTTTGGCGGCAGCAAAATATCTTAGTCCCTGAATGAAGTATGGACTGTGTGAGCTAACAACTATAGGAATACCTTCTGATACTAATTCGACTATGAATTTGCAGAAGTTTATTTGCCATTCAGGATGCAAATGTATTTCAGGCTCATCCAATACAAGCATCTTAGAGGTGGAAATACTGTCAGTCTGCAAAAGGCGAAGAAGAACACCAAATGATTTTATGCCGGATGCCACGCTTACCGCAGGTATGGAAATACCGTTTCTACGGAAATGTAGCTGTCTTGAATTCTTTTCAACGGTGAAGTCTCCTTCTATCAGGTTATTTATTTCGTTTAATTGTTTTTGGTATTTGTATGGCTGATAAAATCCAAATATATCATCAGCCCTACTTAATATCTTTTCTGCCATATCTCCCAAATGGTAAGGAATATTACCTTTTTGTAAAGAAGCGGACATTCCACGGAATGATTTTGTAGGAACGGAACTCGACATACGCAATGTGTTGAGAATATGTAGATATACCGGGGATTCCACGTATGTTATATCTTCTATTGAGGAATCTCCGTACAGCTTTATGCTTGAAATTTTTCCATCTTCAAAATTGAAACTTATATCGCTACCATCGGCATCAGTAGTATCGTCGTGAAAATGAATACTGGAGTGTTTTGTTCCGTATGAGTTTAACGGTTCCATGAATTCACTTCTCAATATAATATCTAATTCTCTCCTTATGGCTAATTCCGGATTGTCTAATTCTGAAAGATTCTGCTGAATCTGTATTAGCTTATTGTTTATTATGGCTGATTGTCTGCTTGTGAAAGCACATCTTTTTGATCCATTTTTAATAGTTTCAGTCAATTCTTCTAAAGAAAGATTTTTCTCTACCAAATCAATGCTTATAGACTGAATATCTTTTAGAACATAGTGATTGTTAAAACGGCCGAATAATCTTTTAATTGATAACAGATGGGAGTTTATGAACTGAAGTGTTTCAAGTTTATCAACCTGTTTTGCATTATTTGTTGCTTTGAGAATAGAAAACAGAATCTTGCCGATAGAACTTTTACCTGAATCATTCTCACCGGTTATTACTGTAAGTCCGCCAAGCTCAATTTCTGCACTTTCGACTTTTAGAATATTCTGTAAACGAAGTTTCATCTTGTATCTTAATGAAGAGTTATTGCAAAAATAGAAAAAATAGTTTATAATGCAAAGGATTTGGTATAGTCAAGAGATCAAGCACTATTTCTTGTTCATTGTTCGTTCATAACCCGTTTAGTGAACGTTCACTGAACGGGTTATGAACATCAGTTTTTATTGAACCTGGTTACATAATGGCTTACACATAACCCGTCACGCATTTCTGTTTCCATTACTGTACCTTTAGGTATTACAGGCGATTTCACACCTTCTCCCAATGCTTTTTCGGAGTGCTCGACAAAAATCTCATCCCACAGACATGAGTCGATGAATGACTGAAGCAGGGTAGTACCACCCTCTACAAGCAGAGACTGTATCTTTCTTTCGTAAAGTACGGTAAGAATCTGTGGTAATATGTCCTTCGAGAAATCTAATGTTATGTATTCCAGGTTTTCCTCTCCTGCTTTTTCTTTTTCGGTGAATACCAGCGTAGGTGTAGTGTGATCGAACAGTCTAAGGTTGGAAGGCAGTGAGAGGGTACGGTCTATGACTAATCTTAATGGGTTGGCTCCATACCAATTGCGTGTGGTCAGTGAAGGATTGTCCAGTAGAGCACTTCTTTTGCCTACGAGTATAGCCTTGTGTTCTGCCCTTTGCTTATGTACATACATTGATGTGATAGGGGTTGACAATATAACAGGTGAGCCGTTTTCACGGTTTATGTCGATAAACCCGTCTGCCGATTCAGCCCATTTCAGGGTAATATACGGACGCTTTTGTGTGTTGAATGTCACGAACCGCCTGATAAGGTTTTTGCATTCGTCTTCCAGCACTCCTACGGTAACATCAATACCGGCATCGCGCAGTTTACGAATTCCTCTCCCTGACACTTGTGAGAAAGGGTCTATACAGCCTACCACAACACGTGGAATACCCTTGCTGATGATAAGGTCGGCGCATGGAGGTGTCTTCCCATAGTGCGAGCATGGTTCCAGGCTTACGTATATGGTTGATTCCTTGAGCAGGCTTTCATCTTTTACGGAACGTATGGCATTGACTTCGGCGTGACCTTCTCCGCATCTGGCATGATAGCCTTCGCCGATAATCTTTCCGTTGTGTACTATCACTGCTCCTACCATCGGATTGGGAGCTGCATTGCACAGTCCGTTTGATGCAAGTTCTATACATCTGCGGATATATTTCTCATCTGTAGTCATATTCTTGAGCTTTTTTCTTACTTTTGCACATTATGCATCCAATATATACTTATATACGACAAGAACTTTCCGGCTTCTATCCGGATGCTGAGGCTGCTGCCATGGCTAAACTTATACTGACAGAGAGGTTTCATCTGTCGGCTCTTGACTTATATGCAGGCAAAGATATGAATTTTTCGTCAGAAAATCTTTCGGAGGTCAATGATATTCTGGCACGTCTGAAATCGTATGAGCCATTGCAATATATAATAGGTGAGACGTGGTTTTGCGGCTTCCGCTTTAAAGTGACGCCTGCCGTGCTTATCCCCAGGCCTGAAACTGCAGAACTGATAGACTGGATAGTGGCGGACAATAGAAGAGGAGGGATGCATGTCCTTGACATCGGTACCGGGAGCGGATGTATCCCTGTATCATTGGCTTTGATGATGGATTCGCCTGTTGTGTCGGCATGGGATATCTCGGAAGAGGCTTTGGCTGTAGCGTCTGAAAATGCGCGTATAAATAATGCGGATGTAGCTTTCAGCCGTGTTGATGTGCTTGGAACTGATATTCCCGATATAAAGGTTGACATTCTTGTAAGTAATCCTCCTTATATAACGGAAAGTGAAAGGAAGGATATGGAGAAAAACGTTCTTGAATGGGAACCGGATCTGGCACTTTTTGTTCCTGACGACGGTCCATTGCGTTTCTACAGACGTATAGCAGAGTTAGGACTGGATATATTGAATTACGGAGGGTTGATATATTTTGAGATAAACAGGGCATACGGCAGTGAGACGGTAGATATGTTGGCTTCGATGGGGTATAAGGACATTGAACTGAGGAAAGACTTGTCTGGGAATGACAGGATGATTAAGGCTTTGAGACCATGAGAGAATATACAGAAAAAGAAATATTGAACAAGGCTGAGGCTTATTGCTCGGCGGTGGAAAGATGTCCGTCGGATGTTGAGGCAAAACTTAAAGGCTGGGGAGCGACTCCGGAAACAGTGGCTGCGGTCATGGCTCATCTGTTTAAGGAGAAGTATCTTGACACAATCAGGTTTTGCAGTGCATACGTGCGCGACAAGTATCGTTTCAACCAGTGGGGCAGGGTAAAGATAGCCCAGTCACTGCGTATGAAGGGCTTGACATCGGAAGAAATAAACGCAGGGATGGAAGCTATAGATGAAGAGGAGTATAACGCCATACTTAAGAGCCTTCTGAAACAAAAGATTAAAAGCATAAAGGCGGAGACTGATTATGAGCGCAATGCCAAATTGATCCGTTTTGCTGCTGGCAGAGGATTTACTATGCAGGAAATAATGAGATTTGTTAAAGCCGATTTTGATTAATGAATATCCTTGCTGACATACGTGATTTGTTTTTCCCTCGCACCTGTGTATGCTGTGGAAAACTTCTTTCATCGCAGGAAGAAGGATTGTGCATTTCGTGTATGGCTTCGCTTCCTATGACAGGAATATTAAATGCTCCGGGAAACGAGGTGGAACGCCGCTTTTGGGGAATATATCCGATAGAACGTGCCACGGCGTTGTATTATTATGCCCGAGGAGGTCTGGTGTCGAATATTCTTCATGGAATGAAGTACCGCGGAAGGAAATTGTTGTGCAGACAGATGGGGCGTATCATAGGGACTGAATTGTTGGGTTCCGGATTTTTTGAAGGAATAGATTTTATTTTACCGGTCCCGTTGCATAAAAACAGACAGAGAGACAGGGGATATAACCAATCGGAATTGTTGGCGAGAGGTATTTCTGAGATAACTTCTATTCCTGTAGTAACGGATGTCATGAGGAGGATTCATAATAATGCCACACAAACTCATAAATCGGCTTTTGAAAGATGGGATAATGCCGAAGGTTTGTTTGACGTTACCGAAAGGGCTCATTCATTAAGTGGCAGGCATGTACTCCTTATAGACGATGTACTTACTACCGGCGCTACGATTTCTGCCTGTCTTGATGCGCTGAAAACGGTGGATTACGTAAAAATCAGTGTACTAACGTTGGCGTGGGCAAAATCGTGACATATGATGCTTTATGTCAGTTTTTAGCAAAATTAATACCTATAAATTTTCAAATCCCGATGTATTTCTCTACTTTTGCACAAATGTTTATCAGATATTAGTAAAATTATGAAAGCTTTGGAAAGATTATTCGCAGAAAAATTGCTGAAAGTTAAAGCTGTAAAAATTCAGCCTGCTAACCCTTTTACTTGGGCTTCAGGCTGGAAATCTCCTATTTATTGCGACAACCGTAAGACTTTGTCTTATCCTGCACTTCGTAACTTTGTGAAGTTGGAACTTTGTCGTGTTATTCTTGAAAAATTCGGTCAGGTTGACGCTATTGCCGGTGTGGCTACAGGAGCTATCGCTCAGGGTGCATTGGTTGCAGAAGAACTCAACTTGCCATTCGTATATGTTCGCTCAAGCCCAAAAGATCACGGATTGGAAAACCTTATCGAAGGTGAATTGCGTCCTGGTATGAAAGTAGTAGTTGTAGAAGACTTGATTTCTACAGGTGGTAGCAGCTTGAAGGCTGTTGAGGCTATCCGTCGCGACGGTTGTGAAGTTATCGGTATGGTGGCATCATTCACTTACGGATTCGATGTGTCTGCAAAGGCATTTAATGATGCAAAGGTAGAACTTATTACTTTGACAAACTACAATGCTGTGCTTAACGCTGCTCTTAAGACTAACTACATCGACGAAGATGATATCCCTGTACTTCAGGCATGGAGAGAAGATCCGGCTCACTGGACAGGAAAATAATGAATATTAATTTATAATTGAAGACACGGATTCTACTGGTCTCACGGTTCCTGATAGCG
>CALUIE010000062.1 GCA_944320605.1 uncultured Phocaeicola sp. | reverse complement strand
TCGAAACCACCTGTGTTGCGGTATTCGTCGATGATATCAGCAGTAAGTTCTTTATAGTTGTGGTCAACCAAACCGCCGGGACCAAGGATAAATCCGTAAAGTTTGTTGTTAGGATTAAGTTTCTTGATACCGTCGAAAAGACCAGAGATAACATTGTGTCCACCAGGAGCCTGTCCACCAGACAAGATAACACCGACATTCATTTCTGCAGTGTTCTGAGCCTGTCCTTCCACGAACTGGATCAAAGGCATTCCGTATGTGTTAGGGAACAACTTTTTGATAGCTTCCTGATCGGCTACAGACTGAGTAGCTTCTCCTTCCTTCACTGCAACCGCACCTGTCAGGGCTTTTGGTAATTTTGGCTGATAAGCAGCTCTTGCAATTTGTAATGCACTTTTTGTCATAATTTCAAAATTTATTTATATAAGGTGTATGTTGTTTTTAAAGCGTTCAGGCGTCTAAAAAAAACGCTTTGTCATTTCAATCAAAACGCCTTGTCGTTTAAGTTAAAACGCCTTGACGTTTTTATTTTGATGTTTTTTTCAACAATCCGTGCAAATTTCGCCTTTTTTTCGGAAATACGAAAACGTCGGATAAAAAAAATACACAACAGGAATAATATTTGACAAAAAGACATAGATATTCCGGTAAAAACACTATCTTTACAACAAAATCATTTTTATTCATCAATTAAAATCATAGAATTATGGCTAATAGAAGAGACTTAAAAAAGCATGTGAACTATATTTCTGAAGTAACAGTAGGTATGTGTATCATTGAAAGCCTGAATGCGGAAGGCGAAAGACGCGAAGCTATTGCAGACTTAGTAGAAAAAACACTTAACTTACGTTCAGATATCATAAGCCGCATCAGTCATACAGAACCGGGAAATGTCAAGGCTTTCTACAAAAAACTGAAATCTGATTTCAATAGCCAGATTGAAGAAGTATTCAATAAACTGAACGAAAAATAATCCACGACATCAGGAGATGAAGAAAGCACTTTTCAGTTTTATTTACTTCAAACTCTTGGGATGGAAAGCTGAAGTCAACGTTCCTGACTATGACAAATGTATAATTTGTGCTGCTCCTCACACCACTAACTGGGATTTGATAATCGGAAAACTGTTTATCGGGGCTATTGGTCGAGAGTCTGGTTTCCTGATGAAAAAGGAATGGTTTTTCTTTCCTTTGGGATATCTGTTCAGATGGATGGGAGGAATACCGGTTGACAGGAGTAAACGAACATCATTGGTCGATCAGACTGTTGAACTTATAAAGAAAAGTCCGAAATTTCATTTGGCAATAACCCCGGAAGGTACACGTTCGGCTAATCCAAACTGGAAAAAAGGTTTTTATTTCATAGCAAGCGGTGCCAATATACCTATTGTGCTTATAGGTATAGATTATCAGAAAAAGTGTATTTATGCCAACAAGGCTATCATGCCTACAGGCGACTTTGATAAAGACATGCGAGAAATAAAACTCTATTTCAAGGATTTCGAGGGAAAACATCCTGAAAAATTCGATATAGGAGAAATATAAAATGTACTAAAGACCTGATAGAATGAAAAAAGAGCTTGGTAAGTGGCTGATGGATATTGCAAAATATATAACAACGGCTGTTATTTTATCATCTGTATTTGGTGGTACTGCTGATAAATGGATTATATATATCGGTGGGTCTTTTGCTGTAATATTAACCCTTTTAGTGGGTCTTTGGCTCATTAAAGACAATAAGAAAGGAGAATAACATGGGAGCATTAGTAATGTTTGCGCTTGTTTCTGTTATAGCAATTATAGGATTGATTTATTTCAATATACAAGACAAAAAGAATGAAAAAAAAATGGAACATTGATATATTACCATAAAACAAAAAACAGCTGTAAATTATCTGATTTGCAGCCGTTTTTTGTTTTTACACATAAGATTTTAACAAGTATCCTAAAAATCAATTATAAACTCATCAAAGCTGGTATTCTCTATTCCTATTTTCTCCTTCAGCCTCATCTTGCGTCTGGATATGCTGGCTTTTGCAATGTGATATATCTCTGAAAGCATGGACATGGATAGTTCCATCTTGACAAGGCAGCAGAAACGTATATCGTCGTCAGTGAGCTGAGGACACAGTTTCTTCAATCTCTCTGTAAACATATCGAAACAGGCATCTGTATTACCGGTTATGATGTTCCAGTCGTCATCAGTCAGATGGAGGGCTCCCTGAGCATTCTGTCTTCTCATTATTATCGGAAGAGTAATATTGTTTAACTGCTTGTAATAGTCTATATTTTTGTTCAATTTCTCTATCTCTTTCTGTTTCAGTTCTTCCTGCTTACGTGCAAGAGATATTTCCATATCCCTTCTCTTCAATGTTTCCTCCATTTTCAAACATGTCTCCTCCCTCAAACGTTCTGTCAGTTTACGTTTGTTCGAACGGTAATAGTGAAGTAATATTGACAGAAACATTATCAGCAGCAATGCCGCAAGTACAAAGTTTGAAAACATCAATTGATTGGATGCTGCCTGCATTTCAGCCTTGTTGGCACGGTTTTTCTGTATATTATATTCGTGTATGCCATGCATCTTTTCAAGAAATTCGTCCCTTCTGTCGGCAACAAGTGAATCAAGAGTTACAACATACTCCCTTAAGAACTCATAAGCCTGCGGCACCCTTCCAAGTCTGTCGTACATTTCTGCCATCGCACGATATGACTTAACACGTGATGCCATATCTACATTATACATATTGGGAATGATATAATACTTAGCGGAATCGGGGTTACCTTTCAAAGCGTACGCCAAACCTTTCTGCATCAGTAATTCATATCGTAAATCAGGAACAGAACATAATTCAAGCCCTCTGTCCGCAAAATAAATCACGCTGTCCGGATTACCTGATGCCATATATGCCTGCGACAAATGTTTATATATATCGGATTTGGTATTATCATTCTTGTCTTGCAAATACACCAACGCTCTTCTTAATGTGGAATACACCTTTGGCATATCCTTTTTATTCAGGTAATACAATGCCTGCTCATGGAGGAACTTAATATTTGCAGATGAATCGTGAAGAGAATGTAACAGACGTTCAGCCGAGTTTATATATGACATCTCCATGTCATGCCTCATCTTGAACCTGTATATTTTAGCCAATTCAAGATTAATTTTAAAATGCAACATACTGTCTGAACCGGCAAACTCACTTGCCATCACATAACTGTCTATAGCCCTGAGAAGATAGAAATTCTTATGCTGGATTTCACCCTGATAAAAATACGCCATAGCAAGACAGGAATCCATTTCTTCGTGCGAAAAGACCTTCACGGAGAAATTCAATATTGAATCATTTTTTGGGAAACTGTCTTTCTCGCATAAATCCTTCACCATATTCAATACATTGACAGCACGCTTCACATCTGCCTCATCACAATGAAAACAAGAAGACATTACAAACACTGGAAATATTGAAAATGCCAGAAATCTGAAAAAACTGTATAAAGACATAAAATCAAGATAAGGTTAATATTATTACGAAGATACAAAACCGTATCAATATTTAAATAATATACAGTATTTTCAGATATATTTTTTCAGTCTTTTAAATGTTATATACAGGAATAAACTTTCAAGATTCAAACAGAGCATTCAAAGCAGACTCCTCTCCTACTACCCATACTATATCACCTTGTCTCAATTCGGCATCTACATCCGGCTGATGCAACGACATATCGTCAGACGACTCCACTCCTACCACAAGACAGCGATATTTGTTTCTTATTCCACTCTCACGGATTGTCTTACCGACAAACTTTGAGTTTTCAGTCACTACAAACTGTTTCAGCAACATTTCCTTCTTCTCAAAATCATCATCAACACAACCTTCCGAAATAGCCTCCGCATGTTCGGCAAATGCGGACAACTGGGAGTCGGAACCTATAACCTGAATAGTATCACCCGGGAATATCCTTGTCTGTCCGCCGGGAATATTGATTCTGTGCGTACCTCTGATTATTGATGCCACATGAACTCCGAATCGTTTCCCTAAGTTCAGTTCCATCAGAGTCAGACCTGCCCACAACGAGTCGGGAGAAATCTTTATGTCTGTCAAATGTATATCCCTGTCAAGCAATCGTCCTGCATACTCCGGTTTCTTGTTGCCTCTGTAAACCATAAACATATCCTTCGACCGCATATTCTGCATAAAGGTTCTTTCCATCAGAATGGACTGCTTCTTCAGGAAACGTGAGAATATCATTGTCAAAACCACTATTATTGCCACTCCAACAACCAATGCAACTGAAGCCTGGAATATATGATTTATAACGAAAATGACAAATATCACCCCTATCACAATTCTGAGTATCACTACAGATATAAGCGGAGCATGATTGAATCTGCTATCCTGCCACAATGCCTTGAATTCTACGGAATGGTTTTTCTTCATTATCATGGCACGCAGGAATGGCGATATAAGAATTATAGTAATAGCCGCACCTGCCCAACGTCCCCACCTGTCACCTAATGCTTCTACAAGGAGAGGCAGAATAAAGCTGAATGATATGAAAATAGCCGCAATAGTAAGTACCGAATATATAACTGTAATTCTGATTATAGCATAAATCAATGATTTCCAGTTGCTCTGATAATTGGCTGGCTGGGTAGAACCGGAATACCTTTCTATAAGATTTCTCCATTTCTGTGGCATACGCTTATCAACAAAATTGTATGCAGGAACAGAAAGACGAATCATATAAGGTGTAAGGAATGTAGTAATTACGGATACAGCGACTACGATAGGATACAGAAAATCGCTCGTCACATTCAGGCTGACTCCCAATGATGCTATGATAAAAGCGAACTCGCCTATCTGTGTCAAACTGAAACCACACTGCATGGATGTCTTGAGCGACTGTCCGGAAAGAAGAACACCACCGGTACCGAAGATAGTCTGTCCAAGCAGTATGGCAACTATTATGGCTACAATAGGCCATATATATTCAACTATAAGATTAGGATCGACCATCATACCTACAGACACGAAGAATATGGCTCCAAACAAATTCTTGACAGGGGCTACTAACTTTTCAATACGTTCCGAATCGAGTGTTTCGGCAAGTATGGATCCCATAATGAAAGCCCCAAATGCCGGAGAAAATCCTACTTTGGCCGCAAGTACCACCATTCCGAAACACATGCCGAGAGAGAATATAAGCAGAGTCTCATCACTCATAAGTTTACGTGACCTCTTTAGGAATGTTGGAATAAGATACATACCGACCACAAACCACAGAATAAGGAAGAACACCAGTTTCAGGATACTGCCTACCATCTCCATACCTTCGAAATTCTTGCTTACTGCCATTGTGGAAAGCATAACCATAAGTACAATGGCGAGAATATCCTCTATAATAAGTATGCTCAATACAAGACCGGTGAACTTCTGCTGCCTTATACCCAAATCATCGAAAGCCTTATATATAATGGTAGTGGATGACATGGCAAGCATACCTCCCAAATAGATACAGTCCATCTGCTTCCATCCGAAAGTCCAGCCCACGAATATTCCTACAGCTATCATACACAGGATTATGGTACACGCAGAAATCACTGCGGAACCTCCTACTTTCATCAATTTTTTGAAACTGAAATCCAGTCCCAATGCAAAAAGAAGGAAAATCACACCTATATCCGACCATGTTTTTATGCTGTCAGCGTCTGTAACAGAAGGAGTAAAAGTGAAATGCGGACTGGCCAGAAATCCGGCAACAATATATCCAAGCACCAATGGTTGTTTCAGTTTCTTGAATACAAGAGTCATTATACCGGCACATATCAATATCAGGGCCAAATCACTTATCAAAGGAGCCAAATGAGACATAATCGTTATAAATAGTTATTGCATCGCAAAATTAGTAAATAAAATAATAGCAAAAGCGGAAGTCAATGTAAAATATCACATAAACTTCCGCTCATTAATATCAAAAAGACAAAACTTTTATTTTCTGAAAGGTGGTTTTACGACTGTGGCTTTAAGTTTTCTGCCACGATTGTCAAGACATATTTCCGTACCAGGTTTCGAGAATTCAGTCTTTACATATCCCATACCTATACCAATCTTACGTGTAGGCGACATAGTTCCCGAAGTTACATTCCCTATGACGTTGCCTTCCATATCTGTGAGTTCATAACCGTGTCTTGGAATACCTCTGTCAATCATTTCAAACCCGACAAGTTTACGTGAAACGCCCTCTGCCTTTTGTTTTTCCAATGCCGCACGGTTTGTAAAGTTCTTTCCGTCAACAAACTTGGTTATCCATCCCAACCCGGCTTCTATAGGCGAAGTAGTATCGTCAATATCATTGCCATACAGACAGAATCCCATTTCAAGTCGCAAAGTGTCACGCGCTCCTAACCCTATCGGCTTTATACCGAACTCTTCTCCTGCCTTGAATACGGCATTCCATATTTTTTCAGCATCCTGCGGATAAAAGTAAAGTTCAAAACCTCCGGCACCGGTATATCCAGTGTTCGATATTATGACATTTTTAACTCCTGCCAGTTCGCCAACTTTAAAAGTATAATAAGGAATATCAGCCAGAACCACATCAGTAAGTTTCTGCAATGTATCAATAGCTTTAGGTCCCTGTATAGCCAATTGTCCGATATTGTCGGACGAATTTTCCAGTTCCGCACCAACAGTGTTATGCGAAACACACCAGTTCCAATCCTTCTCTATATTGGCTGCATTAACCACAAGCATATATTTTTCAGGCTCGTACGCATAAACCAATAAATCATCTACTATCCCCCCATTCTCATTTGGGAAACATGAATACTGTATCTTTCCTGGAGTAAGAACCGCAGCATTGTTAGAAGTAACCTGCTGAATGAATTCAATAGCGGAAGGCCCTTTAACCCAAAATTCACCCATGTGAGAGACATCAAAAACTCCCACTCCATGACAGACTGTGAGATGTTCTTCTATAATACCTGAATATTCAATGGGCATATTGTAGCCTGCGAATTCATGCATTTTAGCACCAAGTGCTATATGTTTATCGGTAAACGGAGTAGTTTTCATAAGTATAAGTTTTAAGTTTATTGATTGATAATTTATATAAATAACAGATTGATAAGGTCTCTGAATTCCGAAACCTTATCAACTGAATAATGTAATTCTTTAATCAATATCTGTTCGCCGTAAGTTCTGCTATTTTTACTATTACCTTGACAGCTTTCTCTATAGACTGAACCGGAACAAATTCATATCTTCCGTGGAAATTAAGTCCACCGGCAAAGATATTTGGACAAGGCAATCCCTTGAACGAAAGTTGGGCACCGTCTGTTCCTCCACGAATAGCCTTTACCTTAGGTTCCACACCGGCTTCCTTCATGGCACCAAAAGCAATATCAATGATATGCATCAAAGGTTCAACTTTCTGACGCATGTTATAATATTGGTCTTTCAATTCTACAAAAGCAATCCTGCTTCCATATTTTGCGTTAATCTTATCCGCACATGCTGAAATAAAGGCTTTCCTGTTTTCGAATTTTTCCTTGTCATGATCCCTGATTATATACGACAGTTCAGACAATTCCACATCTCCTTTCATTCCTACCAAATGATAGAAACCCTCATAACCTTCTGTCGTTGCAGGTGTTTCATCTTCAGGCAACATAGACATAAATTCATTGGCTACAAGCATTGAATTTATCATTTTGTTCTTCGCATATCCGGGGTGTACGTTTCTTCCTTTTATGACAATCTTTGCAGCAGCAGCGTTGAAGTTCTCGAATTCAAGTTCACCAACTTCGCCACCGTCCATTGTATAAGCCCATTTGGCACCGAATTTCTCCACATCGAATTTATGTGCTCCAAGACCGATTTCCTCATCGGGATTGAAACCGATTCTGATTTTTCCATGCTTGATTTCAGGATGTTCTTTAAGATAAGCCACAGCAGAAATTATTTCGGCAATACCTGCCTTGTCATCTGCACCGAGAAGAGTATGTCCGTCTGTAACAATAAGGTCTTCACCCTTATGGTCAAGTAATTCCGGGAATTGTGAAGGAGAGAGAATTATATTTTCCTTATTGCATAATACTATGTCTGTCCCATCATAATTCTCTACAATACGCGGTTTAACGTTTTCACCGCTCATGTCAGGACTTGTATCTATATGGGCGATAAATCCTATCACCGGAACAGGTCTGTCTATATTTGCAGGCAGAGTGGCAAACAAATATCCGTTTTCATCAAGGGATATTTCCTCAAGTCCAAGTTCCTGAAGTTCCTGCTGCAAATATTTTGCAAATACCATCTGTTTTGCAGTACTTGGAGTAACACATGTATTCTCGTCCGACTGAGTATCAAAAGTCACATACTTTAAAAATCTGTCTATTACTGTCATGTCTTTTTTATATGTTAAATTGTTGATTGACGTAAAGTTAAAAAAATGGTTTCTAATAACAAAACTACATGTCCCTTTTTTGATATTTTTCATACTCAAAAACTCATTTAAAAAGAAATACATCATAAAAACCAAAAAGTATTATCAAAAGAACATCAAACTATTGAGTAAGTTTCGTAATTTTGCATCAAAATATACATAGAATGAAATTATACTCTACATTATTACTCATAGCGTGTATAATCACGCTTCCTCTAAAGTCTTTAGGACAAGAAACTGAGATAGTTAAACAAGGCATTCCTATTGCTGGTGATACTACAGCCGTTCTAAGCAAAAAAGAACTCAAAAAACAAAAAAGAGCAAATAGAAACGTACATTACAACATATTGGGAGGTCCGAGCTATACTCCGGACTTCGGACTGCTGGTAGGTGGTAGCGCATTAGTAACTTTCAGTATGAATCCTAAGGACAGTACAATGAAACGTTCTGTGGTTCCTGCTTCCGTAGCACTGATGTTCAGCGGCGGACTTAATATTGTGGTAAAACCGCAACTGTTCTTCAAAAACGATAAATTCCGTATCTTCGGACAATTCATTTACAAAAATACACAGGAAAACTATTACGGAGTGGGATATGCCACCAACAAAAATTACATCCGAGGTAAAGAAACAAGCCAATACAAATACAGCGGAATACAGGTTAACCCGTGGTTTCTGTTCCGCATAAAAGAAAGCAATTTCTTCGCAGGTCCGCAGATTGACTTGAACTATGACCACATGATGAATGTAGCCGAAGGTATAACTTTGGACAAGGACTATATAAAGGCCGGAGGTACTGCCGACGGATACAGCAATTTCAGTTCCGGTTTAGGTTTTCTGTTAAGCTATGACACTCGTGACATTCCTGCCAATCCGTATAAAGGTCTGTACTTTGATTTTCGAGGTATAATGTATCAGAAATGGCTCGGAGGCGATGATAATTACTACCGTTTGGAATTAGACTACCGCCAGTACAAGTCAGTAGGAAAAAGAAAAGTCTTGGCATGGACTGTACAAAGCAAAAACGTATTCGGAAATAACATTCCTCTGAACAAGTATGTGCTTAGCGGTACTCCATTCGACCTTAGAGGATACTATATGGGACAGTTCCGCGACAAGTCATCGCATATAGCAATGCTGGAATACAGACAGATGTTCAATACCGACAGAAGTAACTGGTGGAAGAAAGTAGCAAACCGTTTAGGTTACGTAGTTTGGGGAGGCGCAGGTTTTATGGGACCTAATCCGGGCAAGATTGAAGGTGTACTGCCCAATGCTGGTGTCGGTTTGCGAATAGAAGTACAACCACGCATGAATTTCAGACTTGATATAGGCAGGGACTTCGTAAACAAACAAAACCTGTTCTATGTAAATATGACAGAAGCATTCTGATAAAACATTATATAACTAAAAAACTCCGCAAGACACAATGACCTGCGGAGTTTTTTTATGTATATCTTAGTTATATCAGAAACAGCTTGAGCCGTCGAAACAGTGTGTACAAACCTTACACTTAGGAAGTCCTATAGCTTCTATCAAAGTTTCAAGAGTATTGAACTTCAGCGAAGTCAGTCCGAAACGTGACCTTATACGCTCCACCAGTTCCTTATACTCTGGAGAATCAGTAGTAGCATACTTGTCAAGTTTAGCATTCTCATCACCTTCTATTTCCTTGATAATACGGCGTGTGATAAGCTCCATGTCACTCTTTGACGAAGTGAAACCGATAAACGGACATCCATAAATCAATGGCGGACACGCTATACGCATGTGTACTTCTTTTGCTCCGTAATCGTAAAGGATATTTACATTGTCACGAAGCTGTGTACCACGAACAATAGAGTCATCGCAAAACAACAGTCTCTTACCCTGAAGCATGGAGCGGTTAGGTATAAGTTTCATCTTTGCAACTAATGAGCGCATACTCTGGTTACTTGGAGTAAAGCTGCGAGGCCATGTAGGAGTATATTTAGCTATTGCACGATGATAAGGAATACCCTTTCCTTCGGCATAACCGAGTGCCATACCAACACCGGAATCAGGAATACCACAAGCGCAATCCACTTCAGAATCATCAGTCTGCCCCATCTTATAACCGGACATGAAACGTATTTCCTCAACATTTCTGCCTTCGTACGAAGAAACAGGGAAACCATAGTAAACCCACAAAAAAGAGCAGATCTGCATCTTGTCATTAGGTTTGCGCATCTGCTCCAGTCCATCGGCGCGCATACGGATAATCTCTCCCGGACCGACATATTTTTCTATTTCAAAATCAAGGTTTGGCAAACTGCTCGACTCGCTTGTAGCAGCGTATGCGCCATTCTTCTTACCTATGATAATCGGAGTACGTCCCCACTTGTCGCGTGCAACAATAATTCCGTCTTCGGTAAGTATAAGCATAGAGCAAGAACCTTTTATCTTGTTGAATACATTCTCTATACCATCCACAAAATCCTTTCCCTGAACAATAAGCAATGCAATAAGTTCAGTCTGATTGGTTTTACCCATACTCATCTCTGACAGATGCATGTTCGAAGCAAGAAGTTCATTCACCAATTCCTCTTCGTTATTGATTTTTGCCACTGTTACTATCGCAAACTTGCCCAAATGAGAATTTATCATTATAGGTTGCGGATCTGTATCGCTTATAATTCCAATTCCTGCATTTCCCTTAAACTGTGACAGTTCCGGTTCAAACTTAGTACGGAAATAAGAACTTTCCAAACTGTGGATAGCGCGCATGAAACCCTCACCGGCAGAGTAAGTAGCCATTCCGGCACGTTTTGTACCGAGGTGAGAATTATAATCTGTACCGTAAAACAAATCGGTCACACATTCAGCCTTAGAGACTGTACCAAAAAAACCTCCCATTCTTTTTATAGCAATTAAATTAGTTTTAGCGAGACAAAAGTACAAAAAATCAGAAAATATTCATAAGCAGAATGACATAAAGGTTACAAAAAAAATCACTCAAACTACAATCTGAAAACAAAAAAGCAGGTTTTGTTTGGGATAAACACCATTATACATTACCTTTACACAAAATAAAAACTTACAACTCAATGATACAGAAAACTTACAAGGCTTATCTTTTCGATTTCGACTATACACTTGCCGACTCATCGCGAGGCATAGTGATGTGCTTCAGGAATGTACTCGCCATGCACGGGCATGACGGCATCAGTGATGAAGCCATAAAGCGCACCATAGGAAAAACTCTTGAGGAATCGTTCACCATACTTACAGGAATAGACGACAAAGAAACCCTGACAGCCTACCGTAAAGAATATGTGGCACAAGCCGACAGACTTATGACAGCCAACACTGTACTGTTTCCTGAAACACTTGATGTACTGTCACGACTGAAGGAAAGAGGTGCTAGAATAGGAATAATATCCACAAAGTACAGATACAGGATTATGGAGCTTTTAGGAAAGAAACTGCCCGAAGGATTTCTTGATATTATAGTGGGCGGAGAAGATGTAAAAACACCGAAACCGTCGCCCGAAGGACTTATGTTCGCCATAAATCATCTCGGACTACAAACAACAGATGTGCTGTATTGCGGCGACAGCACCGTCGATGCCGAAACGGCACTAAATACCGGAGTCGATTTTGCAGGAGTGCTGCACGGGATGACTACGCGCGAAGAACTTGAGGCATATCCTCATGCAGGAATAGTTACCTCGCTTGATGGCATACTATAAAGCCTCCGGCAACTGCCGAAGGCTTCTGTTTTTTATTCTCTTATCTCACTTTTCTATAACTGCCAACACGACCTCTCTCAATAGTGTATTCGCCATGCGTTCATACTTCTTACAGCATGACAGCACATTTACGCACCTGTTTGAGGCAACACCATAAAAGGAGGCGGTGATAGTTATAAAGGACGTAATTCTACGGTCATCCCCATTGCCGCCGCTATTTTGTAAAGCGTAGCAACGGTAGGGACTGTCAATCCTCTTTCTATTCTTGAAATATAACCTTTGTCTGCACCTATACGTTTTGCAAGTTCCGCCTGTGTCAGTCTTGCGTTTTTACGGGCTTCCAATAATATTTGGGCATTATATTCCTCCCATGCCTTTTCGCGGTTCTTCTCACGTTCTGGGGTTCCTTCAGCTCCAAGACCCTCATCAAGCCATGCGTCCAAATCGTAGATGTCCTTACTGATTTCCTTTAGTTGCATAATATTCCTCCTTTAACTTTATGGCCTTCTTGATTTCATTGTCAGGTGTTTTCTGCGTTTTTTTCTTAAAGGCATTAAAGAGAACAACAACAGTATCACCGTCATATATAAAAAAGATACGGAACTCATTATTTCCATAGTTCACACGGAATTCATAAATACCGTCACGTATGAACTTTATGAAGTGTCTTGGCATTCTATCTTCCACTTTGAACAAGTCCAACGCACGGCGAACTTTGTTTATTTCGTCCATTGACAGTTTATTTATGAAATCACTGAAATAGTTTTTATATGTGATTATCTTCCTCATTATGCAAAGATATGAAAAGTTATATAATAATACAACTTTATTGTATTTTTTCTTTTTTATATGTTCCCGGGAAAGACAGTGTAATAAACAATTAAGCTTACTTCTATAAAAAACAATAACCCTGAAGTTTGCTCTTGTGAGCAGGGACAGCAGGGTCTTACGCGTGCAAAGTAACAAAAGATTTGTTACATATCTTTCCTTTGCAGGTTCTTTTCCATCTTCTTGTCGTATGCCTGTCCTTTGGGCACCAGATAGAGAAACATTACACAGTCATCCACTATCTGTACATGATAGCTGAAGAAGGCACGGTAACTGCCTATTCTCAGACGGTAGATAAATTCGTAATCCACCAGTTTCTTGCAGTCCGTCAGTTCCTCGATGTTTCCGGCATTGATAACTTCCTGTACTGCCTGACGTACTGAATCCAGCATTTTGCCGGAGAGTTTGCGGACTGCCTTTTCAAATTCCTTTGAAAACTCAACCCTCATTTCTCAACCACTCCAAGCCAGTCCATAAATTCCTTACGCTCGTTCTTATCCAGCTTGACATTTCCGTCCGGGTAATTTTCGGTCATATAGCGGTAGGCTTCGCTGTCATCGTACTCTTCCGCTGTCTTGTCGAGCAGGTTTTCTATGAGTTTTTTCAAGTTTGTACCCTGACGCGCCGCCATCACCGAAAGAGCCTTAAAGGTGTCCTCCTTCAGATCGATAATCTTTTTCTTGTATGTTACTGTTGCTTCCATTGTTTCATGTTTTATGCAAACATATAAAATATATACGATATATACAATATATATATAGTTTTTCTTTTTTGGGCGTTTACTTCTAGGTCGACCTTTCCCTTGCAATCCCTAACCTTATAATAGATAATAGGTACAAACGCAAGAAGCCCCCGACACTGCCGAAAACAATCCACTAAAAAATAAAAGAAAAATGCTTGAAAATTAAAGCGTTATACTTTTCTTTGCAAAATCAAGCAGCCAGACTAAAGCATATATAACTCAAGATAGTCTGGCAGAATCATTTGAAAAGAAGAATGGCACAGTGATTTATGGCCATCTTAAACATGTAATTAAAAACAGAAACGGTATGGTAGAAGAATTTGACCTGCTTGAAGAGGTGGAAGTGCAGTTCTGCGATGAAGAATGTACAGAGTCGGTATGGCACGGCGTGAAATACAGCGAAAGCCTGTTCTGTCGGGAGAAACCGAAGTCGGAACTGACGGTAGTCATCAAAGAGGAAGGCATGATGTATTTCCTGACTGCGGATATAAAGGAGTTTGCCGGACTGTGTCGGAAACACGGATGGTACATCGTCTCGCACCAACGGTTCAATGAGGCGATGGAAATCGGCATGTGCCTGATGGAAGCCGGAAGACATGCGGGATGGTACTCGCTGGGCAGGTCGAAGGAATGGATTGGCTATTTTCAATATAGCACGGGCTATTTTCAATCCAAAAGACCTGTTCCACCTTCCCCTTTTATCAAGAGAAGCGGGACAGGAAACTTTCTATGTAACGTAAGTTACAGCATGGCGGCATACTTGCGTACCTGCTTCAGACGCTCCATAAAAGAGGGATTGGCAGCGACCTGCCACATGTTATATTTCAACTGCAGACGCATTAG
>CALUIE010000061.1 GCA_944320605.1 uncultured Phocaeicola sp. | reverse complement strand
CGTTTCTGGGGAAGCTCAATGTCAACAGACAAGCTTTCTGCTTATCAGACTCTGTATGTATGTCTTGAGACAGTTGCAAAACTGATGGCTCCTATAGCTCCGTTCTATGCAGACCGCCTGTATATGGATCTTGTAAATGTTACAGGACGCGACAATGTAGTTTCTGTACATCTTGCTAAATTCCCTGTTGCCGACGAAAGTCTGATAAACAAGGAACTTGAAGCACGTATGCAGATGGCACAAGATGTAACTTCAATGGTACTTGCACTTCGCCGTAAGGTAAATATCAAGGTGCGTCAGCCGCTGCAGTGTATCATGGTTCCTGTCGTTGACGAAGATCAGAAACGTCATATCGAAGCAGTTAAGGATTTGATTCTTAGTGAAGTTAACGTTAAGGAAATAAAGTTCGTTGAAGGAGCGTCAGGCGTATTGGTTAAGAAAGTTAAGTGTGATTTCAAGAAACTTGGTCCTAAGTTCGGAAAACAGATGAAAGCTGTAGCTGCTGCAGTTGCAGAAATGTCGCAGGAAGCTATTGCAGAACTTGAAAAGAACGGTTCTTATACATTTGCTCTTGACGGAGGTGACGCCGTTATTGAAACTGCCGATGTTGAAATATTCAGCGAAGACATTCCGGGATGGCTTGTTGCCAACGAAGGACGTCTGACAGTGGCTCTTGAAGTGACAATTACCGAAGAACTCAGACGCGAAGGTATAGCACGTGAACTTGTAAATCGTATTCAGAACATCAGAAAGAGTAGCGGATTTGAAATAACTGATAAAATAAATATCACTTTATCAAGAAATTCCAACACTGATGATGCTGTAAATGAATATAATAATTATATTTGCAACCAAGTTTTGGCTAACTCACTTGAATTGGCAGATGAAGTTGCTGAAGGTACAGAACTTAACTTTGACGACTTCTCTCTGTTTGTGAAGGTTACAAAACAGTGATAAATGTTCTCATCTGCCGGGTGTTGTAACATCTGGCAGGTACTATTATTAATTTTAAAACTTAAACACTATGGCTGAGAAAACAAGGTATTCTGACGCTGAACTCGAGGAGTTCCGTGCCATTATAATGGAAAAGCTTCAGCTCGCAGAACGCGACTATGAGAAACTTAAAAGCAGCATTATGAATGCTGACGGTAATGATACAGACGATACATCACCTACTTATAAAGTATTGGAGGAAGGTGCCAGTACTTTGTCGAAGGAAGAAACAACTCGTCTTGCATCTCGTCAGCTTAAGTTTATTCAGAATCTGCAAGCGGCTTTGGTACGTATAGAAAACAAAACGTATGGTATTTGCCGTGAAACCGGTAAACTTATACCTAAAGAACGTCTTCGTGCTGTACCTCACGCAACTTTAAGCATTGAAGCTAAACAACAAGGGAAAAAGTAAATTTTTATTGTTTTATGAAATTGAGAATCGAATTTTTTCGGTTCTCAATTTTTTAGAATTATTTTCATGTTCATAGTGTTTTGAGTTTTACGGATTTAATTAGGTATTGATATGAACAAAATATTTTCGCAAGGCAAGATGGCAGCTATTATCGTTGCTGTAGTATTGATTATAGATCAGATTATCAAGATTTGGGTAAAGACAACAATGTTCCTGCACCAGAATTACAAGATAACCGATTGGTTCTATATTTATTTTACAGAAAATAACGGTATGGCTTTCGGCTTGGAAATATTTGCCAAATTGTTTCTTACGATATTCCGTATTGTAGCGGTAATATTGATTACATGGTATATAGCCAAACTAGTACGTCGGACTGATAAAGTGAAAAACGGTTATATAGTTTGCTTGTCACTGGTTCTTGCCGGAGCAATAGGGAATATTATAGACTGTGTGTTTTATGGAGAAATATTCAGCGAAAGTACAAGAACTCAGATCGCAAATTTTGTACCGATAGGTGAGGGATATGCTGATTGGCTTCACGGTAAGGTCGTTGATATGTTTTATTTTCCTATAATTGATACATATTGGCCAGAATGGATGCCATTTGTAGGTGGAGAGCATTTTATCTTTTTTAGTCCTATTTTTAATTTTGCTGATGCAGCCATTAGTTGCGGAATCATTGCATTGCTTATTTTTTATAGCAAATATCTGAATTCTTTATCATCTAATACGGAAAAAAAATAATTTTTATAACAATATAATGAATAAGTATTTACGTTTATTGCTTTGGAATATAGTGTTTATAGCTGTGTCTTGTGGAAAGCAGATACCAGGTGATATTATACAGCCGTCAGAGATGGAAGAATTACTGTATGATTATCATTTGGCTCTTACTATGGGAAATGATTTAAGTTATTCTGAAAGATATAAGCGCGAATCTTATAAAAATTATGTGTTTAACAAACATGGTGTAACCGAAGCTGAGTTTGATTCGTCTATGGTTTGGTACACCAGAAATGGTAAGGTACTTACAGATATATATAAAAATTTGCAAAAACGTTATGAAATGGCCGAAGAGCAGATGAGGTCTGAACTTAATAAACGAAGTGGACAGATTTCGGTATCTTTATCAGGTGATTCCGTTGATGTATGGTCTGACAGAAATCTTTATTGGTTGACATCATCGCCACTTACAAACAGGCTTATGTTTGATTTGAAAGCTGATACTACATTTCATAAAAATGATATTCTGGTATTGGAGGCTGATTACAGATTCCTTTCGTATGTTAAGAATAGTGCTAAAGCCGTAGTGGCTATGAATATAACATTCAAGAATGACAGTACGTTGGGCATTTCAAAAGTAATAGAGAAATCAGGAAAAGAACAATTGGTCTTGAAACCCGATTCTGCTTTTGATTATAAGGGGGTTAATGGCTTTGTTTATTTCAGCAATCCAGACAGTTCGGAAGTCTCAGTTTTGATTAATAATATCAGACTTGTACGTTACAGGGAGGGAAGTTACAACATTACTTCTTTAAATACTCCGGTAGTAGTATCAAAAAACGTTGGTGAGACAGACAAACAAAATGAAGATAAGTCTGAACCTAAAAAGGAAGTTCAGCGTGTGTCTGACAGGAAAGTAAGAAAAGCAGGCGAACCACAGAATATAAAACAGGTTTCAGAAAAATAACTGTCAGATGAGAAAATTTGCTTCACACAGGTTGTATATTCCTTATTTGGGACTATTTCTGAAAAATCAAGTTGTGGAGATAGATGATACGGGTAAAGTTGTTGGATATTATCCATTTACAGAAGAAACCAGCTTTACTGAATGGCATAATGGATTGATAGTGTTGTCGTATGATATTCCACAAATATATATTGGTTCTGAATATAATTTTATAGAGGATTCTACTGTATTGTTTATAGATGAAGAAAAAAATATCAGAAGTGTATTATCAAAAAATACTGATAGTGCACTTCTGACTCTTAATGCATATTATATATCCTCGTTTAATGTTTCCGATATGTCTTTTTCCAAAGAAAGCAGAGTTATACGTTTGGACTAGAGTTGACGTCTTCTGAATTCTGAACAAACTATAGCTGTTGCTATTGCTACGTTAAGTGAATCAGTGGTTTCACTACCTTGAGGATAGTTTGGTATAAGAATTCTTCTGTTAATAAGTTCGGAAACTTCTTTGCTTATTCCGTTACCTTCATTACCCATTACGATGAGACCATTTGCCGACAGTTTGTTATCATATATATTTTCTCCATCAAGGAATGTTCCGAAAACAGGTACTCCATTTAATCCGGAAATAAGATTTTTTATGTCGCAATAATGTATCTTTACTCTTGCAAGTGCTCCCATCGTTGCCTGTACTGTTTTGGGGCTGAAAGCATCTGCTGTTCCGTATGAACAATATATGTTTTTAATTCCGAACCAGTCGGCAACTCTTATTATGGTACCAAGATTTCCAGGGTCCTGTACGTCGTCAAGTGCAAGGCATAATTCTTTTTGTGGAATATCGTTCAATGTTTGATAAGAAGGAATTTCAAATACAGCCAAAACGTCCTGAGGTGTTTTAAGTAGGCTGGCACGCGATATTTCATTCTTTTCCACAGTAATTATTTCATCTGCTGTTATGTTGTCGTTTGAATTTAGCCATTGTATCGTGCCGATCAAGAGTCTGCATTTGAAATGCACAGACAGTTCAGAAACCAGTTTGTTACCTTCTGCGAGAAACACTCCATATTCTTTTCTGTTCTTTTTCATTTCCAAAGAACGTATAAACTTTATTTTGTTTTTACTGAGCATATTTAAATGGTCCACTATGATTTTCAGGCAAAGCTAAGAAGATATTTTCAATAAATGATTATCTTGTCCCCTATAATTGGATAATTTTCATTTACATATATACTGTTAGTGGATTTTTGTGTAAATTTGCAAATAAAACAGTTTACTTGTCGGAATGATGAATTTGCTTCGTACATACATATATATCATTGTTGTTTCATTATTGCTGGGCGGATGTTCTGTAAGTAAATTCATACCCGAAGGTCAGTTCTTGCTTGATGAAGTTCATGTGAAGACTGATAATAGTGAAATTAAATCTTCGGAAATGTATTCGTACGTCCGACAAAAGCCCAATTCCAAATGGTTTAGTCTTGTTAAATTGCCGATGTATATATATTGTGCATCTGGAAAAGATTCTACAAAGTGGATAAATAAGTTATTTCGTAAAATAGGTGATGCACCTAAGATATATGATTCTTCGTTGGCGGAGGAAACACGCCTTCAGATTCTCAACGCGGTACAGAACAAGGGATATCTTGGAGCTTCGGTTCAACTTGAAGAAAAGGTGAAGAAAAATAAACTTGACGCATATTATAAGGTTAGTTCAGGTGAACCATACATAATATCGAATATTAGTTATAATATTGAGGATTATGTAATAAGGGAGCTTTTAATGAATGATTCAATAAAGGGCGGACTTCATAAAAATATGCGCTTTAATGTGAATGTTCTTGAAGAAGAAAGAAATAGGATAACCCAATATCTTCAGAATCGAGGGTTTTACAGATTTAACAAGGATTATATTACGTTTCAGGCAGATACTGTCAATGGTACATATAAGATAGATCTTACAATGAATATTGCTTTGAGCAATCAGGAACGTCGCAACTCGAATTCTTTGCATCGTCAGTATGAAATACGAAGTGTAAACTATCTAATGGATATAGACAATGTGCCAGGAATGCAGGTTTCAGCAGATGTTGATACTATGGAATACAACGGAATAAATATAATCTATGACGATAAGTTATTTCTACGTCCAGGTGTGATTTCTTCTCATAACAGGTTGGTTAAAGGGAAATTGTATTCTAATACAGATGTTATGAGTACATATTCTTCATTAACACGTTTGGGTATATTGAAATATTCAAATATCAGATTTATAGAACATCTTGAGAATGATTCTGCATATCTTGACGCGTATGTTTCATTGTCGAAGAATAAAAACAAAACATTGTCATTTCAGATTGAAGGAACAAACTCTGCCGGTGATTTGGGAGCGGCGGCTTCTGTTACATACACTCACAGGAACTTATTTAAAGGGTCGGAAAACTTTAATATAAAAGTAAGAGGAGCGTATGAGGCGGTGACGGGTCTTGAGGGATATGCCAACAACAATTATACTGAATATGGTGTGGAAAGTAGTCTTGAATTCCCTGAATTTATGTTCCCGTTTCTGAAGTCAGATTTTAAGAAAAGCGTTAATGCCAAGTCACAGGTAAGTGTCAAATATAATTGGCAAATCAGACCAGAGTTTGAAAGGACATTGGCTTCAGCTGCCTGGAGTTATAGATGGAACAGCAGGAAAAGGGCAAGTCACAGGCTTGATGTTTTGGATATTAACTATATCTATATGCCTTACAGGTCAAATACTTTTATCGAATATCTGAATTATATGGACGAAGTAAATCCATTGCTTAGGTATAGTTATGAAGATTTGTTTATTGTCAGATTGGGATATACATATACATATAACAGCGCAGGTGTTACTACACAGCAGACAGCAAAGAAGAGTTCTTATTCCATACGTTTCAATATTGAAGAATCAGGAAATCTTATTTATGCGTTTTCTAAGCTTATTCATAGGAAACCGTCTGATGGCGAGTCATACAAGATGGGAAATATTAGTTTCGCACAATATGTTAAGGCAGATTTGGATTTTGCAAAAAATATAATGATAGATGACAGAAACTCGTTAGTCTTTCATATAGGAACAGGAGTAGCTGTTCCGTATGCAAATTCTAAAAGTTTGCCTTTTGAAAAACTTTATTTTTCCGGAGGTGCAAACAGTGTGAGAGGATGGAGTGTCCGTTCGTTAGGTCCGGGAAGATATCATGGAGCTTCCGGCTCGCTTGATTATGTTAACCATACAGGCGATATTAAACTTGATATGAATATAGAGTACAGAACTCATTTGTTCTGGAAACTGAATGGTGCCGCATTTATAGATGCCGGAAATGTGTGGACATTGAAAAAAAGATATTCGGATTCAGTAGGTCAGTTTGCTTTCAACCGTTTCTTTAAGGAGATAGCATTGTCATACGGTTTGGGAATTAGATTTGATCTTGATTTTCTTATTCTTAGATTCGATGGTGGAATGAAAGCTATAAATCCTATGGCTAACGGTATTTACAGGTTTCCGATTATCAGACCTGATTTCTCCCGCGACTTCGCATTTCATTTTGCTGTAGGATATCCGTTTTAATTGTCTTATAAGTCTAAAAATAATATATATGGCCAAAATAGAAAACAAACTTTATACCCGTGAAGAGCTGCATGAACTTGAAGAATGGTTTAATAATGTACAATTGCCTGAATCAATTCAGCTTGACAAGGCAACGTTTATTCCAAATGTTAAAGAGACTTTGTCAAGACTAATCCTACAGGCTGAAATAAATTGTGACAATCCAAAAATGCAGGGAGCGATATATATACTTGAACGTCTCAAGGCTAAGCTGGAAGAAACTCAAAAGTGAATATAATTGCATAAATCAAAAACATGTACTAACTTTGTCGTTCAAAAGATTAAAAAAATTCTTGATATGTTTAGAAGTCATACTTGTGGCGAGTTGAGACTTGCCGATGCAGGCAAAAATGTAACGCTTTCCGGATGGGTACAGCGTACACGTAAAATGGGAGGAATGACATTCGTTGACCTCCGAGACCGTTATGGTATCACACAGCTTGTTTTCAATACCGATGTGAATGCCGACCTTTGTGAAAAAGCCAATCATCTGGGACGTGAGTTCGTAATTCAGGTAAAAGGTACTGTGAACGAACGTTCAAGCAAAAATAATAATATACCTACAGGTGATATTGAAATCATCGTTTCCGAGCTTAATATTCTGAACTCGGCTCAGACTCCTCCTTTCACTATAGAAGACAATACTGACGGTGGTGACGATCTTCGTATGAAGTACCGTTACCTCGATCTCCGTCGTACGGCTGTCCGCAAGAACTTGGAATTGCGTCATCGCATGACAATGGAAGTACGCCGTTATCTTGACAGCAAGGGATTCCTTGAAGTGGAAACTCCTATGCTTATCGGTTCTACTCCTGAAGGTGCGCGCGACTTTGTCGTTCCGTCACGTATGAACCCGGGACAGTTTTATGCTCTTCCACAGTCTCCTCAGACTCTTAAGCAGCTGTTGATGGTTTCAGGTTTCGACCGTTATTTCCAGATTGTAAAATGTTTCCGTGATGAAGACCTTCGTGCCGACCGTCAGCCTGAGTTTACTCAGATTGACTGCGAAATGAGCTTCGTTGAACAGGAAGATATTATCAATATGTTCGAAGGTATGGCAAAACACCTTTTCAAGGAACTACGCGGTGTTGAGCTTACTGAACCGTTTATCCGTATGCCTTGGGCAGATGCAATGAAATATTACGGTAGCGATAAACCTGACTTGCGTTTCGGAATGAAGTTTGTCGAATTGATGGACATCCTCAAAGGTTACGGCTTCTCTGTATTTGATAATGCTGCATATATCGGTGGTATCTGTGCAGAAGGTGCGGCTACATATACACGCAAGCAACTTGACCAGTTGACAGAATTTGTTAAACGTCCTCAGATTGGTGCAAAGGGTATGGTATATGCGCGTGTAGAGGCTGATGGTAATGTCAAGTCAAGTGTTGACAAGTTTTATTCACAGGAAGTACTGCAGAAGATGAAAGAAGCATTCGGTGCAAAACCGGGTGATTTGATTCTTATCCTAAGCGGTGACGATGTGATGAAAACTCGTAAGCAGCTTTGCGAACTCCGTCTTGAAATGGGTAATCAGTTGGGATTGCGCGATAAGAACAAGTTTGCTTGTCTGTGGGTTGTTGACTTCCCTATGTTCGAATGGAGCGAAGAAGAAGGCCGCTTGATGGCTATGCACCATCCATTCACTCATCCAAAGGATGAAGATATCGCACTTCTTGACACAGATCCTGCTGCTGTTCGTGCTGATGCGTACGATATGGTAATCAATGGTGTCGAAGTAGGAGGTGGTTCTATCCGTATTCACGACTCTCAGCTTCAGGCCAAGATGTTCGAAATTCTTGGATTTACTCCGGAAAAGGCACAGGAACAGTTTGGCTTCTTGATGAACGCATTCAAGTTTGGTGCACCTCCTCACGGAGGTCTTGCATACGGTCTTGACCGTTGGGTATCACTCTTCGCCGGTTTGGATTCTATCCGCGACTGTATTGCATTCCCTAAGAATAACTCAGGTAGAGACGTTATGCTTGATGCTCCCGGTTATCTTGATCAAAAACAGCTTGATGAGCTTAATCTTATAGTTGACATCAAGGATAAGAAGTAATAAGATCTATTTTACATAAAATTAAAGGCACGGATATAGGTGGTATTTGACTAATCCTGTTTCCGTGCCGTATTTTTTTGAGCTAAGGAAATGAAAGAATCGGTACGTATCATAAGATTTGTCATAGTTGGAACGCTGAATGCCATAATTGCGGCTTTAGTGGTCTGGATATTGATGCATTTGTGCGGTGCCGACTATATGATAGCCAATATCTCGGCATATACAGCAGCCCAGATAAATAATTTCTTGTGGTGCAAATACTGGATTTTCCCTCTTGATAAAGAAACAAAAAAGAACAGTATCCAGCGTCAGATACTGTTCTTTCTTATTGCTTTTGTTATGGCATACAGTGCCCAATTCATTTTTTTGCTTGTACTGGTCGAACTCCTTCATTTTAATGAATATCTTGCACAATTTCTGGGACTGTTTGTCTATGGTGCGGTAAATTTCATAAGTAACAAGCTGATTACTTTCAAATGACGAACACCTTTTGGGGCTTTACGCCATGTCGTTAAGGTCTTTGTCTTCCAGATAACTCATATTGTTTTTTATTATCACATCTCTTGTCTTTGCGGCATCGTCTGTGCGGAATACTAATATACCTTTTCCGTCCAACAGGAACGAATACAGATATGATATTCCTATTCCTGCGTCAGTGAAACTCTTTATCGCGTCGGCTGCCCTTCCCGGATAATTGTCAAGTGTTATGGCAAACACTTCCGATACATTTGCCGATATACCGGCATCGTTAAGTGTTTGGAACGCCCTCTGAGGGTCGGAGCATATAATTCTGTAAATACCGTATTCCACAGTGTCCGAGATGGTCGAAGCTATCAGTTGTATTTCTGCTTCTTTCAGTAGTTCAAGAACTTTCAGCAATGTTCCCGATTTGTTTTCCACAAATACGGATAATTGATGTACTGTCATGTTTTTTATATCTTTAAATTAATGTTTTACGTAAATCTTTTACTCTCACAGCTTTACCTTCCTGTTTTGGCAGGCTTCCCTTAGGGACAAGTTTTACTATTGGTGTTATCAGTATTTCGTCTTTAAGTTGGCGTGTTATTTCCTTTGTAAGTTTCTGGAGTGAACCGAAATCGTCTGTAAATTCATTGAGTTCTACTTCTACTGTCATCTCATCGTTTGCATCGAGATTTGTCAACGTTATCAGATAGTCGGAACCGAGTTCCTTAAACTGCATAAGTATAGTTTCTATCTGGATAGGGAATATGTTTACACCTTTCAGGATAATCATATCGTCGCTTCTTCCTTTCATGCGGTCAAGACGTCTGTGGTGTCGTCCGCACTTACATTCACCCGGGAGGAATCTTGTCAGATCCCTTGTTCTGTATCGTAGTAGCGGCATCGCTTCGCGGTTTATGGTGGTAAGGACAAGTTCGCCCACTTCTCCGTCAGGCACCGGTTCAAGTGTTTCAGGGTCAACTATTTCCACTATGTAGTAATCCTCCCAAATATGCAGACCGTTCTGTTCGGTACATTCGAATGCTACGCCTGGTCCACACATTTCCGACATTCCGAACGAGTTGTAAGCCTTTACTCCAAGCATTTTTTCTATTCTTTTTCTCTGCTCTTCGGAATGTGGTTCGGCACCTATTATCAGGGTTCTTAGTTTTGTGTCTCTGACCGGATCTATTCCCATTTCTTCCATAACTTCATGCAGACGTCCGGCATAGCTTGGTATGGCGTGCAGTGCTGTAGTTCCGAAGTCGGTAATGAATTTAATCTGTCTTTTTGTATTTCCTGCCGCAGCCGGTACGGTCAGCATACCTAATCTTTCAGCACCGTATTGAAAGCCCAATCCGCCTGTGAACATACCGTATCCAGACGAGTTCTGGAATATGTCTCCGGCTCTCAGTCCTACCATGTGCAGACAGCGTGCCACGGCGTTTGCCCATTCGTCAAGGTCTTTCTGTGTATGAAGTATTACTGTAGGAGTGCCTGTGGTACCGCTTGATGAATGTAGTCTTACAACATCTTTAAGCGGAACTGCGGCCAAACCGTAAGGATAGTTGTCGCGCAAGTCCTGTTTGGTAGTGAAAGGTATTTTTCTGATATCGTCAAGCGATTTTATATCTTCAGGTTTCAGATTACACTTTTCGAATCTTTTCTTATAGAAAGGAGAGTTCATGCAATGTATTACTGTCTTTTGCAGTCTTTCCAGTTGCAGTTTTTCTATTTCCTCTCTCGTCATTGTTTCCATCTCAGGATGGAGATATTTGCAGTCGTTTTCCATTATAACAAATTATTTGTAAGGTTTATGTTATTACATCGGTTTTGTCCGATATATAATGTTGAAGCATGTATGACTGCAAAATTAGAAAAAATCATCATAACAGCAAGAAAAAATTTCATTTTTACTGTTTTGATGATAAAAATATATCAATTTGATTTGCTCTTATATTAGTTCTCTATCTTTTTTAAGAATCCTACAGGCATTTCCACTACGGCACATCCAAGCATGTTCAGTCTTACCGACACCTGGCATTTCCCCTCACTCTCCACCAGTTCTCCTTTTAGTCCGTTTAGCGGTCCTTTTATCACTTCCACCTTCTCACCGGGTTTGAGCTGTTCAGTGGTGAATGAAACTGTATTTTCGGAATAGTCCAGCATAAACATGAAGCGTTCCATTTCGTCATCTCTGATTACAGCCGGTTTGTTTGTTGCCCTGTCTATCAAAGTGCCGTTTATTGATGGTATTAATTTCAGAATTTCAATTCTTGTCTTTTCATCAGTATTGATAAATATCATCATGGGTATTACCACTTCCTTTACCTTTTTTTTCCTGTCGCTCCATTGCTTTACAGTTTCCTGCAGTGGCAGGAAATTCTTAATGCCCATATTATAAAGTTTTTCGGCTGTTTTTTTTTCGTGGTGCATCTTTACATACATGGCATACCAGTGATTATTTTCCATCTTTATCTTTATAAGTGGTTTTAAGTCATTAAAATACCACATTTGTTTTTCTGTGGCATAAATTCAATACAAATGTATAAATAAAAATCAATACGCTTGTCTAATTATGTAAAACTTTCTTTTTTTGATTTCTGATATTATTCTGCCGATTATTATAAAAGGTATATTTTTTTTATTAATTTTGTTCTATATAAGTTTACAGATTACTGTAATTTACGTATTGATTATGTTTTTAATTATATAAGGAGTTGATATATGAATGAAGTTGAAGTTCGTATAATAGGAGTGTCAGATTTGCTGAAGCCTTCTACATCACATGCTTTGATATTGGAAGAAGCATTTGGATATGAAGTGAAAAGACGTTTGGCTTTGATTATAGGAGATAGGGAAGCTGCTGATATCAGGTTATGTATGCATAATTATGATACATCGCGTCCCATGACTTTCGATTTGATGAAATCGATAATAGCTGAAGCCGGTATGGTGGTGGAAAAAGCTGTGATTTATGATGTTGACAGTGGTATTTTCAGCTCGTATATATATTTCACACGTTCGGACGGAAGCAGGTTTAAGATAGATTCGCGTACTACTGATGCTTTTGCTATGTCGTTAAAGATGGGATTTCCCGTCTTTGTTCTCGAAGATTTGCTGGAAAAGGAAAAAATACGCATTGTCAGTGCTGACGGTGCCGGTTTCAGTATGCCGCTTAACTCTGTAGCAACAGATATGCTTAAGATGGATCTCGAGGCAGCCATTAAAAATGAGGATTATGAAAGAGCGGCAATGCTTAGAGATGAGATTTCCCGTAGGGAGGATAAAGATAAATGTTAATATATGTGTTGTATAACTATATTTAATTGTTATTATGGTAAAATAAAGTTAAATATAGGTATTTTTCTTGGTTTTTATATGTTACATAACATAAAACTCGTATATTTGCACTGTGTTTTTCATGGTATTAGATTTAAGGTTAATGAAGATTGGGAGTCTGGGAAGATTCCCTTTTTTTATGCCCTATATTTTGCCGAAAAAAAACGACAAAGCGTTTTGACTGAAACGACAAGGCGTTTTAAGTAAAACGACAGGTCATTTTTTTTAAACGTATAAAGAAACTGATTAATATGGAAACAGAAACTATAAAATTATTGAAAGAGTGGGCTGCCACTTACCATTGCACATCGTTTATTCCGGACGATCCTGTACAGTTCCCTCACAGATATACAGAACAGCGTGACATAGAGATTTCAGGTCTGCTTACGGCTGTCCTGAGTTTCGGCAACCGCAAGATGATACTTCGCAAGGCGGATGAGCTGGACGCCATTATGGGACATTCACCCCTTGAATACATACTTTCCGAAAAATGGAGAGATGATTTCCGTGCAGACGACATGAGCAGTTTCTACAGGATGGTATCGCATTCCGACTTCCGTTTTTATCTTGAAAAACTTTATTCCGTCTATTCCGAAGGAAAAACTTTGGAAGACAGGCTACTGGAATATGCCGGAACACCTATGCAGAAACTATGCGCGTTTCTTGAGGTGTCCGACCGTTCGCCTCAGAAAAAGCTAAACATGTTTTTGCGCTGGATGGTGCGTCAGGACTCACCGGTTGACTTCGGTGTGTGGAAAAGGATGTCCGCCTCCGACCTGATTATCCCTCTTGACACCCACGTATGCCGTGTGGCTCATCTTCTCGGACTTACGGACAAGCCTGTGTTCTCACTCACAAACGCCAAAAGAATAACAAACGCCCTGGCTGAGATATTTCCCGGTGACCCTTGCATGGGCGATTTCTCACTCTTCGGCTATGGTGTGAACAACAAGGATGCCGGGGAACTGTAAAATCACAGATACGGATATGATATTACGTGAGCCTGAAATATACTATGCGGCGGCATGTCTGATTATGGTATGCTCGTCGTTGTTCTGCGCCATGTGCGTTATTTCCACATGTGTCGTCCTTTCGATGAACACGAGGAATATTTCTATCCTGCACGGAAGCTGATGACGTTTGTCTATGCATGTTTCGCTATGCCCGCAGTATGGCTTTTCCGCATGGACAGTCCCGACGCGTGGCTTTTCGTACAGGTCTTTCTCGTCCTGTTCCTTCCCGGAGCCGCCGTTATTTCCTTCCGCCGTTTTTTCTTTTATGAGAAGAAACATCGTTTGCCGGTGTTCTTCATTGTCGGTATCATGCCTTTTCTGCTGATAGCGGCATTGTGGGCTTTTGCGTGGATTGGGGGCGATGTGCTATATCGTCACCGTGGAATATTGATGCCTTTCATAGGTGCGTATTCCTTGCTTATAATGTTTGAGTTGCTTCACGTCACGTTGCGGCTTTACCGTCAGATAAGGAAACATCACAGAGAGGAATATTCCAACGACGATGATTTTCCTGTGCGTTTTGCCGGTTTTGTGGTGTTTCTTCCGTTGGTTTATATCATTGCCTCATGGATACTTTTCGTTTCCGGCAGTCGTGCCTACAACATGCTGCTCCAGGTTTGCGTTGCTGTCATGCATGTTGTGATTCTGATTAAGATACTTCATCCGCAGCGTAGTGGTCTCGGTAATGTGGTGGAAGAGACCGGAACCGCAATTACCGAAAAAATTGAGGAGATTATTTCTTCCGTTCAGACTGCGGACAAGGATAATACCTTCACGCTTCCTGCCGCTACCATGGATGAGCTTGAGGAAAAAATCCGTCATGCTCTTACCGTACAGAAACTTTACCTTAATCCTAACCTTAAATTGTCGGACATTGCCGATGCGGTGGAGAGCAACAGTAAATATGTATCTTTGGTGATGAACGAACGTTTCGAGTCGTTTTATGCCGAGGTGAACCGTCTTCGCATAAAGGCAGCCATCAGATATAAGGAACAGCATCCGTCGGCCGACAGGGATGAAATAGCCGTGAACAGTGGCTTCTCGAATGTCAAGACATATAGCCGGAATTTGAAGTTGTATTCTTAAAATAACATGGCATTGGTGCGGTAAAAAAATACTGTTTTCCTTAAATTGTCCCTCATATTTTCATAGATTGTCCCTCGTGTGTCATTCATATAGGTTAATTTTGCGCCGTTTTCCCGTAATAAGGGTGAACGGTTTTTTTATTAACAGATTAATTTGAAAAATAGGATGAGAAATTACGAAGAGACAAAATCGGAGTGTAATATTTATGAGGCTCCCAAGTGTGAAATTATTGAAGTACAGAACGAGGGCGTGCTGTGC
>CALUIE010000060.1 GCA_944320605.1 uncultured Phocaeicola sp. | reverse complement strand
TTTACAGTCGGTTCTTCAATGCTGTGGAGCAGCCACTGTTTCTTATATTCAGGGTTTGATGAAACAATCTTGTCGAAGACTATCAATGCGGCAGGAATATTCTCTGATTTCAGATTCAGGAATACGAACGAGCGCTTTACTTCTTTTACCTTGTCGGAATATGCCCTGGTTATGTCACCTTTCAGATAAGAATAGTCCGGTGCCATGTAGTCCGCGTCGGTTCCGTGTGCAAGGACTTTGCCGGTAGTGTATTCGTCGCTTAATAAGTCTTTGAATGAACGACAGGTATTCCAACCGTCTCCCGGCATTCTTTGACCTCCGTCGTTACCGGCAAAAGGAGTCCTGTCTTCGCCGCCATAGCTATGACATTCAAATTTCTCTTCAGGATTGAATATCAGCAGTGAGTTGTGGGCTACTGTACGTTTGAAGAAATTCTTGTTGTGCGGGCTGTTATATCCACCTGAACTTCCCTGATATGTTCCTGCATCTAAAGCTAATGGACCTTTGTAATATATCTGGAATGCACCTCCGTCAAGATGCTGATGATTCCCTACAAAATGTTCATTGATTTTCATTTCAGCAATGACACTGTTTTCATCCCAACCTGTTCTTGCTATCATCCATCCGAAGGGTGTTCCTGAATATTTTGTTAGAGGAAGTGTTTCCGGACTCTTGGGCTCAACATTAAGGTCTTTCCATAGGATATCGAATATAAGACAATGATTGTCAATCTTTTTTGTTCGTTCGTATTCGTATGCCAAGTAACCGTCTTTGTAGTAGCTGTAAGCCAACAATGCAGGAAGGGCATAATTTGCGACGCCGTTTCTGTTCGGGTTAGTATCACCGGCAGGTAGGACCTGACCGTCAGGGCGTCTTCTGTAGATGAAATCGTATAATACGAACTGTTGTGCCGAGTCATATATGTTTCCTGCCCCCATACGTGACATGATCCACAAGGATATAAGGTCGTTGCTGAAACGTACGTTGGCGTAACTGCTGCCTTGGTGGTAGTTGTGTCCTGAATATATGAAATTACGTGCAGGAATATAATCTTTGTACATCATGGTCACTACATGATTGTACATGTCCGGATATTCATCGTATATTGCAATTCCGGCTGACAACATGTCTCTTAATACCATCCATTCTGATGAATGTCCGGCAATAGGTTCTGTGTTCTTTGGCGGATAACCGCATTCCATAGTCTTGGCTATTCTCACGAACTCGTTTATATATGCCTTTTTTTCGGAATCTTTCATCTGGTCGTAGCACCAGTCGTAAACCATTGCGCCGCACATCAGCATGGAACCGCTTGCTCTTGATAAGTCGCCTTGTGTACCATAATTGGTATTCTGTAATGTGTCAAGCATGGCTGTAATAGCCTTTCTTGCTATAGACTTATTCCCATTTATGAGATATTCCAAAGCGTCAAGCTGTACCCTGCTTGTTACTCCTCTCATTTCTGCATAATATCTGAATCCTGATTTTGCCGGAGCTTTAGCTTCTTCTTCCGGGGTACGGCTTTTGCTTAGTTTCTCCATTTTCTTTATCGTCTTTACAATCTCCGGATTTTTCACCCTTTCCTTGAGTTCCGGAATGTCAGACGAGCGTAAATATAATCTTGGATGAACTGAAGGTGGCACTGGTATCTCAACACCGTTTACATTGTGCCATTCTACTGTACTTCTTGTTTGTGCCGGTAAATTAGTTGTTAATATACCAAGACAAATCAGAGGGATAAGTATTCTTTTTCTCATGGTAATAATTAATTGATTTTGTTCTAAATGCAAAGTTAGTTTATATAGACATTATTGGATATTTTATTATGCCTAAATGAGTTTGATTTATGGCTGATGTATTTAAAAACTGTTGAATATAATATTAAAATTGTCTATTGAACATAGTTTGCTTTTATTTGTACATGTATGCGTGCGTAAAAAATATATAATGTCTAAATTCGCAAATATAAATATTAACCTATTTGCTTGTCATGAAAAATCAATCCGTTTTGTTATGCTCTGCTATGATTTATAGCATTCCGTTTGTAAATCAAATTTATGCAAAGGAAGATTTACGCCCTAATATTTTATGGCTTACTTTTGAAGATACAAGTGCATTTGAGTTCGGGTGTTATGGTAATAAAGATGTCAATACACCAAATGTTGATAGCTTGGCTCAAAAAGGAGTCCAGTTTATGAATGCCTGGTCTGTTGGGCCCCAGAGCTCTCCGGCACGTTCTTCATTGATAACAGGATGCTATGCGCCAACATACGGGATGGATGTGCACCCGGTCCCTTATGATACACCTGAAGATATATTTTTCCCCCAGAGACTAAGAGAAGCAGGATATTATTGTACAAATAATAATAAAACACATTATAACACTACTTTAAATAACAAGTCGTGTTGGGATGAATGTGATAAAAAGGCATCTTATAATAGTCCGAAAAGGAAAGAAGGTCAGCCGTTCTTTGCGGTTTTCAATACGGTGACAAGCCACATGGGGCGTATAAGAACATTCCATACAGACGGACGCCGTGATTATACTCAGGAAGGTATATATCCACAACTCTTGAAATTGCCGTCGTATGTACCGGACCTTCCTGAGGTACGTTCGGATTATGCCGGACATCTTGAAGCTGTGCAGGATGTTGACAAATGGGTGAAAATATATCTTGACGACCTGAAAGCTAAAGGACTGGATGAAAATACCATTATTTTCTTTTTCAGTGATCATGGTGGTTGTATTCCACGTGGTAAAGGATATTTGTATGAAAGTGGTTTAAGAGTTCCTTTAGTAGTTTATTTCCCTGAGAAATTTAAGCATTTGGCAAATGGAATGTCCGGTAAGGTTGACCGTTTGGTTAATTTTACGGATTTAGGTCCTACTGTACTTAGCCTTGCAGGTGTAAAACCTGAAAAAAGAATGCAGGGAGAAGCAGTTTTTGGTAAGTATGCAGCAAAAGAAGAAAGAAAATTAAATTTTGCTTTTGCTTCAAATCAATTACATCACTTTATGCCTGTTAGAGCCGTTTCAGATGGAAGATACAAATATATTCGTAGTTATATGCCATACAGACAGTTTGCATTGAGAAATTATTATCAGTGGGGTATGCCGTCAAATAAGGCATGGGATAAACTTGTGCTTGGTGGTCATAATACAAATGATAAATGGGCATTGACTTTTGATGCTCATCCTGCCGAGATGTTGTTCGATTTGGAGAACGATCCGGGTGAAATACATGATTTGTCTTCTTTGCCACAGTATCAGGACATTTTGAATAATATGCGCAATGCCTTGTCTGAGCATATACGTTCTACTAAAGATCTTGGTTTTTTCCTCCCTACATCAAGAGAAGGACATATACTTTATAATACAGTTAGGAATGAAAAATATCCGTTGGAAGAATTGTATGATTTGGTGGAATTGGCAAGTTGTGCAAAAGCGGAGAATGAAAGCTCTTTCCGCAAGGCTTTATCAAGTCAATATCCGGAGATGAAGTTTTGGGCATGTGTGGGATATGCCCAGTTGGCAAGACAGGAATTAATTTCTGAATGTCCTGAAAAATTGATAGTTCTTATGGATGACAAGGACCCTTATATAGTCAGCGAGGCAGCGTATGCTGTTTCATATTTAGGACACCCGGAACGTGGAATAAAAAAATTATTAAATCCTGCTAAGGAAGAATACAGGAAGATAGGTTATTCGTCGCTTGAGTGTCTTTCTCTTGATGAAGCTATGCGTAAATATATAATGCCATATTTGGATGAAATCAGGGATGCGGCTGAGAATCTTCCGCGTAAACAGAACGAAGATGCAGGTCTTATGGCGAGAGGCATACTTGTAAATCTCGGTGAATTGGATATTAATCTTCTTCATGGAAAAGAAGCCTATAAAGCAGGATTGAAACTTAACTACGGACGCAGGCCAATGCTTCCTTTGCCATATTGATAATTTATAAAATATAAAAATGAAAAAAGGTCTTATTATATTTGTAATACAGATGGTTTCAATCTGTGTCTTTTCGCAGAATAGAGTTCCGATAAAAAGTAGAGTAAACGTACAGTCAGATTCTGCAAGAGTAAGTCAGATTGTAGATGGACAATGGGTATGTGTGGGTATAAAGAAAGATTATGCCATACAGTATGATTATGATTTAATGTTTGATGGCAAACCATCGTATCGGTTTGAACTGAAGAAAGAGGATAATACATTATCCGGATATGCGAAAGGTGAGACAAAAGGGAGAGCTGAAATGTCTTATTGTTATGCTGTTTCTTCTGATTTTGATGGTATGGCTCCGAACATTTACAGCGATGCTTCAAGAATGAAAACTGTATATCATCACGGAAAGGGCTTTTGTAAACAAGGTTCTACCATGAAATACCGTTTTTCTATTTATGTTCCGGAAAATATAGATCATGATGTTTCGACAATATTGGCGCAATGGCATGGAATGCCGTCGCGTACCTTGGTATCAAACCCTTCGGGAGAGGTAATGTTATTGACTGATGAGGAGTTCTTGAAGTTGGAAGAACGTATGATTTTCAAGAAAAATGTTGCATACGACAAAATTGAAACTAAAAATAAAAAAGGAGAGACTGTGTATCAAAGGGCACAAAAGCCCAATGGATGGCTTGTAGAACAAGGAGGGTACCCACCTATGGCATTCGGATTCAGCGAAGGCTATTTTTACATTAAAGCAAATTCGGATGCGGAATGGCTTACAGATAAGGATGTGAGATGTAATGCAAGTCCGGCCAAATGTGATGTTATGAAACCAAGGAGGCAGGGATTCAAGGCTTGTACCATTGCATACAAAATGCCTATCGGAAAATTCCCAAAAAACAAATGGGTAACTTTCGATATAACTGTCAAATGGTCTGAATACCGTCATGGGTATAATGAAATGTTATCGCCTGGAATGTTGGATGTATATATGAATTATGATGGTATGAAAAATCATATTGTAGATAATCAGAAGATAGAGATCGGTCGTAATGATAGAGAAGGATATTACTTCAAATTTGGAATATATCGTGTCGGGAACAGTGATATCCCAGTCTCTTATAATCTTTCGGGATACACAGAAAAAGTGGTTAAATAACGTATAGAAAGAATTGAATATCTTTAAATTATAAAGACGCGTCTTTATAATTTAAAGATATTTCGTATATTTGTAGAACTCAAAAAATAGCTTATATGTATAATTTATTATTGTTGGGTATAGGAACCCAGGAAATCCTGTTCATTGCCTTAATAGTATTATTGTTGTTTGGAGGAAAGAAAATTCCTGAATTAATGAAGGGGTTAGGTAAAGGGGTAAAGAGTTTTAAGGATGGAGTAAACGGTATTGAAGATTCATTGAAAGATTCTGCATCTATAAATAATGAAAGCAAAGATATTAGTAAGTAGTTCTTTTTTATTTTTATACTTTGAAAACACATTGGTATTATGAAGGTAATGAAATATAATCTTATTCTGATATATTTATTCACATTCATATTTTGTGGGGATGTTATGGCTTTCAATACAGAAAACATAACATTCTCTCATATATCCATAAATGAAGGCCTTTCACAAAATACAGTTTTTTCTATTACTCAAGATCTATCGGACAATATGTGGTTTGCTACATACGATGGTGTTAACAGATATGATGGATATGAATTTACCATATATCGTCATAATGAGAAAGACTCAACATCTATTGCAGGAGATATTGCCAGATGTGTTATGACAGACAGTAAAGGTCTTGTCTTTATTGGAACAAACAAAGGTGTGTCTTATTATAACAGGGCGACTGATAGCTTCGTAAACTTTGTTATTCCAAGTAAGAAAAATGTATTGGTTACAGATATTATTGAACTTTCAGATGGAAAGTATCTTGTAAACTCCGGAAACAGACTGTGTGTACTTGATATCGTATCATCTGTTTATTTAGAAGACTATTTACCGGGTGAATTGACAGAGAAACAAGTATCATGTATATATAAGGTAAATAATACCATATATGTAGGATGTATGAACGGAAATCTTTTGGCTTATTCTGTTGAGGATACCAAGTTTTCTCTTTTATCAACATACGATATCGGTGCAAGAATACAGTCAGTGCTTCTTCTTAATCTGCATGAATTATGGGTAGGAACTGAAGGGAATGGCCTTATGGTTATAGATGAACGGAGTGGTGATATAGTTCATTATCGTCACGATGGTAAACATGGTAGTATAAGTTCAAATTATATTCGTTCTTTAGCAAAGGATTCTAATGGAAGGTTATGGGTTGGAACATTCAATGACCTAAATATTTATGTGAAATCAAGTGATTCATTTATTAAATATACTAATGACCAAACAGATCCTGAAAGCTTGAGCCAGCGTTCTGTAAGATGTATATATAAGGATAATCAGGGTGGAATGTGGCTTGGTACTTATTTTGGAGGTTTGAACTATTATCATCCGTTGAAAAACAGATTCAGGAATATCAGACATGAACCGTATAAAAATTCATTAAGTGATAATGTGGTAAGCTGTATTGTTGAGGATGAAAAGTCAAGACTTTGGATTGGAACTAACGATGGTGGTCTGAATTGTTACAATCCTTCGGATGACAGTTTTAAGTTCTATCGTTTTGATTCCGGTGATGACGGTATTTCCCGTGAGTCAAATAATGTAAAAGCGGTATATATTGATGAGGTTTCCGATAAAGTGTATGTGGGTACTCATGCAGGCGGAATGAAGGAAATTGACCGTAGTTCTGGGTATATAAGACATCGCTATATAGGTGATTTAGGTTCGTTTTCCAATAGTATATATGTTATTTTAGCACGTGATAAAAGAAGCCTTTGGCTTGGAACTTTAGCAGGGCTTTATGTATATGATACTGTGGAATGTTCTTTTACTCAGGAAACGGATGCATCGGTATATGGTAAGGCTATTTATGCAATGTATAGAGATGAATCAGGCACATTATGGATTGCACTTGATGATGAAATGTTACGATACTCTACTGAAGATGGAAAACTTAAAAGATTGTCTTTAGACGTAGAGGGGGTAAGTAATATTAAGACTGCACAGTGTATATATCAGGGTAGTGATGGAAGATTATGGTTTGGTACAAGATTAGGATTATATTCTTTTGATGAGAAAGAAGGCAAATTAATGCATTTTACTGATGCTGACGGATTGCCTAACAATGTGGTGTATGGTATAGAGGAAGATTCCTTTAACAATATATGGGTAAGTACCAATATGGGACTTGGCTGTTATAATCCTTTGAATGGAAAATTCAGAAACTTTACTATAGCAGATGGTATCCAGAGTAACCAGTTTAATTCATATTCATATTGCCGTACTTCAGATGACCAATTATATTTCGGGGGTATAAACGGTATAACCACTTTCCGACCTGAACTTCTTATAGATAATCCGTATTCTCCACGTCCGGTTATAACCAAACTTATGTTGTACGATAAAGAGGTGCGCCCTGGTGATGGTACAGGAATACTGAAAAAGCATATTTCAGATACCGACAGTATTACACTTGATAATTCTCAACGCTCTTTTACGCTTAAATTCGTTGTATCAAATTATCTTGCAGGAAAACATAATACTTTTTCGTATATACTTGAGGGATATGATGATAATTGGCTTGTGACGCAATCACCTCGTTCCGTATCTTATATAAATCTTCCACATGGTGAATATTGTTTCAAGGTACGTTCTGCAAATAATGACGGAAAATGGAATAATAATCCTACTTCACTTTATATCCGTATCCTTCCGGTATGGTATGAAACATGGTGGGCAAGGATACTTATATTTGTTTTTTTAGTTATTGCAATATCTCTTGTGTTAAGACATTTTTGGGTAAAAAAACAGATGCAGACGAAGTTGGAGATGGAACATAAGGAAAAGATTCATCAGGAAGAGATAAGTCAGATGAAAATGCGTTTCTTTATAAACATTTCGCATGAGTTACGTACTCCTCTTACGCTTATTATGGCTCCTATTCAGGAAATGAAAGTACGTACTACCGATAAATGGATGAAAGAACAGTTGGGGTTTGTGGAGAGGAATACTACCCGTTTGTTACATTTAGTTAACCAACTAATGGATTATAGGAGAGCGGAGCTTGGTGTCTTTAAATTAAGGGTGATAAAAACCAATATATATTCTACAGTTAAAGATTGTTTTTCCTTTTATGAAAAGCTGGCAAGACATAAATCTTTGTCCTATAATCTGATATCCGATTTGGAAGGAACAGAGGTACTTGCTGATGCCAAATACGTTGAGATTATTCTGAATAATCTTCTTTCGAATTCTTTTAAATATACCAATGAGGGTAGTATTACTGTAAATTTGTCATTGAATGATGGATTCCTTATATTGAGTGTTTCTGATACCGGAATAGGTATTTCTCCCAGCAAGCATAAGAAAATTTTCGAACGCTTCTTCCAGCTTGATTCAGAACATGTGGGAAGTGGTATCGGACTTTCGTTAGTTCAAAGGTTAGTGGAACTTCATCATGGCAGGATAGAATTGGATAGTGAGCCTGGCAAAGGAAGTACGTTTTCTGTTTTTATTCCGCAGGATGAATCTGTGTATAAGGAAGGGGAGATGGCTGATCAGCAGACAGACATGGAAGCACCGGCACATTTTACCAATACTAAAGAGATGTTTTTTATTGATTCAGAAGATGGCATAAAAGGTGACGATGAAGAGACAGACTGTTCTGTAAGAGGTACAATACTTGTTGTTGAGGATAATGATGAAGTAAGGCATTATCTTAAGTCGGGTTTATCGAAAGTATTCAGTGTGCTTCAGGCAGAGAATGGTGAAGTAGCTCTTGATGTTTTGAAAAACAATACTGTGGATATTGTCATTACCGATGTAATGATGCCTATGATGGATGGAGTAAAATTATGTAAGAATATTAAGCAAAACATTTCTACATCTCATATCCCTGTTATAATGCTTTCTGCCAAGACCGATTTGTCCGCACAGAAGGAAGCTTTGGAAATGGGTGCAGATGATTATATTCAGAAACCTTTTTCTCTGTCGGTAATTATAACCAAAATACAGAATATGATGCGTACTCGTCATCGTATGATTGAGTATTATTCAAAGACTTTGAGTGTAGAGCCTGAAAAAGTTACTTTCAACCCTGTTGATGAGGAACTGTTGAAACGTGCAGTAGAAATAGTAAAGGAAAACCTTGACAATACGGATTTCTCTACAGAAGATTTTGCCAGCCGTATGAATATGAGCCGTTCCAATCTTCATCTCAAGTTGAAAGCTCTTACGGGAGAATCAGCGATAGAGTTTATAAAGAAGATAAGATTTTCAGAGGCATGTCGTTTGCTTAAAGAGGGGCGTTACAATATAGCCGAGATTAGTACAATGGTAGGTTTCAGTACCCCGTCTTATTTTGCAACCAGTTTTAAGAAATATATTGGGTGCCTCCCTACTGAATATATTAAACAACAGAAATAAAGTGAAGTTCACGTTGAAAACTTTATTATTTGTTGAATAAATCTATAAATACAAATTGCGTTTTTATAAATATAGCTTACGTTTAGTACAAACCAAATTGTGGTTTACATAAACGTAAGCTATATTTGTATATTATGCGACCTTTAAATCCTTTTTAAGTCTCCATATAATATGCATTGTATTTTGCTTTAAAGTGGTATTAGACAATATTAAAACAATTTTGTTCAAAATTGAAATGTTAAAGATGTTATGGTAATGAACATCAACAATATAGAAAGCGTTTAATAATAAAAAGACGGACCTTTGTTGATATAGTGATAATATTATGAAATAAACTTTATTTGAAAATACATGAAACCGAAAAAGATAGTTATTGACCTTTTAAAGGCAAATACCATGAAAACAAAACATTTCCTCAGGGTAGTAACAATAATAGCCATAATCGTTATTGGCTCTTCATGTTCGGATGAAGATATTATAATCCGTCAGGACGGAGAGAAGATTACTTTAAGTGTTCCTGCCATACAGACTCTTGGGGATGAGGCTCCGCAATCGCGTACTGTTTTTGATGTTGAAGGAACTGCTCCTAAAGTGAGATGGCTTACAGGTGATACTATATATATAGGTCGAATGGAGTCTGGTACTACTAACGCAACTCCGTTACGCCAATTGATTGATGAAGGAAGATTTACAGCTTTTGTATGTAAAAGTGTGGATGATAAGACAAATACCGCCACATTCGAAGGAACGTCAATAGTCGGAAATTCAAATATTGCAATATATACACAGATACCGGATAAGGTATCTACTTCTCAAAAAGGTGAGTATTTTGGCTTACAATGTAGAGTAAATGAAGTTCCGATATGTGATGATCTGTCATATCTGGCTAAAAATGACTTATTGGTATCAGCGTTCAATATGTCTGATAAGAAACTTAAGTTTGGCAGGGTGTTCGGTCTGGTAAGATTTGAGTTTACACTGCCTGAGGAAGTACAAGGAACAGGAGTATTTTCTTGCGAACAGTTAAAACTTATGGGAAGGGCTTATAGTCAACTCACAGAAGACGGATATTTTAAAGTTGACAATAAGTCTGAACCTAATTTATCAATAAGCGGTATATCAGTAAACGGAAAATCGGTGATATTCTATTCTTTGGTTCCTTCTATAAAAATAGAAGCCAATACTCCTGTCACATATACTTTGGAAGTCGGAGAAAAGAAATATTACGCTACGAAAACATATAGTGATAAAGTAAGTATTGCGGGAAACAGTGCGGTTATAATTAGAGCGGATATGAAAGATGATCCTGGATTGAAGTATAAAAGTATTCTTGAACTTTTAAATCTGGATTACCCCGGGTTAGGGGAAGTAAAGGCTTTATATTCAAATGGTGATTATCTTTCTGCGGCAGAGAGCCTTCTTTCTTATTATCGTAGTAGGACAGGTATAGAGCAACCAGAGCTTGATTTAGACAGTTATCAAATTACGGCAAACGACCAACAATGGGCGGATGATGCACTTGAGCATAAATTCCATGCAAAAGACGGTTATCCTTCGTATGATTATGACGATAGCAACGGTGAAATAGACTGGACTTATTGGCCTGTTAAAGACAATGAACTTCGCTATCAGCTTCATCGTCATTATTGGTTTGTCCCCATGGGAAAAGTGTATTATAGGACTAAAGATGAAAAATATGCCAAGGAATGGGTGTTTCAGTATCTCGATTGGATAAAGAAGAATCCTATGAGCCAAAAAGACGGAACAGCAGAAGAACGCGAGAACTATAAATATGCCTGGCGTCAGCTTGAAACCAGCCATCGCATTGAAGATCAGATATTACAGTTCTTGCTATTCAATGGGTCACCGAATTTTACCCCGGATTTTCTGATGACATTTCTTTGGAATTATTCGCGTCATTGCGAACGGATAATTGATGATTATTCCAAACAAGGTAATCACCTCCTTTTCGAGGCGCAGAGAATGGTGTATGCCGGAATATTCTTCCCAGAATTCAAGAGAGCTAAGGCGTGGGCAGACAGTGGAGTAGATAAACTTAATGCTGAAATAAAGAATCAAGTTTATGATGACGGAGGTCAGAATGAACTTGATCCGAGTTATCATCTTGGAGCCATAAATACTTTTTGCAGAGCTTTGAGGATGACTTCTATCAATAATGCGAACAATGTGTTTCCTCCCGAATATTTGTCCACGATAAGGAATATGATAGAGTTTTACACCAATATATGTTTTCCGGATATGATGCATCCATGCTTTGGAGATACGAAGTTGGGTTCTGCATCAGCTATAAAACGGAATTATAATGAGTGGCTTGACATATTCCCGGACTCTGACTGGATGAGGTATTATGCCACCGGCGGAAAAGAAGGAACTTTACTTCCATACGAATCACATGCTTCTAAAATATCCGGCTTCTTTACATTCCGTAGCGGTTGGAAGCAGAATGATTTGGTGATGGTGTTGAAGGCAGGACCTCCTGCATGGTTCCATTGCCAGCCTGATAACGCTACTTTCGAGCTTTGGTTTAACGGCAAAAGACTCTTTACAGACAGTGGATGCTATATATATGCCGGAGATGAAACTGTGAATGCACAAAGAGAATGGTTCCGTCAGACTCAGGTACATAATACCCTTACATTGGATGGTAAGAATATAGAGACTACCGATTCCCGGACGTTGTTGTGGCAACCTGAAGGAAGCGTACAGATTTTTGTAACGGAAAATCAGCATTATTCAAACCTCAAACACAGGCGTACAGTGTTTTTTGTCGATAAGAAATACTTTGTGCTTGTAGATGAGGCTATAGGAAACGCCATTGGTACTGTTAATCTTAATTATCATCTGTGTGAGACTCCTTCGGATGTTAATTTGGTACCGGAAAATAATATCATATATACCAATTACAATGTCAACAGTAATGTGAAGTTACAATGTTTCTCTGAACAAGTGATGACGATGAATGAAAAAGAAGGATGGCAGTCGGTGAAATACAATGAGAAGACACCGCGTACATCCGTATCGTATGATGTAAAGAAAACAGATAGTACTCCTGTGAGATATATCACTGTTATATATCCTGTAACTTCTGTAAATGAATATCCTGAAATCAATGCAAAATTTACAGATGAAGGTTATTCTGAAGGAAAAATAGGAGTGGAAGTTGCTGTTGGAGGTATGTTTAAAAGGCTTGAATGCGTAATAAATAGTGTTGCTTATTAGTTTGACAAATGGAAACTTAGACTTTGGTTTTTTGTGAAAATCAAATATAATTTTATGTCTATTTGTATATTGTGATACATGTGATGTACAAAATTAAAATGTTTTTGCACAAGATTAAAACCTATTGGACAGTCTTGTAATAAAATGGCACAACCTATATTAAGGTAGTGTATTGAATTTTAGAACTTTGCGAAAGAGAAATTAAATGTTCAATTATAAATCTTAATTTTTAAGTATTATGAAAAAGCTATTTTTCTATTTACTTGGCGGAGCGATGATGCTCAATTCATGTACTGACGACTCCGGTGTTTTCGTGCCGGATGGAATCAAAGAACCTACATTACCTATAGAAACCAAACCAAACGAAGTGGTTAAAGGCGATGTTTTCTCAAAACTTAATTTGGATTATCCCGGACTTGAAAAGGTAAAACGACACTATGAGGCTGGCGAACATTATTTAGCGGCTTATGAATTGTTGGAATATTATAGGAACAGAGCAAATATTCTCAATCCGAATGTTGATCTGATTAATCCTACGGCTTCAGCTGTTGATATTAATAAAGCAAATCAGGCTTTGGAATATAAGTTCTGTGTTTCAAGCTATGTTAAAGATAATAAAGGAAATTCTGATGCCTCAGACGATGAATATTATTCTTTCAAGAAAGACGACGGTACTATAAACTGGGGATACAGACCTGATGGTATTACAAGTAATGAGTTTTATTACCAACAGCACCGTCATCAGTGGATGGAACCGCAAGCAAAGGCTTACGCTGCTACTAAGAACGAAGATTATATAAAAAACTGGATTGATGTATATTCAAGTTGGATGGCAACATATCCTTGTCCTAACAAGAAATATGATAACCCGAATATTTCTTTACTTGAGGAAGGATATGAGTGGAAAGGTTTGCAGCCTGCCGAAAGACTTTTGGGACAATTGAATATCATATATTATTATTTGTCGTCTCCTAATTTTACTCCGGAATGGCTGTCAACAGTGCTGAATGCCATGGCAGAAACAGTGGAAATGATAAATCTGAATCCTAACGGTACAGATAATATTTATCTTACACAGGGACAGGCAATGGCTACAGCTGCAATATTGATGCCTGAATTTAAGAATGCAGAGCAATGGCTTGCAGAAGGACTTAAGAGACTTGATATAGAAAAACAGTTCTTGACCGACGGTGTGCATTGCGAACTTGACTTGCATTATCATATCGGGGTTGTTTCCAACTGTTTGGCTGTGTATGAGGTTGCAAAGGCAAATGGAAAGGTAGGTTCCCTTCCGTCCGATTATGTCAGCAAACTTAAAAACTCCATGGATTTCGTGAAGGATATGATTTATCCTGACTATACGGTGGATAACTTTAATGATACGCGTTCGGCCTCTTGGAGTAGAAGTGTATTGATTAGGAATCTGAAGAAATATTCTCAGCTATTCCCGGAGGATAATGAAATGAAATGGATGGCTTGGGAAGGTTCCAGTTCCAAAGGCGGAATACAGCCAAGATGGACAAGCAAGATGTATAAGGAAGGCGGATACTATATGTTCCGTAGCAAGGAATGGAGTGTTAAAAATGGCTCTGAAAAAGGTATAATGATGGTGTTGAAAAATAACCTTATGGAAAAAACCGGATGGCATTGTCAGCCGGATAACGGAACTTTCAGTTTATGGTATAACAAAACCAACTTCTTACCTGATGCTGGTTGTCGTATTTATTCTTCTACAGATAATGCGTCGCAAAAATTAAGAGCTCAGTACAGGCGTTCTACAATGCATAATACTATGTCTATTAATAATACGGATATAAAGGAATCGCAAAGATTGGGACGTTTTGTTGCCAGCAAGTCTGCTTCTGATTATGAAGTTATAGTAACTGAGAATACTCCGTATGTGGCAGGAACAAAGGTGGGTAAAGAATCTGATATCGTTACTCTTGTGGGCAATATCAATCATCGCCGTGCTGTATTCTTTGTAAACAATGAGTTTTTTGCTGTTGTGGATGAGGTTTATTCAGATGCCAATGAAACTGAGGCTCCTACAGTTAACTTAAACTATCATTTGTATTCTGAAGGAACAGCCCCTACCATAAATGAGGAAGAACATACAGTTAGAACAAATCTTAATGACAACAACTTGCTTATAAAGGCTTTCAGTGAGCAAAGTTCAGTAGGAACTCTGTAAGGAACTCCGGAGTAAACGAAGGTGAAGGTAAGAATAGTGCAAACTGCGATGTTTGG
>CALUIE010000059.1 GCA_944320605.1 uncultured Phocaeicola sp. | reverse complement strand
CACAGCAGATTAAGGAAATCCACGATATGGGTGTGCAGATTGGTATTGTGATTGGCGGTGGTAATATCTTCCGCGGACTGAGCGGTGCGGGCAAGGGATTCGACCGTGTGAAAGGCGATCAGATGGGTATGCTTGCTACAGTTATCAACAGCCTTGGACTTAGCTCTGCTCTTGTAGCGGCAGGTGTGAAGACGCGTGTGCTTACAGCAATCCGCATGGAACCGATAGGTGAGTTCTATACCAAATGGAAAGCCATCGAGGCAATGGAAAACGGCGAAGTGGTAATCATGTCTGCCGGAACAGGAAATCCGTTCTTCACTACAGATACAGGCTCTTCATTGAGAGGTATTGAAATTGAAGCTGATGTGATGTTAAAGGGAACACGTGTAGATGGTATCTATACTGCTGATCCTGAGAAAGATCCTACTGCAACCAAGTTTGATGAAATCACATACGATGAAGTTCTTGCACGCGGACTTAAGGTTATGGATCTGACAGCTACATGTATGTGTAAGGAAAACAATCTGCCTATCATCGTATTCGATATGGATACAGTAGGTAATCTGAAGAAAGTTATGTCCGGCGAAAACATAGGAACTCTGGTTCATCCTTGATTTCCGGAATATATAAGATAAAAAATAAAGTTATTAACAGGTTTATGCACAGCTGTTAATAACTTTATTTTTTTAATCTATAGTGAATTTTCTCACTTCGGCATTCTTCATGTGTGGTATATTGTACAACTCATTTATATCTACTCCCAATATATGGGCCTGAATGGAGCGGTTGATGAGTCCGTGTGCCACTACCAATACATTTTTCCCGGAGTATTTCTCCTTTATATATTCCACTATACGCTTTCCACGTTCATAAAGCATTTCTTTGGTTTCGGCATCTTCAGGAGAATTCTGTTTATCGACTGAGTCTATCTTTAGCCCTGTCCATTTTCCCCAATCTATTTCTCTGAGCAATTTTGTCTTTTCCCAGGGCAGATTTTTGTCTGCCATGGCATAGTTGACGGTGTCAATTACACGTTTCAAGTCACTGCTTAGAATACAGTCAATGCTGACGTTCTCGAGCTCCTTTCCAAGGTCTCTTGCCTGCTCAATGCCATCGGCAGTCAGTGTTCCCGGCAGATGTCCCTGAAAAATCCTCATCAGGTTTTCTTCTGTCTGTCCGTGTCGTGCAAGATATATTGTTGTCATATTTTTTATATCTTATATATGTTTGCAGGTCAAATGTATGAATTTTCTTATATCTTACAATGAGATTTTATACTGTAAGGTAAAAAATATTACAAAAGTTTTGCAAATACCGATTTTATGAATACCTTTGCATCCGCAAACAAAAAATTCTTACTCGGAATGTAGCGCAGTTGGTAGCGCACTACGTTCGGGACGTAGGGGTCGGGCGTTCGAGTCGCCTCATTCCGACAAAAAATTTAGAAAATAAGCCCAGATGGCGGAATCGGTAGACGCGCTGGTCTCAAACACCAGTGGAGTAACATCCATCCCGGTTCGACCCCGGGTCTGGGTACATAGAGAGCTAAGTATTGAAATATCAAATACTTAACTCTCTTTTCTTATTAGGCTTCTTCCCACATTTCCACCATATACACAAAAGAATAGCAGTAAATTATTCATTATTCGGTAAAAAGGTTATAATGCCTTTGGTAAGGGATATAAAACTGTTTCGTGTGATTTGACAAATGGTACTTTATATGCAAATCCTGGAAGATTAAGAAGCAAGAAAATTAATAAAGAAGGTTGGAATCATGTTGTTATGACGGCTTCGGAAAATGAAATGAAGTTATATTTAAATGGTTCTCTTGTGTCCGTTTCTCCTGGCAGTACGTAAATAAAGACAGATGCTTTGGATTTCTTATTAAATACTCATGGATATGTTAGGAAAGTGGTATTATATAATAGGGTGATTGATGATGCTGAAGTGAAATCAATGTATGATGAACAGAAATAGTAAAAAAATAAAAGACCGCCGATTTTTTAGGTGGTCTTTTATTTTGTGGACCTGGAGGGAGTCTCTCGAACCTTTTCATAAAATATCATAATCTATCAAACTTCAGATTATTAAATAGTTATATTTAGCTATCATCTATCTAAATATCTCTTAATATCATTGCATATCTCAATTATTGGGTGTACTTTCGGGTGTAACTTTTCAAATACACCCAGTTTATGAACATCAAGAGAAATATCATCTTCGCACTGGAAAGCCGCAAAAAAGATGGCATTCCTATCACTCAAAATGTACCCATCCGTATGCGTGTCGTTTTTGCAAGCCAACGGATTGAGTTTACAACAGGCTATCGGATTGATATGGAGAAATGGGATGCAGACAAGCAACGGGTAAGAAACGGCTGTACCAATAAGCTGAAACAAAGCGCATCAGAAATCAACACCGAACTACTGCGTCAATACACCGAGATACAGAATGTATTCAAGGAGTTCGAAGTACAAGACATAATGCCCACCCCTGCACAAATCAAAGAGGCTTTCAATCTAAAGATGAAAGGAGAAAAGGAAGAGAGCCATCATGAGAAAGAGGAAGTGAAATTAGACTTCATGAAAGTCTTTGATGAGTTTGTTGCCGAATGCAGCAAACAAAATGACTGGTCATCCTCTACTCTAAAGAAGTTTGCAACAGTAAAAAAGCACATCGCAACTTTTGATCCGAACACGACATTTGAGAGCTGGACGGAAAGACACTTCAATGAGTATATAGATTACTTACGCAGTGATAAAGATATGCGCAACACTTCCATAGCTAAGCAAATCAAGTTCTTGAAATGGTTTTTACGTTGGGCTAACCGAAAAGGGTATCATCAAAACACCGCTTATGACAAATTCATGCCCAAAATGAAAAGTGCACCGAAAAAAGTAATATTCCTTACCCGGAATGAATTGGACAAAATCAGAGCCTGCCAGATACCTGCTGCCAAACAATACCTTGAAAGAGTAAGGGATGTTCTATTATTTTGTTGCTTCACAGGACTTCGGCATTCTGATGTATATAACTTGAAACGCAGCGACGTGAAAGAGGAACACATAGAAATTACCACCATCAAAACGGCTGACAGCCTTATTATTGAGCTGAATGACCACAGCAAAGCTATTCTTGAAAAGTATAAAGATATTCCTTTCCAAAACAATAAAGCATTGCCAGTGGTAAGTAATCAGAAGATGAACGAGTATTTGAAAGAGTTAGGAGAACTGGCAGAAATAGACGAACCTGTACGGGAAACCTACTACAAGGGAAATGAACGAATAGACGAAGTCACACCTAAATATGCCTTGTTGAGCACCCATACTGGCAGACGCACATTTATTTGTAATGCTTTGGCTCTGGGCATTCCGGTGCAAGTGGTCATGAAATGGACAGGGCATAGCGACTACAAAGCCATGAAACCTTATATTGACATAGCAGACGACATCAAAATTCAGGCAATGAACAAATTTAATCTCCTATAAACATGAATACGATAACAACCCTCATACCTCAATACGGAGAACTGAACAGAATCTGCAAAGACTGGATTGTAAGCCATACTTTCTCTTTTGAAAAGCAGAAATTCATCGTTGATTTCTACTCGGAATGGAGCGATATAAAGGCTTTTGAACAAGCTATCCTTGAACTGGTGCTTCATACACCGCCAGAGCCATGTACCCTACTGCTGAAAAGTCTGAAAAAGGAAGTCAAAGAATACACACGGCTTTATGAATCTTACAGCCTTCCCCATGATGAGGTGATTATGCGTGTATGCAACCAATACGCAGACAGCTACAAGGAAGCCATCAGGGAAGAGATGGAAGTGGTGAACAGGCTGCGCAAACCGATGAACGAAGCCAACAACCGCTATGATTCTATCGGCTACCGAGAGCATACACCCGAAGAGGAAAAGCTGGCGGAAAGAGAATATGAGCGTTGCAAGGCTGAATATGAAAAGGAGAAAGCCCAGCTGGACCATCTTTATGAGCAGCAAACCCTTCTCCGGAAAGAGGCCCGGCAATACATGAAAAACCATTGCGATGACATCTACCTGCTTAGCGTACACTTCATGGGCATCCTGACCAAATATGTACCGGACGAAGAAAGCAAGCCGAACGAAGCAGACGAGCAGAACCGTACAGACAGCCAGCCGGAAACTGAAACGGCAACCGCATCGGCTACAGCTACGACTGCCGGATTGCCTGAATATTTCAGCATGAAGCTGATTTCCCTCATTCATGAAGTTTGTGCAGGGGAACAGTTTGAAGACATTACCGCACCGGATTTCTATGCCTGCATGAATCTGCATCCCCGCCAGTGCGTACTGAAAATAAAGCCAAGGGAAAAGATACGGGTATGCTATCTGATTTCCCTGATGAAGGAACAGTTGCCAGAGCAGGATAAGGACAAATGGAAGGAAGCCATCCTGAAACACCTGGATATTGATGAAGACTATTACAAGTCCAAATACAGGGAACCCGTCTCCGATTTACCCAGTATTCCCAACCAAAAGTTCGCCAAGGAAATGGACGGAATATTCCGATAACTCGTGATATTCCAATATATTTTACGACATGACCACTTATACCACTCAAAATAATTTTTGAGTGGTATTTTTATTTATTGATATTCAGCGATATAACAGAACAATCCGTATCTATCATCCACATACTTACCACTCAAAACCCTACCTAATTTTGCATCGTTCGAGAACAGAAGAAACAGCCTGTGCGCAGGGCTATTGTCAAACAAGTAATCATACGGACGATGAACAACCTCAAAGAACTGTTAATGAAACCCGTCTGGCAGATGACAGGCGAAGAGTTCCTTTTTCTAAGCAGACACGCTTCAGTACAGGCAGAAGTGCAAACACAGCCGACCACCGACACGGAAAGAAAGTACGTGTACGGCATACTCGGCATAGCCAAGCTTTTCGGGTGCAGCCTGCCCACAGCCAACCGCATCAAGAAAAGCGGAAAAATAGACAAAGCCATTACCCAGATTGGACGCAAGATTATCGTAGATGCAGAACTGGCGCTGGAACTGGCTGGCAAGAAAACCGGAGGACGCAGATAAAGGAGGTGATTATGGACTATATAAAAGAAATATCACCCGAACAAGCCGTTATCCTCTGGCAGGAATCCCGGCTAAGTCTGTCAAGATGTTACGAGAAAGCCCCCGAAATTTTGAAAGTACACGGTTCTGTCATCGGGACGCTGGGAAATTTAAGCGCATCCATCGGCAAAGCCAAGAGCAAGAAGACCTTCAACGTATCGGCTATCGTAGCCGCTGCATTGAAGAATGGTACCGTGTTACGATATGCGGCTGAACTGCCCGAGGAAAAGCGGAAAGTGCTTTATATAGATACGGAGCAAAGCCCCTACCACTGCCTGAAAGTGATGAAGCGGATCCTGCGGATGGCAGGATTGCCCGACGACAGGGACAGCGATTATCTGGAGTTTCTCGCTTTGAGAAAATACACCCCGGAACAGCGCATCAGCATTGTAGAGCAGGCAATCTACCACTCACCGGATATTGGGCTGGTCATCATAGACGGCATCCGGGATATGGTGTACGACATCAACAGCCCCGGTGAATCCACCCGCATCATATCCAAGCTGATGCAATGGACGGACGACAGGCAGATTCATATCCATACGATACTGCATCAGAACAAGGGGGATGAGAACGCAAGAGGGCACATCGGTACGGAGCTGAACAACAAGGCGGAAACAGTCCTGCTGGTGGAAAAGGACAAGGGGAACAGCGACATCAGCCATGTTTCCGCCATGCACATCCGGGCGATGGACTTCGAGCCTTTTGCATTCCGCATCAACGACCGAGCCCTGCCCGAACTTGCGGAAGGTTACAAGCCGGAAGCAAGGAAGCCGGGAAGACCCTCGGTTGAAAAGTTTGACCCTTACAAGGATATTTCAGAACCGCAGCACCGTGCCGCACTGGAAGCCGCTTTTGCACTGAAAGAGGAATACGGCTACAAGGAGCTGGAAGACACCTTAATCAGGACTTATCTGGCAGAAGGGGTTAGACTGAATCACCAGAATGCAGTGGCGCTTATCACCATGCTGCGCAACAAACGGATGATAGTGCAGGAAAACGGCAGGAAGTATTCCTTCAAGCCCGATTACCACTATTAGCCGACAATCCCGAAAATCGCTTCACTTTATTCCCGTATCCTATATATACGACAATTTAGTGAAGTGATTTCAGAAACAGACAAATCACTTCACTTTATTCCGGGGGTCTATATATTAGGAGTTTAGTGAAGTGATTGTACTGACCGCATACTTTTAAGAGTTACGGGCAAAAAGAGAAATAATCAACGTACTCACTAAAACGATTTCCTTATGAACATCGAGACTGCAAAACAAATCAATCTGGCTGACTACCTGCACAGCCTGGGTTATTCACCCGTCAAACAGCAGGGTATCAACCTTTGGTACAAATCTCCCTTGAGGGAAGAAACAGAGGCTTCCTTCAAAGTGAACACCGAACGCAACCAGTGGTACGACTTCGGTTTAGGGAAAGGGGGCGGTATCATTGAACTGGCTGCACACCTGTATGCTACCGACCATGTACCTTACCTGCTGGAGCGGATTGCGGAACAGACACCGCATGTACACCCGGTATCTTTCTCCTTTGGCAAGCAGGACTCTTTCAGTCCGAGCTTCCAGCAGCTGGAGATAGTACCGTTATCGTCTCCTGCCCTGCTTGCCTACTTACAAGGTAGAGGAATAGATTTGGAGCTGGCAAAAAGAGAATGTAGAGAAGCCCGTTACACCCACAACGGCAAGCGTTACTTTGCCATCGCCTTTCCTAACAGCTCGGGTGGGTTTGAGGTTCGTAACCCCTATTTCAAGGGCTGCATCGCGCCCAAGGAAATCTCCCACATCAGACAGGCGGGAAAAGCAAGGACTGCCTGCTATGTGTTCGAGGGTTTCATGGACTACCTTTCCTTTCTGACATTGAGACAGGAGAGCTGCCCGAATTATCCGGAGTTGGACGGGCAGGACTACATTGTATTGAACTCCGTATCGAATGTAAACAAGGCTCTCTATCCGTTGGGCAATTACGAACGCATCCACTGCTTTTTCGACAACGACCATGCAGGACTGGAAGCACTCCGGCAAATCCGCATGGAATACGGCAGAGACCGATACATCCGGGACGCTTCGCAGATTTACAGCGGATGCAAGGACTTGAACGAATACTTACAACAGCAGAGAGCCGAAAAGCAGGCGGAAGCCATCCGGATGAAAGCTGAAACAGCAAGCCGACAGAAGGGAAAAGAAGCCACCGGAGAGGAACCTGCCAAACGGGGCAGAGGGCTCAGCATGTAGGGACGGACGCGTGGACTTTTCCATGCTGAAAAAGTCGTAGCTCATTAGGGGATTTTTCGAGCCGCATTACAAGTAACGCTAAAAATCCCCCAATGAGCCAACGGGGTTCCACCCCTCTGGACACCCCCGATGAACGGCTATGCCGCCCCCAAGAGAGGTAAGAAAACAAATGTCTAACGAATCAGAAAGAAAGGAAGAACATGGGATTCGCAGTATTGCATCTTGACAAAGCGCACGGGTCGGACAGCAAGATGTCCGACCACATTGAAAGAAAGACCACCCCGAAGAACGCAGATCCGACACGGACGCATCTCAACCGTGAGCTGATTGAGTTCCCCGGTGGAGTAACCAACCGCAACGAAGCCATCAGCCACAGGCTGAAAAGTGCCGGACTGACACGCAAAATCGGAACCAACCAGGTACGTGCCATCCGCTTCATCCTATCGGGAAGCCCCAAGGACATGAAGCAGATAGAGCAGGCAGGCAAGCTGGATGAATGGTGCAGGGACAGCGTGGAATGGATGAAACGTACCTACGGCAGCGAGAACGTGGTTTCGGCTGTGCTGCATATGGACGAGGAAACACCCCATATCCATGCCACCCTCATCCCTATCGTCCAGACCGAACGCAGAAAGAAGAAGTCGGAAAAACTGGTGAAGAAGAACTACCGCAAGAAGCCGAGCGGTACAGCACGGCTGTCAGCCAATGACATCATGACCCGGCATAAGCTGAAAGCCTATCAGGACGGGTATGCACTGGCTATGGCTAAATACGGATTGAAGCGAGGCATTGTCGGCTCGGAAGCCCGGCATACCACCACCGCCCAATACTACCGTGACCTGCTGAACCAGACTGAGGACATACAGGAAAATATCGGTCTGTTGCTTGCCGAAAAGGAACGGGCGGAAAGCGAGCTGGCTAAAATCAAAAGTGAAGCCAGAACCGAGCAGTTGAAAAACAAGGCTACGGATGCCATGACAGCCATTGCCAGCGGTGTCGGTTCTCTTTTCGGTAGCGGTAAGCTGAAGGAGCTGGAACAAGCCAACGGAAAGCTACAGGGTGAAATAGACAAACGTGACAACCAGATTCGTCTGCTGAACGACCACATGAGGATGCAGGAAGAGCGTCACAGCACAGAGACACACTGCCAGCAGGAGGTACACCGACAGGAGTTGAACATGAAGGTGAAGAAAATAGAAGAGCTGAACGAAATCATCGGCAAAGCTTTCAAATGGTTCCCCGTTATGAGAGAAATGCTGCAAATGGAGAAGTTCTGCAAGTCAGCTGGATTTACACAGGAAATGATAGACGTACTTTTGGCTAAAAGGAAGCCCATCGTTTGCAGTGGCAAGCTGTACTCCACGCAGCATAGGCAGTCATTCAAAATAAAGGATGCAGTTTGCAAGATTGAGGACGATTTGACCGAGGGACATAAGTTGATGCTGACCATTAACCGACAGCCCATAGTACAATGGTTCAAGGAACAATGGGAAAAGTTACAGCAGAATCTGCGTAATTCGGTGCAGAGAGAACAAAAATCCAAAGGATTCAGAATGTAATCTGATAGTATTTGATTGGATTTCAATAAAATTGACTATCTTTGCAAGCGGATGGAGGTAACTCTGTCCAGACATATTAGAATTTTGAAGAAGCGTTATGCTTATCTTGTAAGTTAGAAACCTGAGAAACTTCGAACGTAGTACAAGGATAGCATAGTGGTTCTCACGCTATAGCGTGGGCTGCTATCACCATATCTGTACTACAAGGTTTTCTCAGGACCTCTAACTTAAGACGTGGGCATTGCAGTTCCACGCTTCGTGGTTTAAACTAAAGGGTACTCAAGGAAGCTGCAAGACCCAATTCTCTTTTATTATGGAAATTATTTTTATTGGAATTGCCGTTATCTTAGGAATTTGGCTTCTATTTCATGCGGCTATATATTTATGGGTTTTATTCGAGGAATATGTTCTTCCTATACTCATATTTTGTGGAGTTGGCTCATTTTTCTTTTGGTTGATATTTTGGATATTTGGCATAAAAGAAATCTTTGGCATTTCTACCATGATTATAGGTGCTGTTATCGGTTTTATTCTATGGATATGGATAACTTTTTTTGGCGACAATGGGGGACATAGCGATTATGAACATGAAGATATGGATCATGACATGCCGATTCATGTAAAAATAGACAATTAATAACCCAATAAAAAAGAGTAAATATGAAAAAGTTTTGCTATTCGATTATCGGCTTATTTGTAATAGTTTTAGTAAGCAGTTGTAGTAATGGAAGTAAAGTGTTACAATCGCCTGAAGATGCCGTACGCGAAAGGTATGGGCTGCCGTGGCAAACAGAAGAAGAATATGAAGCCGCTTGCAAGTCTAACAGAAAGTTCCAAGGGCTTACACCCTTTACAGAGCTTCAAGAATGGTCGAAATATTATTATGAAGAAGATGCCGTATTCGAAGAAAAAGTCAAACAGTACGACATGATAAACAATACGCTTCAAAAACTGGCATTCGGGGTGATGTATAACAAGGGCAATGATGAAAACGCAATGAAAAAACTACTCATAGAATCAGGCTATGGCGATAATGAAGAACAATGCAAAGCCCTTATCGAAGGATTGAAAAAAGACGGATTCCTAATGAAAGAGCTGAATGAAATGCGCTTAGCGCACAGAAAGCGTATCATGGCAGAGATAACCCCTCTGTGCGAGTCTCTAAATGATGAAGGGATTGCGTTTCAGGCAGAAAGCAGAGAAGGGATAGAAAACAATGTCATCAAAGAAGCGTATGTTACTGCGAAACCAAAGGACTATGAAATACAACCGGGACAATGTCCCTTTAATTTCTATATCAAGGCATCAATGCTGAAAGACGTCTATGTGAGTAGTTGTTCGATATATAATAAGACATTTCTAATGCATGAAGACGGAGAAGATTTTATATCGGGCATAATAAGCTTTGAAGACTTGAGATTGTTTCCATTTATCACAGGAAAGTTAGTTACATTTAGGTATTTCTAATATTAAAACCAAGAAACAATGAATATTAAGACATTTACTATTATCGCTATAGCATCATTTGTCGTTTTGTCAGTTACCGCATGCGGTGGGAAACAAAAAGCATCAATCGAAACCGAACAAACAGAAGAAACTTCAAAGACAGAAGTTATAGTGAGTGACAATAAACTTTTTATTAACTCTGATTTGTATAACATGTCGGAAGAAAAAGTGATATTCAATGCGCACGGCAGACTAGATCCTGACAACCCATCCTTTGGTACAGACCACATAGACCATTATCGCACTTTATTCGTTAAAGAAAATGGCGGATTGACCGTTGGCTATGTGGTTAAGACAACGAGAGGAATCACCCTGCAAACCGGGAAGACTTTCTATTTTTACAATGACTTATGTTTGAAGGAAAGAACAAGGGATCTTTACAATATTGTTGGGATGGTGAAAAACAATGGAGTCTTGATACCAATGAAAATCACAATTGACGGAGAGGACAACCGCATCATGCTGGAATGTAAAGGAGATGAGACGCTTACATTCGTTCCGCTTCATGGTGATGATTCCGAAATTGAATATACGGTTCAAGCACTAAAAGATTATTGCCACAAGAACAAACTTACTATCCATGCTGTACCTTATCTGGAATTTACAGATTAAACAACCCTAATATAGCGAAATTCACTCTTTTAGTGAAATTGGGTAGTATAATTCCACAATGGTAAAAACAAAAGAGTCGTATCATTACTCATAAACGAGCTTGATACGACTCTTCTATTTAATTAGGTAACTACAATTCAAGAAGATTGTTCTATTGGTTTATCAAAAATAACTAATTCGTCAAATAGAAGACATAATCATAAATAGCCCAATCTTTATATTTATAAATACCTTCTATCGGGAACTGTAATTTGCATTTCTTTTGGGCAGTTGAAAGTATAAGAGAAACATCGTCATCCGTAACTGTTAAGCCTTCAGGAAAAGCTAATGTAATATCAGTTATACATCCATTTAAATCCGAATACAAAAAAATATTCATCCAACCTTTTACACCTTGAGACTTATATTTATTACAAATTTCATCTAAAAAAACTGATCCTTGCAAAATTACCGGAGGTGCATATAAACTTTCTTCTGCAAATGAGAAATTTCGGATAGACTCAGCTTTTTTCTCACTTGTATTTGTAGATACATACACATTGTTACCGATACTTTTTCTTTCAAATATTGACTGCGCAACAGTATATTGAAATGCAAGAAAAGCAAATAAAAAAAACAATATCTTTTTCATAACAGTAAATTTAATAAAGTTTGAGTAATGAATTAATGCATGATGTACCATAGTCGTAATTGCCAAACTTATATCCTTTTCCACTATATCCTCTACTATATTCTCCAAAAATATTGCTCCACTTTACGAATTCATTAATATCTATAGATGTAGGCTTCCCATTTGCACATATAGAAGCAACATACGTTTGAAATTCTCTTTCATATTGAGGTATTAAAGAAGGGTCAGTCAAGCCCGAAGTCCATAACGATTGATATGAAGGGTCACCATCTTCACCTTTAAAAGTCCAAGAATACCCAGCATGAATATATCTAATAATACCTTGATAAAAGGCTAATTCAAATTCCATCATACCTGTATCTCTTTTTTCCTTATCAGTATCTACTTTTTTACCCTGAACATCTCTTTGATACATGTGAATAAACTCATGTTCCATGCTGCTGGCTAAGATACCATAAGGAGGAAAAGCTAAACTTCCTTTTCTAAAATATGCCGACGCATATGTATCATCCAAAAAGATAGTTCCAGCATAAGAAGTCTTATTGCGTACTGCTTCATCTATATTTCTATAGCAATTTATACTGGTCATTTTTGCATAAGCATCATTAACTTCTTTAATTTCAGCAGAAGTTAATGTCGGAGCTCCTCCTGTAAATAACGATGCCAAATTAGCGTTTAAGGCAGTTGAAACTGAACGGGTGCTTGGTTCAACATTACCTATAAATTCATCAACCTCATTAGTACAAGAAGACCAACATAACCCAACGCATGTAAGTAAATACAAAATTTTCTTTTTCATAAGAGATCTGATTTTTAAGGTTATTACAAAACAGGAAGACTGTCAGTATTTATAAGCAACTAATCATCCATGTTAATATATTTTCAAATAACAATTTTAGAAAAACAACTTAAATCGCTTACAGAAAGGATTAGATTATTTAATACTTTAAAATTTCATAGGGGATGGAATGGAGTAACAAAATCGGGGTATTCACAAAAACTCAAGGTACAAAACAACAAGCAATACAGAAAACACCATTAGTTTTCATGATATACTTACCGCTCATCAAAAGTGGACCTGGGGAGAATCGAACTCCCGTCCAAACGAGGAAACCATATGCTTTCTACATGCTTATCTTTGCCTTCGGTTTTCGAGCATAAGCAAGACCAAAGCCACCAACCTATGCCTTATCCCCTAATATTTCGTAAGAGCTATGGAGAAGAACTCAAACTATCCCCGATTTTGCTGTGCCGCTTTATCAAACGCTTCGGAGCAAGAGCTTTTGAGCGACATCTCGTTTCCACCACTTTGGCAGAAATAAAGCTAATCTACTATACTTCGATTAAGCAGCGAGAGCATAATTTTCGTTGCCAGATAAAATTTTGATAACTGAGATTTAAGTGGAAATTACCGACCCACTGCATGCTTACATACCATTCCAACTCGCTGTCAATTCCAGTCAAGCCCAAAATGATATTTCAAAGTTACGTATTTATTTGATAAGAACAAACAAAACAGCGAAAAATATAATAGAATACCACAAGGCATCATAATAGTTAAATTATTTAAGACTTGTAGATAGTGCTTGATATAAAGAATGATAATCAGACTATCACTTTTTATTTTAGGGTGTATTTCGGGGTGTAAATCCTGTAATAATCTGATTATCAATCTTATTTGTGGAGCTGGAGGGAGTCGAACCCTCGTCCAAACAAGGAAGCCATATGCTTTCTACATGCTTATCTCTGCCTTCGGTTTTCGTGCATAAGCAAGACCAGAGCCACCCACTTATACCTTAGTCCTTAAATTTCACCGGAGCCGCAGGACAAGACTCAGACTATTCCCGATTTTGCTGCACCGCTATATCAAACGCTTCGGAACAAGAGCTTTTGAGCGATGTCTCGTTTCTGTCACTGTGACAGAAATAAAGCTAATCTACTGTACTTCGATTAAGCAGCGAGAGCATAGTTTTCGTTGCCAGATAATTGTTCAGTAACTGAGATTATAGTGCAAATCACTGACGCACTGCATGCTTACATACCACATCTCTCGCTGTCAAAACCAAACAAGCCCAAGTTGTGATTATTTTTTATTTTGCAAAAGTAGTGAAAAATATTATATCACTCAAGTATTTAAGTGATAATTGTTGATTTCCGCATCTTATTGTGGCTTTTGACAATAAGATGCAGAGTATTTTATTAATTACTATGATAATGGGAAAGCGGATTATACATAGGTCTCAAGGAACTTAACTTCGCCATGAGGAGTTACTTCAAGATTCTGAGTTGTTGCCGGGAAAAGTATAGATTCACCCGCCTGCATTTCGATGTTATTACCTTCGTTATCCTTTATTGTACATGCACCTTCCATACAGATATAGATTACAAAAGAGTCAAGTTCAGAGTAATCAATAGTCATACATTCCGAAAGATTATATACGGAAGTGGTGAAATATTGACATGACACTAAATCAACAGGCTGATCTTTGCATGGAGTGTAGTGAGTACGATAGTCCGGTTCAACGCTGTAGTTAATAGCCTCTTTTGAAAGCTCTGTATGAAGTTCGCGTGTATTTCCGTTTTTATCTTTACGGTTGAAGTCGTATATACGATATGTAATGTTGGATGTTTGCTGTATTTCTGCAATAAAACAGCCGGCTCCTATACTGTGGATACGACCTGCAGGAAGAAAAAATACATCTCCGGGTTTTACGGCATAGTCAGCCAATGCATCACAGATAGTATTATCTTCAATCATTTGTTGGTACTGTTCCGGAGTGATATTTTTGCAGAGTCCTGAACGTAGATGAGCTTTACCGTCAGCGTTGTCTATAACATACCACATTTCTGTTTTACCCATAGAGTTATGACGTTTCATCGCTAATTCGTCATCTGGATGTACTTGGATGGACAAATCATCCTGTGCGTCTATGAATTTTATGAGTAGAGGGAACTTCCCATTGAAACGTGAATAGTTTGATTCTCCTACTAATGCACCTTTATATTCTTGTACCATTTGTGTGAGATTTTTCCCGGCATCAGTTCCATTTGCCACTACTGATTCATCACCCGGTACATCTGATATTTCCCAACTCTCGCCAACTTGCTGTTGATCACTGTTTAAATGTTTGAAAGGAATGATTTTGTTTCCACCCCATATAGTTGACTTTAAAATGGGGCTAAATTTTAATGGATACATAATTATATGGTTTCTTATTAGGTTATTATTATGCTACAAAATTATATTAAAAAAATGAGATATATTCTTTGTTATGAGGATTTTTGTATTGTTATTAATGGTGAATAATCAGTACATATCGGTGTTTTTTTCATGGGACTCAAAAAAAACACCGAATCAGCAATTTTTTATTGCACTAAATTGCATATTTTTGCGGACAGAACATAAAGAAAAAACCGCTGAAATACAGTTATTTCAGCGGTTTCCGTGATTTTACGTTTTGTAAAAGTGGTGCCACCAGGAATCGTAATCTAACGATAAGTGGCTGAATATCTTTGATGTATCTTTTAGCTAAAGAAGTA
>CALUIE010000058.1 GCA_944320605.1 uncultured Phocaeicola sp. | reverse complement strand
ATGCACGGATATGACAGACCTATATATTGTAATGTAGAGTATCCTCATTCTAACACTCCTCCTTATATTGATGCCCGTAAAGGTTTCAATGACGGTGGAAAGAATTACGGTATAAATCCAGTCGGATCGTATGTGAGATATTTCGATTTGCCTGATAACTGGAACGGAAAACGTACATTTATCCAGTTCGGGGGTATCTACAGTGCGGCATTCGTTTATCTCAACGGTAAGTATGTGGGATATACTCAGGGAGCAAACAATGTAGCCGAGTTTGACATTACAAAGTTTGTAAGAGAGAAGGACAATAAGCTTGCTGTGCAGGTGTTCCGCTGGAGTGACGGTTCGTATCTTGAATGTCAGGATATGTTCCGCATGAGCGGTATATTCAGGGATGTTTTCATTTATTCCACTCCTTTGGTAAGTGTAAGAGACCATTATATTACTTCAGAACTTACTCCTGAGTCGGATTATAAGGATGGAAAGATGAAAGTGGAACTTACTCTTGACAATCGTGACGGTATGACCGGTGATAAGGATATAGTGGTAAGACTGTCGGACCCGGACGGAAAGACTGTGGCTGAAGAAACACTTTCTGTAAGTTTTACCGATAAGAAACGTACTGATAGGTTGAATGTAAGTTTCAATCTGAAGAACCTGTTGCCTTGGACAGCTGAGACACCAAACCTTTACACGGTGTCTGTCATACAGCGTAACGGAGGCAAGGATGAGATGGCATTCTCTACCAAATATGGATTCCGTGATATAGAAATACGTGGATCGTTGGTTTATATCAATGGGAAACGTGTATTCTTTAAGGGAGTGAACAGACACGATACTCATCCGTTGTACGGACGTGCTGTTACTACAGAGTCAATGCTTGAGGATGTGTTGTTGATGAAGAGAAACAATATCAACACAATCCGTACATCGCATTATCCAAATGCAGCAAAGATGTATGCGATGTTCGACTATTACGGTCTTTATACCATGGACGAGGCTGACCTTGAAGACCATGCAAATCAGTCGATTAGCGGTATGCCTTCATGGATTCCTGCATTTGTAGACCGTATAGACCGTATGGTTTTGCGCGACCGCAATCATCCGAGCGTTATTTTCTGGAGTCTTGGCAATGAGTGTGGAGGCGGTAATAACTTTGAGGCTTGCTATGATGCAGCAAAACGTCTGGATTCGCGTCCGGTGCATCACGAAAGTACTCGTGACGGCAAGGAATATGGAGGAAACAGATTCAGCGATATGTACTCGAAAATGTATCCGGGTATGGACTGGATGGACAAGTATGTCAATTCTTTCGACAAACCGATGTTTATCTGCGAGTATGCCCATGCCATGGGGAATGCTATAGGTAATCTGAAGGAATACTGGGAAAGTATTGAAAGCAGTAATTCCACTATCGGTGGTGCTATATGGGACTGGGTGGACCAGGCAATATATGAACCTAAAGACATATTGAACGGTAATTACGAGGGACGGCTTCATACTGGATATGATTTCCCAGGACCTCATCAGGGAAATTTCTGTTCAAACGGTATTATTCCTGCAACGAGAGAGGAATCGCCGAAACTGAAAGAAGTGAAAGCTGTTTATCAGTATGTGAAATTTGCTCTTGAAGGAAAGAATGTAAAGAAGAACACGGTTTCTGTAAATATAAACAATACATACGATTTCATTACGCTGAATTGTTATGAACTGTTGTGGGAAACTGTTGAGAATGGAAATACAGTTGGAAGAGACAGTATGCTTCTGCCTGCCATAGCTCCTGATATGTCGCAGGATTTCGCTCTGAAAGTTTCAGGAACAAACTTGCGTAAAGCAGAAAAGAATGGAAGTGAAGTTATGCTGAATCTTTATGTCCGCAATACTAAACCGACTGAATGGTCGTCTGCCGGACATGTAGTGGCTCAGAAACAGTTTGAACTTTCATCAAGAGGAAAGCTTCCTGCACTTAAATCCAATAGCAGGGTAGCCGGGCTGAAAGTAGAAAAGGGTGAGAAGGAATTGACGGTGGGTAATGCCTTTATCTTTGCCGCTTTTGACACTGCTACCGGACGTATGACAGAATTGCGTATAAACGGTCTGGACGTGATATACGGAAAGCAGGGATTCCTGTACGACAATCACCGTTTCATAGAGAATGACCGCCGTCCTACCGATACTTCAAACGGTCTTGAACCTACCGGTACATGTAATGTGACGGAAGAAAAGGACGGAAGGGTAGTGGTAACTACTTTGCGTAGTGGTTCTCTCTGTGATTCTGAAATCATATATACATTCCTGCCCAATGGGGTGCTTGATATGGATGTCAAACTTACTCCAAAGACCAAGGAACTCTATCGTGCCGGACTGGTATGTGCTGTAAATGCCGGACTTGAAAATGTGGATTACTATGCATACGGTCCTTGGGAAAACTATATCGACCGTAAAGAAGGTTGTATGATAGGACGCTATTCTACTACTGTAGATGAAATGGTGGAACGCTATGTAAAACCACAGAGTATGGGTAATCGTGAATCATTGCGTGAACTTAAACTGACCGGAAAAGATGGATGCGGAATACGTATAGAGACCGAAGGTAACGTGGCATTCTCTGCATTGAGATATACAGATGCCGATTTGATGAATGCGAATCATATATGGGAATTGCAGAAACGTCCGTATATTGTACTTCATCTTGATGCGCAGATGAGAGGACTTGGAAACGGAAGTTGTGGTCCTGTAACTTTGGAGAATTATAAGATTGCTCCTATGCCTTTCAGTTACAAATTGAGAATATCATATACTGACTGATAAAATCAGAAAATGCCACAAACCATATTGTCAGTTTGTGGCATTTTTCAATTAATCACAGGGATATTTCACTCCCCATTCTTTTCTTAGTGCATCCATCTGATGCATTATTCTTATAGTCTCTTTGTGAGGCATGTAAGGTGATTCTTTCCAGCCTTTTTCAATAGCTTCAATTGAAGCCCTTACCTGATATTCGAAGCCTGTAATTTGTTCCGGTGCCTTGTATTCGGCTTTCAGTTTATAATCTGTTCCGAAAATCTTTATACATTCAGGGTTATTGATGTTTTCTATTATCATGAAGCCCTTGTCTCCTGAAATTACTCCCATTCTGTCTGTCTTTGCATAAATTGAGGATTGCAGTGATGCCATTTTTCCGTCGTTATAGAATAGAGTTATGTTCTCTTGTCCGTCCACTCCATTGGCTGTAAGCTGACACGCTGAGTGCATTTCCTTTATATCGTTCCCGAAAGCCATTGCGGCAAAGTTCAAAGTATAAACTCCTATGTCAAGGAGTGCGCCTCCGGCAAGTTCAGGTTTGGCAATCCTTTCTTTACCGGCAATCACATATCCGAGATTTGCAGACAAGGTGTAAGGCTTGCCTATTACCCCTTCATCCAATAGCTCCTTCATCTTAGCGGACAGAGGCATATAGCGTGTCCATATAGCTTCGGTTATGAATATATCATTTTCTTCTGCCAGACGTATAAGTTCTTCTGCCTGACGAGCGTTTGCAGTAAATGATTTCTCGCACAACACCGGTTTGCCGTTAAGTATGCACAAACGTGCATGTTCATAATGATGTGAATGTGGTGTGGCTATATATACCAGGTCAATCTCCTTGTCTGCAACCAATTCTTCATAACTTCCGTAGGCCTTGGTGAAATTCCATTTCGAGGCAAAAGCCTGTGCTTTTTCAATACTTCTTGATGCTACGGCATAACTTTCCACTTCTTGCATTCCATTGAGGGTAGTAGCCATTTTTTCGGCAATATGTCCGCAACCGATAATTCCTATCTTGTATTTTTTCATTATTTATAAAATTAGTTTTTGCAAAGCTATAAAAGTTTGGGAATATTAAGAGACAACGGCGTGTCCTTTTTTGTACCTTTGCAGTATGAAAAAGTTCGTCGATGTCATAGTGCCGCTTCCCATTGCCAATACATTTACATATTCTTTGCCTGAGGCGTTTGAAGATCAGGTAGAGATAGGGTGTCGTGTTGTAGTTCCTTTTGGGGTAAAGAAGTATTACACAGCCATCGTAGTGAAAAAACACAATTCGGCACCGGAGGATTATGAGACAAAAGATATATCAGAGGTTCTCGACAAGACGCCTGTAATGTTGGAACGCCAGTTGGCTTTCTCGAAGTGGGTGGCAGAATATTACCTTTGTACGCTTGGCGATGTGTATAAGGCAGCCTTGCCGTCAGGAATGAAATTAGAGAGTGAGACGGTGGTGGAGTATAATCCGGATTTTGTGGCCGATGAATCTCTTTCGCCTAAGGAACAGCGCATACTTGACATTTTGTGTGTCGATACAGAACAGTGTATCACTCAGATAGAGCGTGCCGGAAATATCAGAAACATTCTTCCGGCGATAAAATCGCTTATGGAGAAGGATGCTATCCGTGTGAAAGAAGAACTGAAACGTAATTACAAGCCTAAGACAGAAGTCCGGGTACGATTGCAGGACTGTATGCGAGATGAGAACGTACTTCAGAAACAATTTGAACTTCTGGCGCGTGCCCCCAAACAACTTGCTCTGCTGATGAAATATATAGAACTGTCCGGATGGATGAAGGAAGGAAAACTGTTGACAGAAGTATCAAAAAAAACATTATTGGAGGCTACCGGTGCTACAACATCAAACCTGAACGGTCTTATTGACAAACATATTTTCGAAACATATAATTACGAGATAGGACGACTTACTGCAGGTAGGACAGAGACAGTTTCATTAAATTCGCTCAATGAGATTCAGCAAAAGGCTTACAACTCTATTCTGTCGTCATTCCATCAGAAAAATATATGTCTTCTTCATGGTGTTACCGCCAGTGGAAAAACAGAGGTTTATATTCATCTGATAGAAGAAGTCATCAAGGCAGGGAAACAGGTGCTTTACCTTCTTCCTGAGATTGCCCTGACCACACAGATAACCGAGAGATTGAAGAGGATGTTCGGCTCGCGCCTTGGTGTATATCATTCGAAGTTTCCTGATGCCGAACGAGTTGAAATATGGCAGAAACAGCTTACAGACAATGACTATGATGTGATACTTGGTGTACGTTCTTCTGTTTTTCTTCCTTTCCGCAGACTCGGATTAGTGATAGTTGATGAGGAACACGAAACATCCTATAAACAGCAGGACCCTGCGCCACGTTATCATGCCCGTAGTGCTGCGATAATGTTAGCATCGCTATATGGTGCCAAAACTCTACTTGGTACGGCTACTCCGAGTATGGAATCGTATTATAATGCCACTCATGGGAAGTATGCTCTTGTTGAGATGAAAGAAAGGTACCGGCAGATACAGTTACCGGAAATAGAAGTGGTTGACATTAAGGAATTGGCGCGAAAAAGACGTATGTCGGGGCATTTTTCACCTTTCCTTTTGCAGAAGATGAGAGAGGCACTTGAGAACAAAGAACAGATTATCCTTTTCCAGAACCGCCGCGGATTTGCCCCCATGATAGAGTGCCGCACATGCGGATGGGTGCCGAAATGCAAGAACTGCGATGTGAGTCTTACCTATCATAAAGGTTTGAACCAGTTGACATGCCATTACTGCGGATATACATACAGTGTCCCTAAATCATGTCCCGCATGTGGAGGAGTGGAACTTGTAAACCGTGGCTTCGGAACTGAAAAGGTAGAAGACGATATAAAACAGATATTCCCGGATGCTACTGTGGCGCGTATGGATATGGATACTACCCGTACTCGAACTGCATACGAAAGAATAATCAATGATTTTCAGGAAGGAAAGACAGATATTCTTATAGGTACGCAAATGGTTTCCAAGGGACTGGATTTCGATAGAGTAAGTGTTGTGGGTATCCTTAATGCCGATTCTATGCTCAATTATCCTGACTTCCGTTCATACGAGAGAGCTTTTCAGCTCATGGCGCAAGTGTCAGGTAGGGCAGGTCGCAAGAACAAACGCGGTCTGGTAGTGCTTCAGACCAAATCGCCGGATATTCCTCTAATACATCAAGTAGTGACCAATGATTATAATGCGCTGTATAGTGAACAATGTACAGAGCGAAGCATGTTCCGATATCCACCGTTTTATAGGTTAATATATGTATATCTCAAACATCGTAAGGAAGACGTACTGGAACAGGCAGCCGACTGTATGGCATTATATCTTAGAAATGGACTTGGTGACAGAATACTCGGCCCTGACCGTCCTCCGGTGGGAAGAATACAGACATTGTTTATCAAAAAGATAGTTATAAAAGTTGAACAGCAGGCATCAATGTCAAAAATACGCACATACCTCCAGCAGGTACAGCGGGCGATAATGGAAGATGAGCGTTTCAAGTCGTTGATGGTGTATTATGATGTAGATCCGTATTAATATAACTCTGTTGACAGACTAATAACCAACAACTAACAACTTTAAAATATGAATATAGAATTAGACGTGCATACCCATACCATAGCCAGTGGACATGCTTTCAGTACATTGCAGGAGATGGCACAGGCTGCGGCCGCAAAAGGGCTGAAGCTATTGGGAATAACTGAACATTCGTCCGGCATTCCGGGAACATGTGATCCGATTTATTTCCGCAACCTTCATGTCGTGCCGAGACAGATGTATGGTATAGAACTGCTGTTAGGCGCAGAAATAAATATTACTGATTTTCATGGCAATATTGATATGGATGAGTTTTATCTCCGTATGCTCGATATACGCATAGCAGGAATACACTCATTATGTTATACCCACGGAACCAAGGAACAGAACACTCAAGGAATGGTGAATGTGATTTCAAATCCATATATCAATATCATCAGCCATCCCGGTGACGGAACAGCAAGTCTTGATTTTGAACCTATTGTATTGGCATCGAAAGAGTATCACACTCTTTTGGAAATAAACAACAGCTCGTTGAAACCATGCCGTAACAAGCCGGAGGCCAAAACTAATAATCTTGAAATTCTGCGATTGTGCAAAAAATACGAGGTGCCTGTTATTCTTGGAAGCGATGCGCATATATCTTTCGATATAGCCGAGTATGGTTATGCTATGCAGTTGCTTGCAGAGTCAGAGTTTCCGGAAAAGTTGATAATGAACACTGATGTAGAACTATTTAAACAGTATATAGGAAAATGAAAATACTTTTCGTGTGCCTCGGTAATATATGCCGTTCTGCCACTGCGGAAGAAGTCATGCGTACCCTTTTGAGAAAAGAAGGACTTGATAAGGAAGTAGAAGTTGATTCTGCCGGAACAAGTTCATATCATCGTGGCGAGTTGCCTGACGAACGAATGCGTATGCACGCGTCACGCAGAGGTTATCGTCTTACACATCTTTCGCGTCCTGTATGTACAGACGATTTCTATAATTTCGACCTTATTTTGGGTATGGACGACCGCAATATAGCTAATTTAAGAGATATGGCTCCGGATATTGAGACAGAAAAGAAGATTGGTCGAATGACTGATTACTGCCGTCTTAAGGTTGTAGATTACGTTCCGGACCCGTATTATGGCGGAGCGCAAGGCTTCGAAAATGTATTGGATATACTCGAAGATGCCTGCCGGGGGTTGTTGGAAGAGATAAAGAAAGATATATTAAAGTAATCTTTATTGATTATTTATTTGCACATAACTCTATATTTCATTTCCTTTGTATCAGTAAGACAAAAAACAATACACCATGAAACAAACATTTGCACCTTTTGCCAAGCCGCTGTATGTGATGACAAAACCAGTGGGAGCGGTATGTAACTTGGCTTGCGATTATTGCTATTACCTTGAAAAATCGAATCTGTACAAGGATACTTCCAAACATGTGATGAGTGATGAACTCCTGGAACGTTTCATTAAAGAATATATCGGTTCGCAGACTATGCCTCAGGTACTTTTTACATGGCATGGCGGAGAGACGCTTATGCGTCCTCTCAGCTTTTACAAAAAAGCTATGGAATTGCAGAAACAGTATGCCGGTGGAAGAACAATTGACAATTGCATACAGACCAACGGAACATTGCTTACTGATGAGTGGTGTCAGTTCTTCAAGGAAAACAACTGGCTTGTGGGAGTATCTATTGACGGTCCGCAGGAATTCCATGATGAATATCGCCGAAACAAGCAGGGGCTTCCATCGTTTGTAAAGGTGATGAGAGGTATAGAACTGCTTAACAAGCATGGAGTGGAATGGAACGGTATGGCTGTTGTAAATGACTACAATGCGGACTATCCTGTGGAATTCTATAATTTTTTCAAGTCTATAGGCTGTCATTACATCCAGTTCGCTCCAATCGTAGAAAGAATATTCAAGCATAACGACGGACGACATTTGGCATCGCCTATGCAGGAAGGAGAAAAATTGGCTGATTTTTCGGTAACTCCGGAACAATGGGGAAACTTCCTGTGCAAACTCTTTGATGAATGGGTTAAGAATGATGTGGGACAGTACTTCATCCAGATATTCGATTCTACACTTGCCAATTGGGTAGGAGAGCAGCCGGGAGTATGTTCCATGGCGAAAACATGCGGACATGCCGGAGTAATGGAGTTCAACGGTGATGTCTATTCGTGCGACCATTATGTGTTCCCTGAATATAAACTTGGAAACATCTATCAGAAGACGTTGGTTGAGATGATGTATAGCGAAAGACAACAGGAGTTCGGACTGATGAAACAGAAATCATTGCCTACACAGTGTAAGGAATGTGAGTTCCTGTTTGCCTGCAATGGAGACTGTCCGAAGAACCGCTTCGCTAAGACTGCAACCGGTGAACCCGGATTGAATTATCTGTGTAAGGGATATTATCAGTTCTTCAAGCATGTAGCCCCTTATATGGACTATATGAAGAAAGAATTGCTTGCCCAGCGTGCGCCTGCCAATATAATGGAAGCTATACGTAAAGGTGAGATTATAACGGAATGATAAATAATAGTTTCACGTAATAAAACGGGCTGTTCTCATTTTGCATTCAGAGAGCAGCCCGTTTTATTTGTCGTTATTTCTTCAGTTCAGGATAACTGATACGTGTATGATACATTGTTTTCAGTTTTTCCTTAAATACGCTTTTCACAGTTGCGATATCTTTGAATGTAATAGGACATTCTTTGAAATACCCGTCCTGTACCTGTGAATCTATGATTTTATCTACCAGAGCGGAGATACTTTCTTCGGTATATTCAGGCAAACTCCTTGATGCGGCTTCCACGGAGTCCGCCATCATCAGTATGGCCTGCTCTTTGGTGAATGGGTTAGGTCCTGGGTATTGAAATGCCGTTTTGTCCACTTCTTCGTCCGGATGCTCATTCTGGTACGAAATGTAGAAATATTTTGTAAGTCCGTTACCGTGGTGGGTACTGATAAACTCTTTTATCACAGAAGGCAGGTTGTGTTTGTCTGCAAGTTTCAGACCGTCGGTAATATGACTTATCACAATCTGCGCGCTTTGTTTGTAATTCAATTGGTCGTGTGGGTTAATGCCAGACTGGTTTTCTGTGAAGAATGCAGGATTCATCATCTTGCCTATATCATGATACATGGCTCCGGTACGTACTAATTGGCTGTTTGCGCCTATTCGGTTAGCGGCTGCGGCTGTAAGGTTTGCCAATTGTAGTGAATGTTGGAATGTTCCCGGTGCTATTTCCGACATCTCTCTCATCAATTTTGTGTTTATGTTGGACAATTCCACTAAGGTTACGTTAGATGTGAACCCGAAAGTTTTTTCCAGAATAAACAAAAGCGGATATGTAAACAACAGCAACAGTCCGTTTATAATAAAGTTCATATATACATAAGTACTCAATTGCGCTATTTCGCTCACGTGTACCAAATCAAGAGCCAAATAAAGCAGTGAGTAAGTCAGTGTCACTATCAGTGCGCTGTTAAGCAATTGTGAACGTTGCGACAATTCCCTAAGGCTATATATAGCTGCCATGCCTGCCACAGCTTGCAAAAGAATGAACTCATGCGGTGTCCTCAATGCAATAGACGTAAGCAGTATTGTTACAATGTGTGCCATGAATGCTGTACGTGAGTCAAGGAAAATCTTTATCAGCATAGGAATCATCGCGAACGGCACTATATATACACTTAAGAATGCGTGTTCCACCATTACAAATGCTATTACCGGAAATACAGTTATGATACTGAACAGCAGATACAGTTTTCCTTTTACCTTATAGAAATCTCGACGGAATATCTCAAGATATACCATGAACAGTGCCACCATTATCGAAACAAACAGAAACTGACCGAACAGAGTGAGACGTTTCTCTGCCACTGTCTCGCTTCTGCTGTTCCATTCTTTTTGCATTGATCTCAGAATGTCGAATTTTTTCTGGTCAATGATTTCTCCACGGTCAATTATTTTCTGCCCGTTCATGACAAATCCCGTAGCCCATGAGATATTGGACAGCAGTTCCTGTCTTGCTGTCATTGATTTTTCCGAGTCGTATGTCAGGTTAGGTGTGATGTAGTCATTCAGATTACATTGTTGCAGCAGAATTCTGTTGAAATGCAATGTATCGGAGTTTATCAGCTTCTCGTATGCCTCTTTTATGGTATATAGTTCGTCGATGCTCCTTTGTACTGCGGTGTTATGACTAATGGCCTGTATGGTTGTAGCTCCTTCATTTTTCAGCTCCTCTAAATCTGTTGGCGAGATAACTCCGGTTTCGTATATTTCTTTCAGAGTATTTTCTACATATCTCCGGTAGTTTGCGTAATCCTTTATTATCATCCCTTTATCATTGTAGTCCTTTTTCAGCTTCGAGATCATTTCCTGCGAAGTCTCTGTGTTCAGCTGGTAATAAGGGGCATAGAATTTCAGAATACTGTCCTGCTCGGCTTTCACCTGTTCTTCTCCTTTATATATAGGGAAATCGAACGATGCCTGCAACAGACCGTATTTCCATGGTTTGTTCAGTTCGAACTGGTAATTGAACTTGCCTTCCTTAGGCATGAAATAGACTATCACCGATACGGTGACAATGAAGATTGCGCATTTGAATAATAGTCCTTTGTATGAGAAAGTATTGTCTTTCAGCGAAGTTTTCATAACCAAAGTATATTTTTGACTGCAAAATAAGCAAAAAACGGGAAATTTAGATTACTTTTGCAAAACATTTTTAGTTGAAAATCAATATGTCAGAAAGAAAAGTAAGAGTTCGTTTCGCGCCTAGCCCTACAGGTGCGTTGCATATCGGCGGTGTGCGTACTGCCTTGTACAATTATCTCTTTGCCCGTCAGCATGGCGGAGACCTTATTTTCCGTATAGAGGATACTGACTCAAACCGTTTCGTTCCCGGTGCGGAAGAGTATATCATCGAATCTTTCAAGTGGTTGGGTATCAAATTCGATGAAGGTGTAAGTTTTGGTGGAAACTACGGACCTTACCGCCAGTCGGAACGTCGTGATATATATAAGAAATATGTTCAGGTCTTGCTTGATAACGGTAAAGCCTATATAGCTTTCGATACTCCTGAAGAACTTGATGCCAAGAGAAAGGAAATTCCTAACTTCCAGTATGATGCTTCTACACGTCTTTCAATGCGTAACTCATTGTCTATGAGTAAGGAAGAAGTTGATGCGCTTATTGCTGAAGGAAAACAGTATGTTGTACGTTTTAAGATAGAACCGAACGAAGATGTTCATGTGAACGATATTATCCGTGGTGATGTGGTTATCAACTCGTCTATACTTGATGATAAGGTTTTGTATAAATCGGCTGATGAACTTCCTACTTACCATCTTGCGAATATCGTTGACGACCATCTGATGGAAGTTACTCACGTAATCCGTGGTGAAGAATGGTTGCCTTCTGCTCCGCTTCACGTTCTTTTGTACAGAGCTTTCGGATGGGCAGACACTATGCCTGAGTTCGCTCATTTGCCTCTTCTTCTTAAACCGGACGGCAACGGAAAATTGAGCAAGCGTGATGGTGACCGTCTTGGTTTCCCTGTATTCCCATTGGAATGGCATGACCCTAAAACAGGTGAAGTCTCTTCCGGTTATCGCGAATCAGGTTATCTTCCTGAAGCTGTTATCAATTTCCTTGCTCTATTGGGCTGGAATCCGGGTAACGACCAGGAAATCATGTCGCTTGATGAGCTTGTAAAACTCTTCGATTTACACCGTTGCAGCAAAGCCGGAGCTAAGTTCGACTACGAGAAGGCACGCTGGTTCAACCATGAATATATAATAATGAAAGATGATAGGGAACTTGCGGAACTCTTCATGCCAATAATAAAAGAACATGGCATTGATGTTCCTATGGAAACAGTTGTAACTGTAGTCGGGATGATGAAAGGTCGTGTAAGTTTTGTGAAAGAACTTTGGGACACTTGTAAATTCTTCTTTGTAGCTCCTGAAGAGTATGATGAAAAGACAGTGAAGAAACGCTGGAAAGAGGACTCTGCAAAGTGTATGACAGAATTGGCTGATTTGCTTGAGTCGCTTGATGATTTCTCTCTGACTCATCAGGAAGAGGTTGTGATGAAATGGATAGAAGACAAAGGCTACCACACGGGAAATATCATGAACGCTTTCCGTCTTACATTGGTAGGCGAAGGTAAGGGTCCTCACATGTTCGACATCTCATCTGTTCTCGGCAAGGAAGAAACCGTTAGACGTATGCGTAGGGCTGTCGAGGTGTTGAAATAAGAAATAAATACATTAAATATAAATAGAAAATCACTCCAAAACCTATAGCGGGATTTGGAGTGATTTTTTGTCCATATTCGGGCTAATCATAATCCCAATACGGCTAATTTATATTTTTAATTTCTTCTTCAGGCATTCCTGTCACAGCGGATATAGTCTTAATATCCATACCCATATTTTTCATATTACGTACTATCTCCACTTGTTTTAGCTTTTCGCCTTCCGCTCTGCCTTCCGCTCTACCTTCCGCTCTGCCTTCCGCTCTACCTTCCGCTCTTTCCGTATTTATATTATCCCTTAATATTACGATGTTGTCCAGATGTCTGTAGTATGCCTCCTTTTCCACCTTATTCATATTGTCTATTTTTAGCTTTTCTTTTACTACATCCAATCCCGGTGCATTTGCCCCTTCCGGAACCTCTCCTGTGTTCAGGTAGTAAATCCATTCTTCCAAAGGGGTTTTTGCAACTTTGTTGAAGTCATTCACCTTCAGTATGTAATATTCCGGATACAGTTGGCTCACTTCGTCCACCTTAAATGTTTGTCTTTGGAAAGGACTCAATTCTAAAACGTCGTCTAAATGTATTCCCCTGAACACGGTTTTTCCATGATATACTATGTCTTTTCCGTGTCCCAAGGTAAAATAGACGATGTTTATGCTGTAAATCTTTCTTACCTTGTCGTATCCTTCCCCACGGTTGATATATTCCGTCACTAATTTCGAAGTACCGAAAAGCATTCTTTGGAAATAGGCATACTCGTTGTTGTTCTGAACCTCAATCAGAATCAGGTTCCCTTTTGAGTTTTCTGCCAGCATATCCACGCGGTTATACTTATCGTATTCCTCTTCCTGGTTGCTTTCGCTTTCCAATAGGTTCTTGATTGTGATTTTTTCGTTCAGAAGTGTCGTAAGCAGCCCTTCTAATACTTTGAAGTTCGCCTTGTCTCTCAACAGGCGTTTCATTGCCCAGTCGAATCTGATATAGCTTCCCATAAATGCAAATATTGGTTTTTGCAAATTTAATTATAAGATTTTGATTTTCAAAGTATCTGTTATTATGAACAGACAGTACGATATATATTTACCGGGAATCTTTGAATTATATCGTATATAAAACTTTATTTTACCATTATATTTTCTATAAATACAACTTTGATTTATGAAAACCACACTGTGTTTTTAAGATTGTAACAGTAAAAAGACAAATAGTTTTTTGTATATGTATAGGAAAGAGCAATCTTTCATTTCCAAATTGTCACTATTAAATCGAATTTTAACAGTAAAGAACTTTATTTTTCTGCTTTTAGTGCTTTATTAATTTGAAAATATTTATTATCTTGCGTCCAATTATGATAAAAATCAATTTTACTATACCTCTATTATAATGAACTTGAATTATAAAATCTAATATAAATGAAGAAACTGATGCTAATTAAGAAAAGAAAATCGCCGTTTTAGCCTGCTATATTAAGTTTTTGTACTATTTTGTACAATTAATGAACTATTTTATCAAATATATATTGCGGAATTTTTAATATATTTGCGAAATAAAACCTTGAAAAATAAACTTAATGTAATTTTATCTTTTATGAAAACTGGATTCCAAGAATTTTTGAAATGGAAGAGGGCTTTCAGTATTTTACTGTTAACCTTAGTTGCAGTCACCGGGGCGGTGGCGCAGTCTCTTGTTAGAGGAAAGGTTCTCGATGATACCGGATTGGAGGTCATCGGTGCCAGTATCTTAGTTAAAGGAACAACTCAGGGTACAATTACCGACATGGACGGTATGTTCTCTTTGTCAGTTCCTGATAAGAATGCTATCCTTCAAGTATCTTACATCGGATACCAGACATTGGAAGTAAAGGTCGATTTGACAAAACCTATGTCAATTATTCTGAAAGAAGACTCGGAAATGCTTGAAGAAGTTGTGGTAGTAGGTTATCAGGAGGTCAAGAAAAAAGACTTGACAGGTTCGGTTGCTAAGGTTGATATGGATAATCTTCTTAATACTCCTGTCGGTTCGTTCGATCAGACTTTGGGAGGACGTGTAGCCGGAGTTAATGTAAGTTCAGGCGAAGGTCAGCCGGGTGGAACGATGAACATCGTTATCCGTGGTAACAACTCTTTGACACAGGATAACTCTCCGCTTTATGTCATCGACGGTTTCCCGGTGGAAGATGCTTCTCTTGCCAGCACAATCAACCCTTCTGATATCGAATCGCTTGATATCTTGAAAGATGCTTCAGCTACAGCTATCTACGGTGCTCGTGGTGCAAACGGTGTTGTGATAATTACTACTAAGAAGGGTAAAGTGGGAAAACCTCAGTTGAAGTATGACGGAAGTTTTGGTTTCCAGAATATTACAAAACAAATTCCGTTGATGGATGCGTATGAGTTTGTGAAATTACAGACTGAGCTATATCCTTCGGATGCCGACCGTTACTATTTGACTTGGCATAATGAAAAAGGAGATATACTTGTAGATGAGAATTTAAATCCATTGAAGGAAACTTTGGACTACTATCGTACAGCTCCTCAATATTATTGGCAAGACGAAATATTCCGTACCGCATGGCAGCAGAACCATAATGTCAGCCTTATGGGAGGTTCTGAAGGAGTTAGATATACAGCTTCTGTATCATATTT
>CALUIE010000057.1 GCA_944320605.1 uncultured Phocaeicola sp. | reverse complement strand
TATTTGTCAACAAACTCATTAACCTTCTCTGTGAATTTAAGTATGCTTTCTTCGCTGTCTGTACATTTCAGACTTGTAAGGTCTATGCAATTGAATAAAAATTTCTTTACATCTTTTGTGTTGTTTTCATGAAGATATTTATTCAGAATATTATCCGTTGCATAAGTTATTTCATCGTCCTTTATGGCGGTATTATACTTGTTCAGTGCCTCTGTGTATTTATCACTTGTAGGCATCTTATGTTCATGCTCGTGGTCATGTTCCTGTTCAAAATCGTAGATGTTTTCTTTGTTGTAACTCATAAGCATTATAGTTTTGGATTGTTTTTATGTCTTTCTTTATCTCTTGAAGTTTTCTTTTCGATGTTCTTTTTGAATGCTTCTGTAAGATTCACGCCTGTCTGGTTTGCCATGCAGAGCAATACCCATAGCACGTCAGCCATTTCGTCTGCCGGATCCTGATTTTCACCTTCCTTGAACGACTGATCGCCGTATTTCCTTGACATTACTCTGGCCAGTTCTCCCACTTCTTCAGTCAAGACTGCCATATTGGTCAGTTCGCTAAAGTATCTTACACCGTATTCCTTTATCCAGTTGTCAACTGTTTTCTGTGCTTCATCAAGTGTCATAAACTATTCCTTGTTTTTTGAATCTATCAATATGGTTACAGGACCGTTGTTAAGCAGCTCGACTTTCATATCTGCTCCGAATTCACCTGTGCCAACTTCTTTACCCAATGCCTTGCTTACTTCGCTGCAGAAGTATTCATAGAGTGGGATAGCGGTCTCATGTCCGGCAGCTCTGATGTACGACGGTCTGTTCCCTTTTTTTGTAGAAGCCATAAGAGTGAATTGGCTTACGATTAGAATCTCACCGTTTATATCCATGATAGATTTGTTCATCACTCCGTTTTCATCGTCGAATACTCTCAGTCCGATAACCTTTTTGCACAGCCAGTCGGCATCCTCTTTTGTGTCGGCCTCCTCTATACCTACAAGTATCATGAAACCTTCCTTTATTGCCGATTTGCACACACCGTTTATGGTTACCGATGCATGGCTTACTCTCTGTATAACTAATCTCATATTCTGATAAAATTATTCATTGTTTAATTCCTCTTTTACGGCCTTTGCAGAGGCTTCTCCTACAACTTTGGATAATTCCTCTATGCTGGCTTCCTTTATTCGTCTGACGCTCTTAAAAGCCTTCAGAAGCGCCGTTTTCTTTTTCTCTCCGATACCCTTGATGTTGTCCAGTGCCGATGCTATCTGGCTCTTGCTTCTCTTGTCGCGATGGAAGGTGATGGCAAATCTGTGCACTTCGTCCTGAATGTTTTCAAGCAGATGGAATAGGGGAGTTCCCTGTTTTATTCCTATGGTCTGCGGTGGAAATCCGGCAAGCACTTCCGATGTCCTGTGGCGGTTGTCTTTTGCCAGTCCAACAATCGGTATATTCAAATGCAGTTCGTCTTCTATTACCTGTCTTACGACTTCCATCTGTCCTTTTCCGCCATCTGTCAGAATAACGTCAGGCAGTTCGCCCTGCTCGTCTAAAATACGTGTATATCTTCGTCTCACCACCTCCTGCATCGAAGCATAATCGTCCGGTCCTTCCACGGTTTTTATAATGTATTTCCTATAGTCCTTTTTGCTTGGTTTCGCTTTCTTGAAAACCACGCAGGCGGCTACAGCATCCGAGCCCTGAATGTTGGAGTTGTCGAAACATTCTATATGTACAGGCATTTTCTCCAGGTGAAGCTGTTCCTGAATCTCCTTCATCAGCCTTACACTCCTCTGCTCCGGATTAAGCTTTTCTGCCTGTTTCAGACGATCCACCTTATACTGTTTTACGTTCAGAATAGACAGTTCCAAAAGATGTTTTTTGTCGCCTCTTTGCGGCACTGTAAATGTCACTCCGTTCATTTCCATATCCAGTTCGAACGGAACGATTATCTCTTTCGATTTGCTTTGATATCTTTCGCGCATCTCCACAATACCCAACTGGAGCAGCTCCTCTTTTGTTTCGTTCATCCGCACTTTATATTCGAATGTGAAGGCCTGGTTTATGCATCCGTTCGTGATGTGCAGATAGTTGATATATGCCACTCCCTCGTCAGTTTCTATAGAGAATACATCGATGTTGTGAAGTACTGAACTTACCACCTCGCTCTTTGATCTGTAGCTTTCGACCAGATCGTATTTCAGCTTTATCTTATGCGCTTCTTCAAACTTAAGTTCGCTTGCCAGCCTCTGCATCTCGTCCATCAGCATGTCGCTTATGATTCGCGTATTACCTTTCAGAATCTCTTTTATTTCTGCTATCTGCTTCATGTATTCTTCGTGGCTTTGAAGTCCTATACATGGCCCTTTGCAGTTCTTGATATGATATTCCAGGCAAACCTTGAATTTCCCTTGCGATATGTTTTCCGGTGTAAGAGCCAGATGACAAGTACGCAGATTGTAGAGCTTCTTTATAAGCTCCAATACAGCCATCATAGATGGAACGTGGCTGTACGGACCGAAGTAAGTACCTTCTTTTCTGATTATCTTCCGTGTCTTGAAAACACGTGGAAAATACTCATTACTGATGCAGATAGAAGGGTAGCTCTTGTCGTCTTTGAGCAGGACGTTGTATCGTGGCTTATATTTTTTGATCAGGTTATTTTCCAGCAATAACGCATCCTCTTCGGAGTTTACCACGATGTATTTTATATCCGCAATCTTGCTTACCAGAATCCTTGTCTTTGCCGATTGGTGCTCCTTTGCAAAATACGAATATACGCGTCTTTTCAGGTTCTTTGCCTTGCCCACATAGATGATAGTACCTTCGGTGTTCAGGTATTGATAAATCCCCGGACTGTCCGGCAGGTTCAAGACAATTCCCCTAAGATAATCGCTGGTTTTAAGTTCCTCTTTCGAATCCATTATTGCTGAGAAAATATTTAGAGTTCAAGTATCGTTGTGACGTCAACATCGGAAGGGAAAGCCTTTCTTCCGTTAAGGTCTTTCAGCTCTATAACGAAGTTGATATATGTTTCTTTTGCTCCGGCTTTCTTAACAAGTCTGTGTGTAGCTGCCATAGTTCCGCCTGTGGCAAGAAGATCGTCATGAAGCAATACCACATCGTCTTCGCTGATGGCATCCTTATGAAGTTGGATAGTGTCAGTTCCGTATTCCTTTTCGTAAGTCTCTTCAATTACTTCTGCCGGAAGCTTTCCCGGCTTGCGGGACATGATAAAACCGGCTCCAAGTCTTGCAGCCAGAGCACCGCCAAGGATGAATCCTCTTGACTCGATTCCTACTACTTTAGTGATGCCTTTGTCCTTATACATTTCATACAGCTCGTCTATCAGACCGCTAAGGCACTCGCTGTTTTTGAATAAGGTAGTGACGTCATAGAACAGAATTCCCGGCTTTGGGAAGTCTGGAATCTCACGGAGGTTCTTTCTTAAAGTTTCTTTGTTCATTGGTTTTGATTTTATTTGTTCAAGCCTTAAAGTTTTACGTTAACCGCACTTTAAACTTTAATGCGTTTTCCTTTATTTACAGTGATTTACGGGTAATCCTTAAACAAATTGTTTCACGTGAAACATCGTTTTATCGTCCCATGAGAACAAGTAGCACATTGATGTCGCTAGGAGATATACCCGGTATTCTGCTTGCCTGTGCCAGTGTCTCAGGATCTATCTTCTTTAGCTTTTGTCTTGCCTCGGTTGACAGTGACTGGAGAGTGTCATAATCGAACTTGCCTTTTATCTTGATTGACTCCAGACGGTGTATCTTGTCGGCTATCATTCTCTCACGGTCTATGTATCCTTTGTATTTAATCTGTACTTCGGCCGCCTCTATAATTTCTTCCTTGCGGTCTTCTATTCTGTCGAGAACAGCCTTGAATGCCGGAACAAGAGGAGCTATGTTTTCTATCGTAATCTGCGGACGGCTTATCAGGTCTATTAGCTTACATCCGTGAACCAGTCTTGCAGTTCCTAATGCTTCCAGACCATCGTTTATCTTATCGGCCTTGATAGAGTAGGTCTTGGTGAATTCCACTATCTTCTCTATCTCTTCGCGCTTCTTGCAGAGGATGTCGTATCTGTCCTGTTTTGCAAGTCCGAGCTTATAAGCTTTTTCTGTAAGTCTGAAGTCGGCATCATCCTGTCTCAGCAAGATTCTGTATTCTGCTCTTGAAGTAAACATACGGTAAGGTTCGTCCACACCTTTTGTCACAAGGTCGTCTATCAGAACGCCTATATAAGCTTCGTCTCTTCCCAATACGAAAGGCTCTCCGCCATGACAGTTGATATGAGCGTTTATACCTGCAATGATACCCTGACCGCCTGCTTCCTCGTAACCGGTAGTACCGTTCACCTGACCTGCAAAGAACAGGTTCTTGACGATCTTCGATTCGAGTGTATGCTTGAGTTGGGTAGGGTCGAAGTAGTCGTATTCTATGGCATATCCCGAGCGGTAAAGCACCACATCCTTAAAGCAAGGAATCTTCTTCAAAGCCTCAAGTTGGATGTCCATAGGTAGGGAAGAGGAGAACCCGTTGAGGTAAAGTTCCTGTGTAGTTTCTCCTTCCGGCTCAAGGAAAAGCTGATGCTGCGGTTTGTCCGGGAAAGTTACGATTTTCGTTTCTATACTCGGGCAGTAGCGAGGACCGATACTCTGGATTTGTCCGTTGTAAAGAGGGGAGTCCGCCAGTCCGTTTCTCAGTGTGGCATGAACTTCTTCGTTAGTAAAACAAGTCCAGCACTGAAGTTGTTTAAGCTGTCTTGGTTCGCTGATAAATGAGAACCTGTGGAAATCATTTTCTCCGTCTTGTGTTTCCATCAGGTCGAAATGTACGCTTCTTGCGTCAATTCTCACCGGTGTACCAGTTTTCATTCTTCCGGCAGTGATGCCATGTCTGGTTATTGATTCAGTAAGATGATAAGAAGCTGGCTCCGCACAACGTCCTCCTGCAAGCATTTTGCGTCCTATGTGCATAAGTCCGTTAAGGAATGTACCTGCTGTAAGAACAATACATTTGGCATAGAATGTCACGCCCCAGCAAGTAGTCAGTCCTTTAACTTCCCCGTTCTCTATTATAAGTTCTTCCACTGTGTCCTGCCATATATGCAGGTTAGGAATGTTCTCAAGAATCTCTCTCCATGCCCATATAAATTTCCCTCTGTCGCACTGTGCGCGCGGGCTCCACATGGCAGGACCTTTCGAACGGTTCAGCATTCGGAACTGTATGGCTGTTTTGTCTGTCACCAATCCCATGTATCCGCCCAAAGCATCAATTTCTCTTACTATCTGTCCCTTTGCAATACCACCTACCGCAGGGTTGCAGCTCATCTGTGCAATCTTGTTCATGTCCATTGTTATCAGACATGTCTTGGATCCAAGATTGGCTGCTGCCGCAGCAGCTTCACAACCTGCATGACCGGCACCGATTACAATAACGTCGTACTTAAATTCCATTGAATTATGATGTTTATTACTGGTTGCAAAATTAGTGAAAATTATCGTTGTTTTTCCCCCTTGCAAATATCATTTAACAAAGTAGGGCGAGAATTTCTCGCCCTACCTCTTTTTGCTTTAATTATTTCATTTCCTTAAGCATATCCAGTGCCTTATTTTCTGCTGCTTCCATTATCTCTCTTTCTCCCGGTCCCTTGTCGTTTATTCCGCACAGATGCAGGATTCCGTGGATAATAACGCGGTGCAGTTCCGTATCGTATTCCGCACCGAACTGTTCGGCATTCGTCCTTACAGTGTCAAGGCTGATGAACAGGTCGCCTGCTATACGCTTTCCTTCACAGTAGTCGAATGTGATTATGTCTGTATAATAATCATGTTGCAGATATTGTCTGTTCACCTCAAGTATTTTTTCATCCGAACAGAAGATATAAGCAATCTCTCCTACACGCAATCCATACGATGTGGCTACAGCTTTTATCCATTCTGTAATTTCTCTTTTTTTGATGTCGGGCATTTCAACCCCGTCTGTCTGATAAGTAATCATATTTTCAGTTTTTAGTTTTTAGTACTTAGTTTTTAGTTATAAATTACTCAGTTCATAAATTACGATCCATATTGTTTCTAAGAACTGATAACTTAAAACTAACAACAGTTCTCCGTTTTATCCGAAGAACAAATAGCATATAAATATGGCTGAAATTATTCCTGCCAAGTCTGCCAATAATCCGCAAGGAACAGCATGTCTTGTCTTGCTTATTCCTACACTTCCGAAGTAAACGGCGAGGATATAGAAAGTGGTATCTGTAGAACCTTGGAAAATACATGCCATACGTCCTACAAATGAATCTGCACCGTATGTTGTCATTGCATCAACCATCAGTCCGCGTGCCCCGCTTCCGCTCAATGGCTTCATAATGGCTGTAGGAAGAGCTGCTACAAATTCGCTGTCTATTCCGCACCAGCCAACCAATGTGGCAACTCCGTTGATGATATAATCCATACTTCCAGAAGCGCGGAACACCCCTATCGCCACAAGTATAGCTACCAGATATGGTATTATCCTTACGGCTGTGGTAAATCCTTCTTTTGCACCGTCAACAAACGCATCGTAAACATTTACTTTCTTACGTATTCCTGCAAGTATAAAGCCGATAATAATCAGAAACAGGAATACATTGGCGGTTGTAGTGGAATATATATCTATCATTTCTTTTGAGAGAGTTGTAAAGAAATATATTATTCCTGCAATGAACAGGCTGGCACCGCCTAAAAACAGAAGGATAGTTCTGTTCAGAAGATTGATTTTCTGATAAACGCTTACGGCGATAATTCCTGCCAATGTTGAAAAGAACGTAGCAAGCAGTATCGGAACGAATACATCTGTAGGCTGTGCGGCTCCTAATTGCGCTCTGTAAACCATTATGCTTATCGGAATGATTGTAAGTCCCGATGTGTTCAGCACCAGAAACATTATCATCGGATTGCTGGCAGTGTCCTTCTTTGTATTCAGTTCCTGAAGTCCTTCCATGGCTTTCAGTCCTAACGGAGTTGCGGCATTGTCCAGTCCCAGCATATTGGCTGCAAGATTCATGAATATACTTCCTGTCACCGGATGTCCTTTCGGAATGTCAGGAAAGAGTTTTGAGAACAGCGGACTCAGTACTCTTGAGAACATATTTATCACTCCCCCAAGTTCCCCTATTTTCATAATTCCGAGCCACAATGACAGCACTCCTGTAAGTCCAAGTGAAATATCGAACGCTGTCTTAGCCGAGTCGAAAGTTGAATTGATGATAGTCGGAAAAACGCTTGTATCGCCAAGAAACACAAGCCTTATTGTTGCCACGATGAATGCGATAAGGAAAAATGCTATCCAGATGTAGTTCAATACCATAAATAGTCTATCGTTTTTTGGTTATAAATCAGTTAGAAAAATCTTTTACAAAAATAAGTATTTTAATCAGAAAAAGATAATTTTGCCGTTACTTAAACTTAATAATTAAAAAGTTGACAAGACTTCAGTTACAAGTTGACAAGGTTCTATATCCGGATGGCAACCTCGTTAACTTGTCAACTCGTCAACTTCTAACCTAAAAACTCAAAAATATATGTTCAAGTTTAAATATTTCCGTTGGACCCTACTCCTGCTGCTCTTTCTGTTTGTAATTCTCTCGTCGCTGAATGTCGGTGTCGCAGAGTTTTATTCACGTAGTATTTATCCGTCATTGTCATATGTGCTTTCTGCATTATCATCTGTTGTGCCGTTTTCTTTAGATGAGATAGGCGTTTTAATGATGATATTGTCGGTCGTAGTATTCCCGTTTGTATGGCGGATACGCAGAAAACTGAAATGGAGAACGGTTCTATTGCGTGAGGCAGAAATACTTTTATGGATATACGTGTGGTTTTATGTCGGTTGGGGAATAAACTATTATCGTGAGAGTTTTTTCACAAGGGCCGGTGTCTCTCCTGCTAAATACGATGAACATCGTTTTAAAGATTTTCTGTATTCATATACCGACAGTCTGAACAGATACTGTTGCAATATTGATACCGTATCTGCGGAGCATGTTCATGAAGAGATAAAATTATCTTACAAAAAAGTGTCTGATGTTTACGGGCTCACCACTCCCCGTTCGTTTCAGCATCCAAAGACACTGCTTTTCAATTCCCTTTATTCCGGTTCCGGTGTTCTCGGATTTATGGGACCGTTCTTTGCCGAGTCGCATATCAATATGCAGATTACTCCGTTGGAGTATCCTTTTACATATGCTCACGAACTTTCCCATCTTTTGGGAATAAGCAGCGAGGCGGAAGCAAATCTTTGGGCGTATCAGACTTGTCTTCTTTCTTCCGATGCAGAGATTAAGTACAGTGGTTATTTCGGTCTCTTTCCATATGTGCTGATGAATGCGCGGGGTTTGTTGAATGAGGAGGATTATAAAAACTGGATTTCCGGTGTCCGGCCGGAAGTGATAAAACAGTATAAAGAGAAACGCGAGCATTGGTCCTCTCTCTATAGTCCGTTGCTTGGCGAGATTCAGTCGGCAATGTATGAATTCTATCTGAAGGGTAACAGAATTTCGTCCGGACAGAAAAATTATGCCGAGGTTATCGGTCTTTTGTTGTCGTTGCCCGATGAAGGTATAAAAATGCTTGCTGAGAATTAAAAAAATCGGGTATCTGTACGTGATGACTCTGATTTTTTAATTCTCGCAAGCCTGTCAATAGCTGTATTGCATACTATTTTGTAGCATTTTGTTAATAAAGAACTTGTAATACAGCGTTTAATATAACATAAGTACTAAGAATGTTTGTGTGTGGCTGTCTTTTTGATATTGTCTAAGTGAAGAGTCTTATTGGCAATCTGGAGAAAAATCCTGATTTAGCCTCCCGGTTGCCCTTAAATACTCGGTTTCATAAATTTTATACTGTGTTTGTGCTTCGATGAGATTGCTTTTTGCCTGTTTCCACTGCGACTGTGCATCGAGCAAGTCAGTAAGCAGTGCCATCGAAACATTGTATTTGTTGTTGGTTACTCTCAAATTTTCCTCCGCCTGTTTAAGGCCAATCTCTGCAGTCCTGATAAGTTGGTAACCGTCGTAAACATTTTTCAGAGCGCTTTGAGCTTCTAAAGTCATAAGCCGTGAGTTCTTGCTTAATTCCAGTTCTGCATTCTTGAAATCAAGCTTTGCCTTTTTCACTTTCTTCAGATTTGCACCCCACTCAAATATCGGAATTTTCACAGATAGCATCACAGCCCCTAATCCATCTCGAAATTCCTGCGAGTATGGCACCATGGTTCCGTTGCCTGCGTCAACCATACTGTTAAGCTTGATATTGCCGTAATAGGTATATCCTGCCACAAGTCCTACTGTAGGCAGCATGTTTGCGCGCGACATCTGTATTTGCTTTTGAGTAGCGTCCATCTGATGTTTGAGCAGATTGAGTTCAGGACGTTCGTTGATGTCGGCAGTCAGTAATCCCGGCTCGTTAACGTGTATCGTTGTGTCGGTAAGTTCAAGCTCTGCATTTGAGTCAATACCCGTAATTCTGCATAGCGACATGCGGCATAAGTCCTCTCCGTTCTCAGCCTTCTGTATCTGGTACAAAATGTCGCTTCTGCTTGCCTCTATCCTCAGAAGCTCATTCTCAGTGCTCAGTCCTGCTCCGACAGCGGTTTTTACTTGAGAATACAGCGAATCCATCTGTTCTTTATAACTGTCCAGCATTTTTACCTTTTGCCTGACTGCTATTAATGTCCAGTAAGCATTGTCAGCTTCCACCAGTACGTCCATAGTTGTCATTCTTTTTTGTTCTGCCGCTATAGATTCTCCAAGTTTCGAGAGTTTCTTTCCTGTCATTATCTTCCCTCCTGCGTACAGTGGTTGAGTAAGGGTTATTCCTGCCATATACATTCCCCGCATTCTGAGATCCATACCCATCATGTCCATATCCGGAAATACGTATGTTCCGGTGGCTGAAGCCTCAAACTTCGGAAGGAAAGCCGAAGTCGCTATTTTATTGTCCAGTTGCGACTGCTGGTATTTATGTTCTGCCTGTTGCAGAGATTCGCTTTGCGATAAAGCCATTTCCCGGCATGAAACCAGGCTTAGCTTTATAGTTTCCTGTGCTTTTACGTTTATATTCTGGATAAACATAAAAACAGTTATTGTAAATAATATTTGAAAAAGTCTGTTTATCATTTTTATAAAGATTGATGTATGTGATTAAGCTTTCTTTATATTGAAAAGTACCGTATAGAAGATAGGCAACAATATCAATGTGATAAGTGTACCTACTGCCAATCCTCCCATTATGGTGATAGCCATTGAGCTATACATCGGGTCGGTAATGAGAGGTATCATACCTACAATTGTGGTAAGTGATGCCATCAATACCGGGCGAACTCTGGATACGGTAGCTTCTATTACTGCCGTGTATGGTGTTTTCTTTTCTTCAGACTGCAGTCTGTTTATTTCGTCCACAAGTACAATCGCATTTTTGACCATCATACCTATCAGTCCCATCATACCTATGATTGCCATAAATGTCATAGGCTGGTTTGTTATTAATAATGAAGGAACAATGCCGCAAAATACGAACGGGAAGCATATCAGAATGAGTATAACCTTTTTCCAGCTGTTGAACAGCAACAGAAGTATGGCAAGGATAATGAAGATGGTAATAGGTACATATTTCATTAAGTTATTGATGGCTTCTCCCTGTATCTCTCCTTCGCCTACCCACCTCATGTTGTATCCTGCCGGTAAGTCAATTGCTTCAATCTCCTCTTTTATTGATTCCACTACTTTTGCCGGTGTGGCTTCGTCAAATTCTGAGTTAGGGTCACATTCTGCCTCAATAACCCTTTGTCCGTTCAGGCGCATAACGATGTCTTCATCCCATTCCATAGTTATTCCTTCAGCGACACGGCTTAGAGGTGTGGCACGGAATATCTTGTCCTGCAACTCGCTCATTCCTTTACCTCCTGCAATGGCCGAGTTAAGTTCGTCGTTAGACATATGAAGGTTCATCATGCTCCATACGGGAATGTCGTTCAAATCGTCTATACGGCTTCCGTCCTCGTTTCTTACAAGCATGTTTACCACGATAGTCCTGTCCTTATCATTGATTGCTCCTACCGGCATTCCGTCTGTGGCAGCCATAAGTGCATTGGCTATATCACTTCTTCCTACTCCTGAGCGTAGAGCGTCCTGTTGTAAATATTTTGTCACATACGATTTTGCGTATGGTTTCCAGTTGTTTTGTACGGAATACGGGTCAACATACTCGCATTTTCTCATTATATCCTCTGCCTTGTTGCTCAGTTCTTTTAAAACAGCCGGATCAGAGCCGGCAAATTCCACTTCTACCGTGTGCGATGTAGAGATAGAGAAATTATACTTCCTGCAACGTATGTATGCGTCAGGATATTTTTCTCTTAATTCGCGTCTTACTTCGGGTATCTGTTTCACTACCGTATTATAGTCTTTGCAGTCGATAATCAGCTCGCCGTAGCAGTCGCCTCCTGATGTCATAGGTCTGACAAGGCAATAATGTGCAGGTGCGCTTCCCTGACTGACAGCTATTCTTTCTATATCCTTGCGTTCGGACAACAGACTGCTCATTTCCAGAAGTTTGTCCCGTACCACATCCGGACTGGTGGCAGAAGGGAAAAAGCATTCCACTACATATTGTTTATAGTCGAAATCAGGGAAAAACAGATTCTTGACTTTGTTCATTCCGGAGAAACACAATATCAGTATTACGAATGCAAATCCTATTGCCGTTTTTTTGTAGTCTATAAGTCGTGATATAGTGCCACGTACGAACTTGTGTACCGGTGAATTCATAACCGTTCCATTGTTTTTCCCGGCGGTGTGTTCCCTTGCCGGCAACCATGTCTTTGCGCATACCGGAACTTGCACAAGAGCCAGTATCCAGCTTGCCAGAAGGCTTACACATAATACTAGGAATAGGTCGCCTGAATACTCTCCTGCCGAGTCGGGCGACAGATATACACACAGGAATGTTGACGCCGCGATGATAGTGGCGCCGAGCAAGGGCATGGCAGTGTTCTGTCCTATTCTGTAAAGGTAATTCTTTGGCGCAAGTCCGCGTTTCTTATCAATAAGGATACCGTCCATTATTACCACGGCATTATCCACAAGCATACCCATAGCCACTATGAATGCTCCCAATGATATTCGTTGCAGTGTAGTTCCGCATACCAACAGTATAGGGAAAGATACTGCAACCGTAAGTATCAGGCCGAAACCGATAATCAGACCGCTACGGAATCCCATAGTGAATATCAGTACCAGTATTACTATTGCTACTGATTCCACCAGATTCCACATGAATGAAGAAATGGCATCTTCCACCTTATCGGGCTGGAAAAATATCTTTTCGGTATTCATTCCCACCGGGATATTTTTCATTACTTCATTAAGACGTTTGTCAACAGCCTTTCCTACGTCAGGTACTATGGCCGACGATTCCATCGCGATACATATTGCAAGTGCCGGTTTGCCGTTGACGAAGAAACCGTTCCTTTGAGGTTCGGAGTATGTTCTTTCTATTTGGGCTATCTCTCCCAATCTAAGTGTTTTGCCGTCTGTGGTCTGTATCAGAAGATTCCTGATGTCGTTTTCATCCTTGCTTTCGGAGTCCACATAAATAGGAATAAGCTCGTTTCCGCTCTGATATTTTCCGGCATTTACAGTTTTGAAAGCTCCTTGCAAGGACGACATGATTTGTGTAGGTATCACTCCGTTTCTTGATATCTGTTCCTTTGACAGAGTGATATTTATTACCTCATCACGGTTTCCTACAATATTTATTCGCTTCACACCCTTTACGCCTGACAGTTCACGCTTTATCAGATTGGCATATTTGTACATCTCCGGATAATCATATCCATCGGCAGTAAAAGCGTAAAATATGCCGTAAACGTCCATCATGTCGTCTATCACTATAGGGTCATAACATCCTTGCGGAAGCCTGAAAGAAGCATCGTTCACCTTGCGGCGCAATAGGTCGAAATGCTGTTCCAGATCTTTGGTAAGGACTGTCATCTGGAATTCCACCGTAAACATTGCCATTCCGTTTCTGCATTCGGTCTTTATCTTGTTTACGTTAGGCAGTGCGCGCAATTCCTCTTCCATCATCAGGGCCACTTTAAGCTCCGTTTCGTGTGCGCTTGCTCCCGGATATGGCACAATCACCATAGCCTGCTTTGCGGATACTGCCGGGTCCTCGAGTTTTGGCATCTGGATGAAAGAAAGTATTCCGGCAATTATTATAGCTGTTACGAACGACCAGGATTGCATTGGCCGTTTCATAAAGTATTCTGTAATTCTTATCATATAAGCCCTCCGACGTTAGTTTCTTTCGGTTCTTCTATTATTGTTACCTTTTCTCCCTCTTGCAATGAGTTCACACCTGCACGTACAATCTTTTCTGTACCGTTAAGCCCTTTTATTACTGTAATCAGTTCTCCTGAAAAGTTATTGTCAATGGTTATCACTCTTTTTTCTATTGTAGAATCCTCTTTCAGTACCCATACACATGAGTTTTCATTGCTCTTGAATACCGAACATACCGGTATTTTGAATCCGCCCTTACTGGCATTTCCTTCATTTATAGTCAGACACACCTCAATATTCATTCCGGGTGTGATCTGTCTTTCCGGTTTTTCTCTGAATTTCAGGATTAGCTGATATAGCTGGTTTCCGTCGGCTTTAGGTGACAGACTTAAAAAGTCCATAGGATATGTCTGTGATTCTTTTTCCGATGGAACCATACAGTTGTAACCTGTCACATTATTGATAATTCTATAAGTACTTGACGGTAAATCCATTTTTACTTCCAGATGCGATACATCGAGGAAGGTAAACATTGCTGTACCGGCATCAACCATTTCTGCAGGTGAGAAATTTACCGACTGTATATATCCGTCTTCCGGTGCATACAGTCTGGTATATTCCAGTTTGTTCTTGTTCACTTGTAGTTGAACCCCTAACTGCCGTAGTCCTGCCGACGCCTTTTCATAATCATTTGCTGAGACACTTTTCTGTTCGAACAGCTTTCTTGTTCTTGCCACTTCGTCTTTCAGCTGATCATATTGTATCTGCAGTGCCTCTACCCCGAGAAGATAATCCTGGTCATCAAGTTCGGCAAGTAATTCTCCTTTTCTCACGTACTCCCCTTCCTTTACGTGAATGCGTTTTATCTGTCCGGCAGTCTTGAACCCAAGGCTGATTTCGTGTGCCTCGCGTACTATCCCTGAATAACTTTTTGTAATGGTTTTACACGATGGTGTAGGATTTGTCACCTCCACGCTATGAATAGGTAAAGACGTTTTTTTCTGTTCGTTGCATGAACATACCAGGCATAGCAGTAATGCCGGCAGACATAGTAATTTTTTCCTTTTCATTCTCAATATGCTTTTTATGTTTATAATATGCTCTTTTATGATGCAAAATTGAGTATTTATTTATATTATCGTATTATCAAAAAGAATAGCAAATTGGTCTAAAAGATTGAAAAAAGATGTGTAACCATTTATTTTATATATATTTGCTCTTCCAAAGGTATAATATGATTTGCGATGAAAGAAGATAACGTTATTTTGAACCTGAATTTGAGTGATCTGTCGAAACAGCCCGGAGCACAGCACATTGACAACAAACTGATACTGATAGATAATTTTGATTATTCGGAAAATGAGAAACACGTCAGAGGATTGTCTTTTGTAAACTACCCTATGAAATTATCTTTCACAATAGCTATCCTCATAGTGTCAGGAGGTATCAGTGTCAAAATTAATCTGGAAGATTTTGAAGCTCATGCAGGTGACGCCATAACTGTATTTAAAGGAAATATAGGCGAATTCTGCAGTCTTCTGCCGGATACACGTATGGCTGTAATAGCTTTTTCCGATGATTTTTTCAATGTGGTGAGAAATATTGATACTGCACTTTCCATACAGCAGCGCATTTACACTAATCCGGTGTTGCATCTTGACAGAGGTTTTCTTGATGAGGCTCTGGATATATATAAAAGGATGAAATCGAAACTGGCCGAGACAGATAATTTCTTTCGCGAAGGTGCTTTGCACGGTTATACACAGGTTTTGATGTACAATACCTATAATTATTTCACCAAAATGAAGAATAATGTGGACGATACTTCAGAATACAACAGGAATCAGGAGATTTACAAACGCTTTATGCAGGCGGTACAAAAGAATTATATGAAGGAACGCAGTATAACATATTATGCTGATGTATTGTGTATTTCTCCGAAATATCTTTCTCAGGTAATAAAAAACGTTACCGGAAGACTTGCCGGTGAGTGGATTAGAGACTATGTGATACTTGAGGCTAAAGCATTGTTGAAAAGCAATAAATATACTGTGCAGCAGGTATGTGATATGCTGAATTTTGCCAATCAGTCTTTTTTCGGAAAATATTTCAAAAAGAGAACCGGAATGTCCCCTAAGGCTTATATGAAAAGCTAAAAGAAACGGATAGAATTGTTTTTGCGCAATCCTGTCCGTTTCTTTATTTTCTG
>CALUIE010000056.1 GCA_944320605.1 uncultured Phocaeicola sp. | reverse complement strand
CAACCGCATCACTGCCGGATTCGACTGGTTCAACTACGGAGGCCATGCATGGAATGAGTATGTAAGCGGTGAAAAGGCCGGAACCACATCTGATCTGGTTGACAAACAGGAAAATGAATTTGCTGGATACATTGATATTCGTCAGGATATAAATTCCTTTATCACACTGAATGCAGGAATCCGTGCCGATCATCACTCACGCATAGGAACAGAGTGGGTTCCACAGGCCGGATTGGCTTTCCACCTGCCTCATGCTATGGAACTGAAAGCATCAGCGTCAAAAGGATTCCGCTATCCTATCCTCAGAGAAATGTATATGTTTCCACCACAAAATCCAGACTTGAAACCTGAGTCTATGTGGACTTACGAACTTGCATTCTCACAGCGACTTATGAACGGACGATTAAATTATGGTGTAAACATCTTTTATATAGACGGCAAGAATCTGATTATGACACTTCCAAATCCAAACGGTAGCGGAATGCTGAACCAGAACTCAGGCAAGATAGACAATACAGGTATAGAACTACAAGCTGCTTACCGCATAAACAGACAATGGTCTGTTGACGGCAACTACAGTTATCTGCACATGAAAGAACCTGTGATTGCCGCACCGGAACATAAGCTTTATGGAGGAGTAAACTTTTCACATAGTCGCTGGAATGTGTCAACAGGCATACAGTACATAGCCGGACTTTACACGCAAACAAAACCCTTAAAAACAGAAGACTTTGTATTGTGGAATTTAAGAGCTTCGTTCCGCACTACAAAATGGTTAGACATATGGGTGCGTGGAGAAAACCTGCTGGCACAAAAATATGAAATCAATGCCGGCTACCCTATGCCTAAAGCAACAATAATGGGTGGTGTGAATATCAATTTCTAAACAATCTACAAATACTTAAAAAGATATGAAAAAGATTTTTCTAACAATTATTTTGACTATTGCTTTCGTTACACCAAGTTGCGGACATTCGCAAAAAGTGAATGAATCAACCAATACAGAAACGGCTGAAGTCCCTAAGGTCTATTGGTACAAAAATATTTCATCAGAGAATCTGATTAAAATCTATGAAGCATTAGGACGCGAAGCCAAAGGAAACGTAGCTGTCAAGCTTTCTACAGGAGAACCAGGCGGTCATAATTTTCTGCAACCTGAACTTATAAAAGGACTGGTACAGAAAGTTAACGGAACAATCGTAGAATGCAATACTGCGTATGGCGGCGGACGTTCCAATACAGAAAGTCACCTGAAAGCCGCAGCCGACCACGGTTTCACCGCAATTGCCAATGTTGACATCATGGATGCAGAAGGAGAAACTGAACTTCCTGTAAAAGGCGGAAAGCATCTCACAAAAGATATTGTAGGAAAGAACTTTCTCAATTATGATTTCACAATAATCCTATCTCATTTCAAGGGACATGCAATGGGAGGATTCGGTGGTGCAATCAAAAACATGTCAATAGGAATAGCATCGTCCAACGGTAAAAGATTAATACATTCATCCGGAGAGAGTACGACAAGTTGGGGAAACCCGAAACAAGATGACTTTCTTGAATCTATGGCCGAAGCAGCAAAGGCAATAGCAGACCATTGCGGAGAAAATATACTTTACATAAGTGTAGCCAACAATCTTTCTGTTGATTGCGACTGCGATTCTTCGCCTGAAGATCCTAAAATGGGCGACATAGGTATTTTAGCATCTCTCGACCCGGTAGCATTAGACCGTGCATGTACCGATTTAGTTCGTTCATCAAAAGATCACGGTAAAATACATCTGATTGAACGTATTGATTCACGTCACGGTATGCATACTTTAGAACATGCTGAAGCACTTGGAATGGGAAGTCAGAAATATAAATTAATTGAACTTGATTGATAAATCATACATATAATTTTATTCATTACAAAAACCCGTATCAAATGAAAACTAATTTACTATTACTGATTACATTATCATTTTTAATTTTTCCGAATATGGCTAAATCACAGGTAAAAGTCCAGCAAACTGCAGGACATGATGTATTAGGAGAATTTGCTCCTGAATTTGCACATTTGAACGACAATATCCTTTTTGGTGAAGTATGGAGCCGAAATGACTTGCTTTCCATGCGCGACCGCTCAATCGTCACCGTTGTTGCACTTATGTCACAAGGTCTTACAGACTCATCATTCAGACATCACCTTGAATTCGCAAAAAAGAACGGAGTGACTAAAACTGAAATTGCGGAAATACTTACTCATGCAGCATTCTATGCAGGCTGGCCTAAAGCATGGGCTGCATTCCGTATGGCAAAAGAAGTATGGACTGAGAATGCGGACAGTATAGCAAGCACATCACTCGACTCATACGCTCAGACAATTATTTTCCCTGTAGGCAAACCTAACGATGCATACGCTAAATATTTCGTAGGTCAAAGCTATCTGACTCCTATTGTTACTGAAGGAGTTCCCGTTGCCAATGTAACATTCGAACCTGGATGCCGTAATAACTGGCACATACATAAAGCCAATAAAGGCGGAGGACAGACTCTTATCTGCGTAGGCGGACGTGGTTACTATCAGGAATGGGGTAAAGAACCTATAGAAATGAATCCGGGCGACGTTATATATATCCCGACCGGAGTAAAGCACTGGCATGGAGCCGCTCCTGACAGCTGGTTCTCACATCTTGCTATGGAAATTCCGGGAGAAGGATGCAGTAATGAATGGCTGGAACCGGTTAATGACGAAGATTATTCAAAACTGAAATAACATGAGAACTTTAATACTGATAATTATGAGTCTTTTTTGCTTAAACAGCCAGTCAAACGCACAGCAAAAGAAGGATAATGCGGAAGCTAAAATCCTTGTGGCTTATTTTTCATGTACGGGAAACACCGAAAGCGTTGCCAAATCAATTTCAAAAGCTACCGGTGGAACGCTGTACAGAATTACTCCAAAGAAAGCTTACTCTTCTGCCGACCTTGACTGGAGAAACAAAAACAGCAGAAGTTCAATAGAAATGAATGACGACAATTCACGTCCTGAACTTGGTGGTGAAACTGTTAATATGAATGACTACGACATTGTATTTATAGGTTACCCTATATGGTGGGACTTGTGTCCGCGTCCGGTAAATACATTCATTGAGAAGTATAACCTTTCCGGCAAAACAGTTATTCCTTTTGCTACATCTGGCGGAAGTTCTATCAACAATAGTGTGAAACAACTGAAGAAATTGTATCCTGATGTGAAATGGGAAGAAGGCCGCTTGTTCAACAGAGGAAGCAAGCAGGCTGAAGAATGGGCCAAAGACATTATCGAAAGATGATATCTTTATGATAGTAACAATAAAATTGTGGCTGTATCGTAATGCACGATGCAGCCACAATTTTATTTGTTTTATCTTTCCGATATAGGTTTGTATGGTACTTCATTAAGTACGTTCTTGTATGCAGGACGGATGATACGGCGACCGTCGAAATGTAATTCCTCGATGCGGTGAGCTGTCCAACCGACAATTCTCGCCATTGCAAACAGAGGAGTGTATATCTCATGAGGCAATCCCATCATCTCATATATGAATCCTGAATAGAAGTCAACATTAGAACATACTTTCTTCTTCTCTCCCTTGACTTTCTTGAAACAAGCTATGGCACGCTTTTCTATCAACTCCAGGAAGGCAAATTCTTTTTCACAGCCTTTTTCAGCCACAAGTTCACTTGCCAACTCTTTCAGAAGAACTGCACGCGGATCGGAAATGGTATATACTGCATGACCTATACCATAAATAAGACCACTCTTATCGTAAGCCTCTTTATTCAGCATACGGGTAAGATATGTATCTATCTCATCAACATTAGTCCAGTCTGAAATAGCTTCTTTCAGGTGATGAAACATATTTACAACCTGAATATTAGCACCACCATGCAACGGGCCTTTAAGCGAGCCTATTCCCGCAGCTATACTTGAATATGTGTCTGTACGGGTTGAACTTGTAACTCTGACAGTAAATGTAGAGTTGTTACCACCACCGTGTTCAGCCTGAAGAACCAGCAGAAGGTCAAGCATACGTGCTTCAAGAGGAGTGTAGTCTTTCTTTATCATGTAAAGAAAATTCTCGGCCAACGAGAGTTTCTCATCCGGGTAGCGGATATGCAATGAACGTCCGTGGGTACTGTGGCGATAGATGCTATATGCGTATGCTATGACTGTAGGGAACTTTGAGATAAGTTCGATAGACTGACGCATAAGATTATCGCGCGAGATGTCATCCGGATTAGGGTCGAATGTGTACATTTCCAGAACGCTACGAGCAAGGATATTCATGATATTATGGCCTTCCAGGTCGATAATATTCATTGTAGTCTTCTTGTCAAGCGGCATATTGTCGTTTATCAGTTCCTTGAAAGAAGCCAGCTGCTCCTTGTCAGGAAGTTCGCCCGACAAAAGCAGATATGCAACCTCTTCAAAACCGAAACGTTTCTCTTTTAAAAGAGCATGAACAATGTCATCCAAATCATATCCTCTATAGAAAAGCTTACCAGGAATAGGTTTCAGACCTTCTTCCGTTTTCTCATATCCTACTACATTTCCTATTTTAGTAAGTCCTACAAGTACACCTGTTCCATCCTCATTACGAAGACCACGTTTTACATTATAACTCGTAAATAAGCTATTGTCAATTCTACATGCCTGCTTCGCACATTCGGAAAGTTTGTAAACTATATATTCTTTTTTCATGTTCAGTTCGTTATAGTTGAATTAAAGACTTTGTATTATTCTTTCAGTAAACTCTTCTGTACTCAAGACTCTACCGTCCGGCATAAATCTTGCCAAATCGATTGTAGCCTCAGAATTTTCAAAAACCTGTTCAAGGGCAGATGTAATCAGGTCGGCCGCTTCCTGCCATCCCAGATACTCAAGCATCATTACTGATGACAGAAGAAGAGAACATGGATTGACCATATTCTTACCCGCAATATCAGGAGCTGTTCCGTGAGTAGCCTCAAAAATGGCATGACCGCTATTGTAGTTTATATTTGCTCCCGGAGCGATACCTATACCGCCTACCATAGCTGCCAGCTGGTCTGATACATAGTCACCGTTAAGATTCAGAGTTGCGATAACAGAATAGTCTTCCGGTTTCAGCAATGTATTCTGAAGGAAAGCATCCGCAATACAGTCTTTTATTATTACCTTTCCCTTGTTGATAGCCTCAGCCATGGCAGCCTTTGCAGATTCTTCGCCCAAATCCTTCTTCAACTGCTGATAATAGTTCATGGTGAATGTCTGTTCTGCAAACTCAGTTTCAGCCACTTCATATCCCCATTTTTTGAAACCGCCTTCGGTGAACTTCATGATGTTTCCCTTATGAACAAGTGTTACCGACGGAAGCTTATGATCCAAGGCATATTGTATGGCAGAACGAACAAGACGTTTTGTACCTTCTACAGAGACAGGCTTTACTCCAAAAGAAGAAGTTTCAGGGAATCTCACCTTGGTAACTTTCATCTCATTGTAAAGGAAATCATAGAATTTCTTTGCTTCAGGAGTACCCTGTTCCCATTCTATTCCGGCATATATATCTTCTGTATTCTCTCTGAAAATACACATGTCAACTTTCTGAGGCTCTTTCAAAGGAGATACTACACCCTTAAACCATCTTACAGGACGCAGACAAACATACAAGTCCAATGTCTGGCGCAATGCCACGTTGAGCGAACGTATTCCACCTCCTACAGGCGTTGTAAGCGGACCTTTAATTCCTATAAGATATTCTCTGAATACATCCATAGTAGATTGCGGAAGCCACTCTCCCACCTGTTTATAAGCCTTTTCACCGGCCAGGACTTCCATCCATTCTATAGAGCGTTCATCTTTATAAGCTAATTTCACTGCTTCGTTTACAATTTTCTGGCAAGCCGGAGTTATCTCAGCTCCTACACCATCTCCCTCAATAAAAGGTATAGTAACATTTGAAGGTACAACAAGTTTACCTTCTTCCATACGAACTTTACTCATTGTCTAGTTTCTCCTATATTAGTTGTATATTGATTGTTATTTTCTAAATGTATTAAGCGCAGAACCGGCCTTGAACCATTCAATCTGCATTTCATTATATGTATGTACGGCCTCGAAAGAATCCTGAGTACCGTCTTCATGAGTTAATACCACTTTCAGATTACGTCCAGGCGCGAATGATTCAAGCCCAACGATTGAAATTCTGTCATGTTCCTGCACTTTGTCATAGTCATCCTTATCGGCAAAAGTCAGCGCAAGCATACCTTGTTTCTTCAGATTTGTTTCGTGGATACGTGCGAAACTCTTTGCAAGGATAACCTTTACGTTGAGGAATCTAGGTTCCATGGCAGCATGTTCACGGCTTGAACCTTCACCATAGTTTTCTTCTGCCACTACAATTGATGAAATGCCTTTAGCCTTATATCCGCCGGCTACAGCTGATACTTCGCCATAACTGTCGTCCGCTGAGTTCCAAACCTTATTCGTCTCTCCGTTGAATGCATTCACAGCTCCCATCAGCATATTCTTAGAGATATTTTCCAGATGTCCGCGGAATCGAAGCCATGGACCTGCCATTGAGATATGGTCTGTGGTACACTTGCCTTTGGTCTTGATAAGAAGAGGCATATCCAATAAATCTTTACCGTTCCATGGAGCAAACGGCTGAAGCTTCTGCAGACGTTCTGATTTCGGGTCAATGATAACCTCAATATTACATCCGTCAGCCGAAGGAGCTACATAACCGTTATCATCAACTGTAAATCCTTTCACAGGAAGTTTATCTCCCGTAGGAGCATCCAGTCTAACCTGTTCGCCTTTATCGTTTACCAGTGTATCTGTCATAGGATTAAAGCACAGGTCTCCTGCTATAGCAAATGCTGTAGCAATCTCCGGTGATGCTACAAAAGCATGTGTATTAGGGTTACCGTCCGCACGCTTTGCAAAGTTTCTGTTGAACGAAGTCACAATGGAATTCGGTCTTGTAGGATCATCTGTCTCACGTTTCCACTGACCGATGCAAGGACCGCAGGCATTTGTCATTATCACGGCACCTGCTTCTTCAAAATCGGCAATCATGCCGTCACGCTTTGATGTACAGTACACAAGTTCCGAACCAGGATTAACCAGTAACGGTGATTTCATCTTCAGACCTTTGTCCTTCAACTGTCTAACTAACGAAGCAGCCCTTCCCAAATCCTGATATGACGAGTTTGTGCATGAACCGATAAGTCCTACTTCCATACGTTGAGGATAACCGTTTGCAATGACCTTGTCTTTAAACTCAGACAACGGACATGCAGCATCCGGTGTAAACGGACCGTTAAGATACGGTTCCAATGCAGACAAATCTATCTCAATAACTTTGTCGTAATACTTTTCTGGTGACGACAGAACCTCATTATCTGCTTTCAGGTCGTCAGCAACTTTTAGAGCCATATCGGCTACTTCCTCACGTCCTGTAGCTCTGAGATATTCCACTATTTCATAATCGAACGGGAATACAGATGTAGTCGCTCCTACCTCAGCTCCCATATTACATATAGTAGCTTTACCTGTAGCCGAGATTGAGGAAGTACCTTCTCCGAAGTATTCTATTATGGCATTTGTACCACCCTTAACAGTCAATATACCTGCCAGTTTCAGAATAACATCCTTTGGTGCAGCCCATCCGCTAAGTTTTCCCTTAAGGTGTACACCTATTATTCTCGGCATCTTCAGTTCCCATTCCATACCGGTCATAACATCAACGGCATCGGCACCTCCGACACCAATGGCAATCATTCCAAGACCACCGGCATTAGGTGTATGCGAATCCGTACCGACCATCATTCCTCCTGGGAAAGCATAATTTTCCAAAACGACCTGATGTATGATTCCTGCTCCCGGCTTCCAGAAACCGATTCCATATTTCGATGCTACACTTTTCAGAAAATCATATACTTCCTTGTTGGTTGTCTGTGCTACAGGCAAATCAACAGAAGCACCTTTATATGCCTGAATAAGATGGTCGCAATGTACTGTAGCAGGTACAGCCGAAACATTTTTTCCGGCATTCATAAACTGAAGCAATGCCATTTGTGCTGTAGCATCCTGCATAGCTACCCTGTCCGGACGGAAATTTACATAATCCACACCTCTCTCAAAACACTTGATGGAATTAGCATCGTAGAGATGGCTATACAAAATCTTTTCAGCCAAAGTCAATGCCCTACCTATTTTTTTTCGTGTATCCTGTACTTTACCGTTATATGAAACATAAAACTGTTTCATCATGTCCAAATCATACATCATAATAACTAAATCCTATTTTATATAAAATATCTTTTAATAATCAAAAACACAGCATACAAACTGTCCAAACTGAGGATATTATATACCCTATTGTAAAAATCACGCAATATTCGTCATTTTAATTGACATATGCAAGAAATACCCAATAATTAATTAATAAAGGATATGATTTTGTACATATAAAGTACAAAAAGTTACATAAATATACAAAAGATAATTATTTTCTAAATAATATTTTTATGACAGTATTAATAAAAAAGAAAATTATGAGGCTTATTAAGACGAAAAATATATGATAATCAATAGTATATGAACAAGAGGTAATCTTATCAAAAACTTAATTTTCATCGAAACTTTGTACTCACTCAACTATTTGATATTTTCGTGGCATGAATTATAAAACAAATAAAAACATGAAAGGACTTGCATACCATATCATTTCCGAAAACGCGAAAATAGAACGTAAAATAAACAGAGATTATGAGAATATTTCAGCGCCTTATCTGCTTGATGAGTTCCAAGAATGGTTACCTAAGGTTGTTAAATCTGCAGATACTGTAACAAACTACGTATCTTGCATAAACGGCCTTGACCAACTTATCATTCCATTCGATGTTAGTGAAGATTTTCATCTACAACTTCAAAAATCATTTGAAAACAAAGAATACGACAAGATACCTGCTTTGCTGGATAATTATGATAAAGAGATACAGGAATGGCATGAGTGGGCAAAGACAGCAAATGACTATAACACCCAACACAAACACATAAGTAATTTGCGTACAGCTTTCCACAAATATGCCCAATTCATACAAAGTAAAGTATCAGAAGCCAAAGGCTCTAAATCAACTGTAATACATACAATCGCAAAAAACATGTTTTTACGCAATGAGTTTATACAATGGTTGTGTGAAACAGGCATAAACTCCCCAAAGAGTGCTGAATCTACCGCTTCGCGCGTAAAAACACTTAACGACAAATTTATAAGCCAGTTAGTTCCACAAAAAAATTACAACTTTCTTAAAGAATTACCAAACCATATAAAGCAAAACGCAGAAAAAACCATCTTACTTCTCGACAAACTGGAAATGCATGTATATGATTCTGAAGTAAAACCTGGAGACTATTCTATAAATGCTTCAACTTTCAGATACATGAAAAAAGCTTTCAGTCTGTACGTTTCATTTATCAAAGAAATAATTTACAATAACTATTTGACATCTGATGACATAAGTGAAGATAAAATAGAAGAATCTGAAAATGAGATAGAGATAAAGACAAATAATATAAATAAAATTTATCTCGACAGTAAATATATAAAAGATAAATTCAGTTTACGCCTGCTTACACAAGACCGTTTAAGCAACAGCAAGAATATATTCTATCCCATAAGGTTAATAAGAAGAATATTTACCAAACACGATAAACTCGTAAGACTCGGCATAATAAAAGGCAAACCTAATGAGATGAAATACTTGTTTGACATTGTCCATAATTGCATTGACAAAATCAATGTAATTACAGACAAAGGTACATTCAAATTACAAGACGTTAAAACATTGGAAATTGATCTGAGTCTGAAAAGTGCAACTGTCATCTTACAAAATAATAAAAAAGCTGTACTTCTGACTAAAACAGACAAAGGAGAAACTGAAAAAATGAGAGTGTCAACCTTTAAAAATATATCTATTGACCACGTGGTTTCCATGGCAGATATATTGGAAGAAAAAGCAAACAGGTTACCGGCATTAAACAAACTCACTGAAATGATTAAACAAGTGGCCAAAGAAAACAATATAAACGTTGCACCAGGAAACGTTTCATTATTAAACAGTAAATTCATTGAAAACATAAAGATATCCGAGATAACTCCTTTATTGCCAAAATTAAAAGAGGAACTTGCTATTATTGATGAGGGTACAGAATTACAACTAATGGAAAAGACGTACAACATACGTAAAAAATAAAAACTAACAAAACCCGACATATTTTATAGAGCTCATACTTTATAAAATATGTCGGGATTATATTGAATATTTACTAATGAATCCAATAAGTTTTACAGATATAGGATTGCCTAAAAAATTCCAACCTGATTTATCAAATAGCCCGCTAAACAATGATATAAGAACTCGACTATCTGAAAAAATAAAGCAAATGCACTGTCAAGAGTGTATCAGTAAAGGATATAAAGTGTGTATTGCTTTAACTGAAGCTGACTTCTCTAAAGTTTCAGTTTCAGACAATGTATTACTGCTATCCGTAAAAGGCAACAGCTATAAAGGAATAATACAGGATATAGAAACTTCCATAACGTTAAAATCATACCCTAACATAATAGTAAACTTTATTCTAAGCGATAAAATAAAAAATCCTAAAACTGTTTCAGAGATATACGAAGTTTTTCAAAAACATGATACAATAACAGGACTTTGTATAGACACCCAATCAACAGTTAAATATAATATAGACATAATAGCCTACAAATGATAATTCAAAATTCTAAAAGCGTACACCAATGCTGACAAAAGCCGAATGCATCATACAGGCTTTTGGCAATGGAAGTTTACTTCCCTCAACAGTGATATTCCTGCTACCGCCATAAATATCAAAATCAGAGAAATTATAACCTGCTGAAAAGACTATTCTTTCATCTATTTCCAATGATATAGCACTGCGAACATTATAGTACAATTTTCGTGCGTCACTGTTTGTCACCTCTTCCCTTTTTATCGCAGTCCATACTCCCGGCCGATTTGGATAATAATCAATAGTAAACCTTCTGTCAGAAGGAAGTGGTATTGTCAGTCCTGGCGAAACTGAAATATATAGCGCATAGTCTTTATCTTTACCTATCCACAATTTGGGGGAATTTAAACGTAATGCAGGACGGAAAGCCAAAAAATAACTGACTGAATTGTCATGAGTTTCACTCCATCTAAATTGTTTATTAAGGGTTACTCCACCTAAAGATTTAGACGGATACGGAGATGTAAATACCAAACCTGCCGTCAGACCTACATAGTCTATTGGCAGAAAAGTAACTGAAGGTTCAACCTCCCAAGAACATTGACTGGTTAATGCTCCGCTGAGTTCAACTTGCCAAAATCGCTTTTCCTTTATATCCTGAGAATAAAGTGAGGCAAAACTGTACAAAAGAAAAATGACAATAGAAAATCTTACAATTAATACTTTGAAATGACCCATAAATAAACTGTTTTACTGTTACAATATATATGCAAAAATCAAGACTTAAATCAAGCCAACAAAAATCCTAAAAAAACGTGCTGTCATTCGACTTAAAACGACACCGCGTTTAAACTTAAACACGGCCGTGTTTTATTTAAGTCTCTGAGAAGTCTTTTTTCGTCCTGATTTATTGATGCAAATATACAATATTCCGGTATATAAGAATAAGCATGACAATGTACATCGTTCCACTATAGGAATACTGACATTCAGTACGTTAAATAAAAACACGATGTACATTTGCAATAGGTATCGTAAAAAATATAAATTATTGTCCGCTTTTTCAATCTTTTGTTTAACTTTGCGTCCGAAGTAAAGACAAAGGGGTGCCCAAAGAATAAAACCCGGGCTGAGATTATACCCTATGAACCTGATGCGGTTAATACCGACGAAGGGATTGTCCTCAAAAAAGACATTCGTCATAAGATATTCTCTCAAACTGTAATTCTTACATTCTCTTTGTGTTTGCTTTGCAAAACCTATAATACCAAATCATTTATGAAAATAAAAGTAAACAACAAAGAGACAGAACTCACTCAAGGCAATAATGTCGCATCGCTTGCACAACAGCTTGAACTTCCGGAGCAGGGAGTGGCAATTGCTATTAACAACCGTATGATTCCCCGTAGCCAGTGGGCTGTACAGGAAATAAAGGAAGGTGACAGTCTTGTCATAATAAAAGCGGCTTGCGGAGGATAATGACATGGATACTAAAGCATTCAAACTTCAGTTCATCACTCATTTCACCGAACACTATTCTTACCTTGATTCAGCCCGTATGGCTCTTGAAGGCGGTTGCCGATGGATTCAACTTCGTATGAAGGATGCTTCCGACGATGAAGTAGAGGCAATTGCCATACAGGTTCAGGAATTATGCAGACAGCATAACGCAACCTTCATCATAGACGACCGTGTAGAACTTGTCAAGAGACTGAAGGTAGATGGCGTGCATCTCGGAAAGAACGACATGCCTATAGCTGAAGCAAGAAGAATATTGGGAAATGATTTCATTATAGGTGGAACAGCCAATACTTTCGACGACGTTAAGGCGCACTATCTTTCGGGAGCCGACTATATTGGCTGCGGCCCGTTCCGATTCACTACTACCAAAAAGAAATTAAGTCCGATATTAGGTCTTGAAGGCTACCGTTCAATAACCAGTCAGATGAAAGCCGAAGGTATCAACCTGCCGATAGTGGCAATAGGCGGTATCACGATTGATGACATTCCTGAAATAATGCAAACCGGAGTGACTGGTATTGCGCTGAGCGGAACTATACTCAGGGCTAAAAATCCTGTAGAAGAAACAAGGAAAATTGTGGAGATGGTGGAGAGAAGCAGTTGTTAGATTTTATCTAACTTAAAAACTCAAGAACTTAAGAACTCAAAAACTCATAACATATATGGAAAAACTTATTATTGCGGGTCGTGAATTCGATTCCCGCCTTTTCCTGGGAACAGGAAAATTCAACTCAAACCAGCAGATGGAAGAAGCCATCCTGGCTTCTGGCACAGAAATGGTAACTGTAGCCATGAAACGTATCGAACTTGATGACAAGGAAGACGACATGTTGCGCCATATCGTTCATCCTCATATACAGTTGTTGCCAAACACATCGGGAGTGCGTACAGCGGAAGAAGCTGTCTTCGCCGCACAGATGGCTCGTGAGGCATTCGGAACAAACTGGCTGAAACTGGAAATTCATCCGGACCCTCGCTACCTGTTGCCGGACTCAACAGAAACACTTAAAGCGACAGAGGAACTTGTGAAACTTGGTTTCGTAGTCCTTCCTTACTGCCAGGCTGATCCTACACTCTGCAAGCGTCTGGAAGAAGCAGGTGCCGCTACTGTGATGCCTCTCGCTGCTCCTATAGGCACAAACAAAGGTTTGCAGACTCGCGATTTCCTTCGTATAATCATCGAACAGAGCAATGTTCCTGTAGTAGTAGATGCCGGTATCGGTGCTCCGAGCCATGCAGCCGAAGCTATGGAAATGGGTGCAGCAGCCTGCCTTGTAAACACAGCAATCGCCGTTGCTGGTAATCCAGTGGAAATGGCCATAGCATTCAAGGAAGCTGTCATCGCCGGTCGCCGTGCATACGAAGCAGGCTTGGGTATCCAGGCTGACAATCTTGTAGCTTCTGCTTCATCTCCTTTAACTTCATTCCTAAACGAATAAACTTTACAATTTACATGGACAAGGAAAAAGACAAAAAAGCATACGCCCATGCAGAAAAGGCCTACATGCAAGGCACAATGTTCCCTTTCATAAAAGTAGGTATGCAGAAAGTAAACCTCACTCCTACTGTCAATATCGTTGACGGAGAGAAAGTGATGACACCGAACGCCCCTGTATATATATATGATACAAGCGGCCCTTTCAGCGATCCTAATATTGAGATTGATCTGAAAAAAGGACTGCCACGTATGCGTGAGAGCTGGATTACATCACGCGGCGATGTGGAACAGTTGCCTTCAATAACTTCAGAATACGGAAAGATGCGCCGTGACGACAAGTCGCTCGACCATCTCCGTTTCGAGCATATTGCATTGCCATATCGTGCCAAGGAAGGTAAGTGCTGTACTCAGATGTACTATGCCAAGCAGGGTATCGTAACTCCGGAAATGGAATACGTTGCCATCCGCGAGAACATGAACTGCCGTGAGCTTGGCATCGAAACATACATCACTCCTGAGTTCGTACGCGACGAGATTGCTGCCGGACGTGCCGTATTACCTGCCAACATAAATCACCCGGAATCGGAACCTATGATTATAGGACGCAATTTCCTTGTGAAAATCAATACCAACATAGGTAACTCTGCCACTACTTCAAGCATTGATAAGGAAGTGGACAAGGCTGTATGGAGCTGCAAATGGGGTGGCGACACTCTGATGGACCTTTCTACAGGTGCAAACATCCACGAAACCCGCGAATGGATTGTACGCAACTGCCCTGTTCCGGTAGGTACAGTACCTATCTATCAGGCTTTGGAAAAAGTAAACGGTAAGGTGGAAGACCTCAACTGGGAGATTTACAAGGATACACTTATAGAACAGTGCGAGCAGGGTGTGGACTACTTCACTATCCATGCCGGAATTCGTCTGCACAATGTACATCTTGCCGACAAACGTCTATGCGGTATCGTAAGCCGTGGCGGAAGTATCATGAGCAAATGGTGTAAGATATATAATAAGGAGTCATTCCTTTATGAACACTTCGACGAGATTTGCGACATCCTCGCTCAGTATGATGTAGCGGTTTCATTGGGCGACGGTCTCCGTCCTGGCTCAATCTACGATGCCAACGACGAGGCACAGTTTGCAGAACTTGACACATTAGGAGAACTCGTACTCCGCGCATGGAACAAGAATGTTCAGGCATTCATCGAAGGACCGGGACATGTACCTTTGCACAAGATACAGGAGAACATGGAACGCCAGATCAAGTCGTGCCACAATGCTCCGTTCTACACACTCGGCCCTCTTGTAACAGATATCGCTCCGGGTTACGACCACATCACATCAGCTATCGGTGCCGCCCAGATAGGATGGCTTGGCACTGCAATGCTTTGCTATGTGACTCCGAAGGAACACCTCGGCCTGCCTAACCGCGAGGATGTACGCACAGGTGTCATCACATACAAGATTGCCGCTCATGCTGCCGACCTTGCAAAAGGACATCCGGGAGCACAGATTCGCGACAACGCCCTCAGTAAAGCCCGCTACGAATTCCGCTGGCGCGACCAGTTCCATCTTTCTTTGGACCCAGACCGTGCCCTTGAATATTTCAACGAAGGACGTCACACTGACGGTGAATACTGTACAATGTGCGGTCCTAACTTCTGCGCAATGAAGCTTAGCCGCGATTTAAAGAATATTTAAAAACTAATAGAATGTTTAGTGACGAACTTGAAAAAATAAGCTGGGAGGAGACGACCAAAGCCATCTACTCCAAAACCGAGGCAGACGTGATACGTGCCCTCGGTAAAAGCCGCTGCGATGTAGATGATTTTATGGCACTCATCTCTCCTGCTGCCGAAAAATACCTTGAACCGATGGCGCGACTCAGCAAGAAATATACTGAGGAACGTTTCGGACGTACAATGTCTATGTTTATACCATTGTACATAACAAACTC
>CALUIE010000055.1 GCA_944320605.1 uncultured Phocaeicola sp. | reverse complement strand
TCCAATAAACGAAAAGATTAACCAGCATGAGAAATAATGAAAGTTGTTCCGGAAAAGACATATTCAGTAAAGGAGGCAGCACGCTACCTGGGTGTTCACCGCTGCACCATCTATGCCTATATCCGTTATCTGGAAAAGCCGCTGGCTTTCCTGAAGATTCCTGATAAGGCAAAAAGGGTGTTCAGAGGAATCGACCTGATAGCCTACAAGGAAACCGGTCTGCCCAAACGTGGCCGAAAGCGTAAGAAACACCGTTAGTTCAGTCTGTCCCATGGAATGGTATCCAGGACATTATATCTGACATTCATAGCTGCAAGTTCAAGAGCCAGCAGCCTTGCCCTTAGCCTGACATCCTCCATGTCGGCCACGGCCTGAAGGAACTCCGAAGGTTCCATTGCTCCTGACTGAATCATCCACTCCCTTGCACATTTCTCAGGAACAGCGGCACTGACGAAAGAGAATATTTCTTTTGCTATGCAGCCGGCTGTACCGTCACCGGCTTCAATGGTAAAACAGAACGGCACGCCGCTCGAAGTCTTCCGTTTGAAATTGAGAAACCGGATTCCATTCATATTTTCCATAGAAACGCTCCACCCATGCCGGGCAGAGATATTAAAAATATTACGACAATTTTCCATTTACCATACAATTATAGTTTTGTTTTTATTTACCTGCTATAATAAGCAGCCGGTCTTGTCCGTGGCGGATAGGACCGGCCACTTCTGTTTTCATACAGCCTATTCAAACCTTGCAAGAAAGTCCTGAAGCCTGCTGTCCTGAATCTGTTTCAGCGGAACCGGCTTAAAGTTCTGCTGCTGTCTTACCTGAAGCTTGCCAAGTCCCTGAGCACGCAGGTCAAGCTCCACATCCGAAAGCTCATTGAGGGAAACATACCCGTATTCATCCTCCATGAGTCCGACTACGATACCGAATAGAATCACATCGTCATCCTCCCTGTTTCCTTCAAGGATAAACCACCTTACAGAACCAAGGGCAAAAACCGCACGGCAAACAGCCTCTTTTCCCTTGCCGTCCTGGGAGTAGAGCGGATAACCCTCCAGAGCTTCCGCCAGTTGTGTCGTCATCAATCTGCACATATCAGTTAAAAATTAAAAGATTGTTTGATACCCATTCTTCTTGCTCGCATAACACTTGAATTTTGAAGTTCCAGTTCTTTTCCCTCCAGTAAAGCTCATTGAGCTTCATGGCCGGGAAAAACCGTTTTATGTGCATTTGTGACTGCGGACCAAAGGGAGAAAAAGACAAGTGTGAAGTCAGAGAATGCAGACGGAATACCCAAATTTTTGAGGCATGAGAAAATTTGCGGAAGGCTGCCGTCAAGTCCTCCGACTGAAAGCGCAAGCGTCACTTGGCGTTTCTCCAGTCCGCAGTACCTTTGCACATAAGAAACGGCTCCGGCTATGACGCACCAATGATTTCCTGATATTCAGTATTCAAAGATTTCTGAAGAGTATAGTATCCGTTTTCAGACAAACCACCGGTAACCAGTTGCCAATGTCAGAGCCTTTGAAGTGAAGAGTAGCGCAACCTTAAAGGCTCTGTCTTTGGCAACTGCCCTGATTTATCTGCATGATGGGATGAACCTATCGGCTGAAACTTGCCTGGTATTGTAGATACGAAGCAAGTCAGCCGGTAAGTTTCCGTAGTATAAGGCAAGTTGTTCCGGCATCGCATGAAATACGAACAGTCGGAACAGCTTGCCGGTATTTTAAGACGAGTATTCAGGGATATAGGACGTTCCGGCATTGCAAGCTTTAGCCTGCATCTTCGGAACGGCCTGCTTGTTTTCGTTTTCAGACATGTTATCGATAATCAGTTGCCAATGTCATAGTCTTTGAAGTGAAGAGTAGCGCAACCTTAATGGTTCTGTCTTTGGCAACTGTCCTGATTTATCTGTATGGTTGTATAAACCTGTCGGCTGAAACTTGCCTGGTATTGTAGATACGAAGCAAGTCATCCGGTAGTTTTCACATTGAATAAATAAAGTACTTTGGTAATATTAAATTCAAGCAGAAGTTAGAAGATTTATAGTATTAAATTTTTTATTATTGGCAGAATTATATAAGTTTGCGTGTTAGTTTAATAAATAAAAGATATATGAGCAACCTTAATAGAATTAAAGTAGTTCTGGTAGAACAAAAAAAAACAGGTAAATGGTTGGCAGATCAGTTAGGAAAGTCTACGTGCACAGTAAGTAAGTGGTGTCAGAATACTACTCAACCAGATTTACTGACATTGGAACAAATTGCACAACTTTTAGAGGTTGATATTAGAGACCTGCTTGTTGGTACAAAACTAACAACCACATCAAAATATTGATATGTTATGGCAAATACGTTCATTATAACTTGTTATGGCAAGACAAATACATATCCTGAAAGTCTGCAAAAAAATGACCAAAGAGTTCAAAATGGATATGTTTTGCTGTGATGGTAGTTAGGCTAGAGATATAGTATATTTATCAAGATTAGACAGTTGGCGAGAAGGTGTGTATGGATACAGATCACTCGTTGACTCATGAACTTGAAACTATGCTTGCAAAAATGTTTGCTACTACGCAATATTAATGAACTATACAATGTATAAGTTGGCGTTTATGCTATAATTTTTTAGTATGTAAAATAAAGAAATAAATGAATCAAAATAAGAATTATAAGTTTATAGATTTATTTGCTGGAGCTGGTGGCTTGTCTGAAGGTTTTATTAGAGCTGGCTTTGAACCGATAGCTCATATAGAAATGGATCATTATGCATGTGATACCTTAAAAACACGTGCTGCGTACCATTACTTAAAAGCAAATAATAAACTATCAATATATGAACAATATTTAAGGACAAAGAAAGAAAAAACTGATGGCGCTTGGTTGTGGAATCAAGTGCCAAAAGAAGTTATTGACACAGTTATTCAAGAAGCAATAGGTAAAGAAACTATTGATGGGATTTTTAAAAAAGTTGATAGACTGTGCAAAGGTCAAAAGGTCGATATTATAATTGGAGGTCCCCCTTGTCAAGCATATTCGATTGCCGGACGAGCTAGACTGGGAAAAAAAATTGAAGATGATCCACGAAATGATTTATATAAATTTTATGTGGAATTTCTGAAGCGATACAGTCCGGAAATGTTTGTTTTTGAAAATGTTCTTGGAATTAAAACAGCCAAAAAAGGTGAACCGTTCAGAGACTTACAGAGACTGGTCAATGACCTTGGATATAAAATGGAACCGGTTGAACAAATTGCGTCTGAGCATGGTGTCTTACAAAAAAGACATAGGATTATCATTGTTGGTTGGAAAATAAATCGTTCAGGAAGCGATATTCCTACAACTTATAACTATCCAACCCTTGAAAAAGAAGATATGCCATATTCTATAATGAAGGATTTGTTTTGTGATCTTCCTGAAAGAAAAGCTGGAGAAGGTGAATTATGTGGTATTGTTGAATATACAAAACCCTTGGAGGAAATGGAGTATCTTAGGAAAACAGCAATAAGAGGTGTTCTTAATTTTACGACTCAACATATTGCAAGACCAACAAATGATAATGATAGGGAAATATATAGACAAGCTGTATTGATGTGGAAAACAGGTAAAAGGCTTAATTATGCAAAACTCGATCCAGCCTTACAAAAACATAAAAATAAAGAATCTTTTTGTAATCGTTTTTGTGTCGTTGATCCCAATGGAGTTTGTCATACCGTTGTGGCTCACATTGCGATGGATGGACATTACTATATATATCCCAACGAAACTCCTACTTTAGAGAATGTTCGTTCAATAACAATAAGAGAAGCAGCTAGAATACAATCGTTTCCTGATGATTTCTTCTTTGAGGGAAGCCGAAGTGCAGCTTTTAAGCAAATAGGAAATGCTGTACCTGTTGTATTAGCAGAAAAAATTGGCCTGAAAATAAAAAAGTTATTGAAAAATGAGGATAGATTACGATAGTCTTAGAACTGCGAATGCAATACCATGTGCCGCTTCAATGATTGAAACATTTAGAGCAATAGGGTACAATATCGAAACTGCAGTAGCAGATATTATAGATAATTCAATATCTGCAAATGCGAAAAATGTGTGGGTCACAAGACATTGGCATGGAGATAAATCTTTCATAACAATTAAAGATGATGGATGCGGCATGAATAGTCAAGAAATAATTGATGCAATGCGTCCTGGAAGCCATAGCCCATTAGAAGAACGCTCTAAAACAGATCTTGGTAGATTTGGATTAGGTCTGAAAACAGCATCATTTTCACAATGTAGAAAATTAACTGTCCTTAGTAAAAAATCCGGATACCATAGTGCATACTGGACTTGGGACTTGGATTATGTAGCACAAACCAATGAATGGACTCTTTTACAATGGATTCCTGAATATTTGGACGAATCTGTAGATGATATTGAACATGGAACTCTTGTAATATGGTCAGATTTAGATAAAGTCGTTAGAAAAGGAACTTCCGAAAATGATATAAATGCAAAGGAAAAGTTTTCCAATTCTTTAGACCGTGTCCGTCAACATATTGCAATGACCTTTCACAGATTTCTTGAAGAAAAATCTTTAAAGATATTTTGGTGTGGTCATGAAATAGATCCTTGGAATCCCTTTTGTATAAGTGAATCTAAAACTCAGTCAAGACCTACAGAAGGAATCGTTGGAGGTATTAAATTGAAGGGATATGTATTGCCACATAAAAGTGCCTTTTCTTCAGAGAAGGCTTATAATGTGGCAGAAGGCATTAACGGCTGGCCAGCTCAACAAGGATTTTATGTATATAGAGGGAAACGTTTATTGTTAGCTGGGGATTGGCTTGGACTATTCAGAAAAGAAGAGCATTATAAATTAGTCCGCATTCAGGTAGATATTCCTAATACATTAGATAGTGAATGGCAGATTGATATTAAAAAATCAAAGGCGTATCCTCCTATACAATGCCAGAATCAACTTGAAGCATATGCAAAGGATGTGAGGAAAATAGGATGTGAGGTTTATCGTCATAGAGGAAAGATACTGAAACAACGTGCAGGTCAAAGTTTTCAGCCGCTGTGGAATGAGAAAAGGAAAGACAATAAATGGTCTTTTGTTATAAATCGAGATAATGCTATGATTCAGCAATTAAAAGATATGGCTCACACAGATTCCGATAAAGCCTTTAATTATTTATTACGTCTTATAGAGGAAACTATACCTGTTAAGACAATTTATATCAACGAAGCTAAAGGTGAAGAATCTCATAAAGAACCATTTGAAGGTTCAGATACTTCTGTAGTGAAAGATATGATTACAAGAATGTATCAGAATCTAATGGCTTCCAATATGACTTCAGAACAAGCTAAAGCATATATAATGACTATTGAGCCATTAAATTCATTTGAAGAACTCATTGAACAATTGTGATATGGAAGAATTATATAATAAAGCCTTAAATATTTGCCGTTTATTCATTGGTGCAATACCTGTTGTAACTGATGAACAGATTAATACCGCTATAGAGCAAGTCTCTTTTATGCCAGATTTTAAAATGTTGGATAAACACATATTAAAAAAGAAACTACTTGCCCATTATGGTGTAAGAATTCAAGATTTTCAAATATTGGAAGGAAACGACAGACGTTTACCTTGGCTTAAAGAATTTAAAGCAAATAAAATATCTAATTGGAACTTTTGGACAAGATACAAGTTATATCTTTCAGAGCAGAAAGGGTATGCTCCGGCAGTTATAAATCAATTAGATGAAATCACTGATAGAATATTAGATAACTTGTTTAATCCTCAACAAGTTAATATCTCAATAGATAAAAAAGGGCTTGTTGTAGGGCAAGTGCAGTCAGGGAAGACAGCAAATTATACAGGTTTGATTTGTAAAGCTGCTGATGCAGGTTTTAATTTTATCATCGTATTAGCAGGTATTCATAATAATCTAAGAAGTCAGACACAAAGTCGAATTGATGAAGGATTTTTAGGTTTTGATACACAATACGAGCGAGCATACTCAATAAACTCAACAACTAAGATAGGTGTTGGTCTTATTCCTGGATTTGATTCAGCAATTGCAAATTCATATACGACAAGTATTGATAAAGGAGACTTTAATAGTAGGGCTGCAAATACGGCTGGATTTAATTTTAATGCACCACAGCCTATTATCTTGGTTGTGAAAAAAAATGCATCTGTACTTAAACGTCTTTATAAATGGCTTTGTGCACAAACTTCTGGTAAGAAACAAATATCAAATAAATCTCTTTTGTTAATTGATGATGAAGCTGATAATGCGTCTATTAATACAAAAAAAGATAAGGATACAGATCCAACCGCCATAAATGATAATATTCGTAAGATTATACAACTGTTTAATCGCTCTGCATATGTAGGATATACAGCAACTCCATTTGCGAATATATTTATAGCACAGGACGAAACAGACTTATTTCCAAGGGACTTTATAATAAATTTGCCAGCTCCAGATAATTATATTGGGCCAAATAAGGTTTTTGGCACATCTTCTGAAACTTCTGAAGAAGAGGATGATGTATTGCCTATTGTCATTCCTATTGATGATTATAAGGCTTTTATACCTGATGGACATAAAAAGGATGATAAAAAACCAACAAAAAGTGATATTCCTGAGTCTTTGAAGCTTGCTATTAAATGTTTTATTTTAACATGCGCAATTAGAAGAGCCAGAGGACAGGAGAACAAGCATAATTCCATGCTAATACATGTGTCAAGATATCAGGTTTGGCAAAATGAAATTCGGGATATTGTGAACGAACAGTTCAGGTACTATAAACAAGAAATAGAAGCTAATGATCCCGCTGTTTTAGCCGAGTTTCGGGCTTTATTAGAAGGAAATGTAAACGGGTGTCCATCGTATAAACAGATAACAGAAAAAATTAAGGGGTCTCCTTCTCTTTCAAAGATTGATCAGGACTTAACAGTTCATAAATGGGATGAAATAAAGCCATTATTATACCAAGCAGTTCAAAAAATTGAAGTAAAATCTATTAATGGTTCCTCTGGTGATGTTGTTGACTACCAATTAAATTCTAAAACCGGTATTTCAGTTATTGCAATTGGTGGAGATAAGTTATCTAGAGGCTTAACGTTAGAAGGTTTATCGGTAAGTTATTTTCTAAGAGCTTCGAAGATGTATGATACTCTTATGCAGATGGGAAGATGGTTTGGTTATCGTCCTGGCTATGTTGATTTGTGCCGTTTGTTTACTAGTAGCGAACTTAATGAATGGTATAGGCATATTGCTGTAGCTTCATCTGAGCTACTTGATGAATTTGATTATTTAGCGGAATCAAGAAGTACTCCAGAAACTTATGGTTTAAGAGTTCGTACTCATCCAGGTTGTCTTCAAATTACTGCTCTAAATAAAATGCGTAATTCACATGAAATTCAGGTATCATGGGCTGAAAGACTTATTGAAACATATCAGTTACCACTGAATGAGGATTTAAAGAATAAGAATCTTGTTGAAACAGATAATTTTCTCAGTAAGTTAGGTAAGCCTTTAATAAAAAACGAGAATTATCTGTGGACTAATGTTTCTCCGGTTGATGTCTGTGAGTATTTCAGTAATTTCAGTGTAGCTGAGGGACTTAGAAAAGTCAACATGGAGTTAATTTGTGAATATATTCAAGAATTAGTATCTAAAGGAGAACTTACAAAGTGGAGCGTTGTATTAATGAATAAGACAACACGGTCGAATGCTAGAGAAACTATAAAGAAGCATACTTTTTGTGGCTCTTATTCTGTATCATGTTTTAATCGTAGCCGTGCTGTAGATTCCAGCAATTATAAAACATACTTCATAAGAAAGAATCATATTGTCGGAAATCCTAGCGATGAATTAATAGATCTTGATGATGATTTATTAAATGAAGCTTTAAAAGAAACAATCGAACTTAATAAAAAGAAAGGGATTGAATGGAAACATACATATCCACAGCCAATAGTTGTTAGGTCGAAGTTTAGACCAATAAATCAACCGTTACTAATTATTTACCCACTTAATCCTGAATATGCAAATGTTAAGGATGAAAATGGTAATATTGTGCCAGGTACAACTATATTTACAGCGGAAGATGATCCTTTTGTCGGATTTGCCATTTCATTCCCTCACACCAATACAAATTGTGCAGTTTCATACAAGGTAAATATGGTGGCAGAGTATGCTGACATTGAAGATAATTTTGATAATGAAAACGACAACACATATGGCGACTAATATACCAATACAAGTAATATGGAATAGTCTGAAGTCAAATAAGACTTATGGTTTGGTCAAGCAATTGTATAACAGTAATTTAAGTGCAAATATATATGCAATATATAAGTATCCTGAAAATCTTCATGGTATAAGTGTGTCATTTAATCGTAATATAAAATTAGATATATCTTCATTTTCAGGACTAAAGGAGTTGGATATTTCAATAATAAATGATGCCTCATTACCACAGAATCAGATGTTATGCATACAGTTAATAGATTCAGGTAATTTGTTTGTTTTTGCTACCTTATGCGAAGATTTGATCTCATCTATTGGTAATATATCTGACGAAAAAATTTTAGTTAGGTCAATTCTTTGTCAATTAGAAAAATGGCGAAATCTTTTTGAATGTTCAAGAAAGAAAGAATTGTCAGAGAGTGAACAATTAGGACTTTTTGGAGAATTGACATTCTTGCAATATATGTTACAGGTATTACCCACAAGACAGTTAGATGTTTTGCATACATGGATGGGAGTTGAGAAATCAAATAAAGATTTTCAGGGGAATGAGTGGGCAGTAGAAGTAAAGTCATCCATAAGCAGGAAAAATAAGGTGACGATAAATGGGGAAACTCAGTTGGATAGTAATATTTTTAAACACCTGATATTGTGCCATTATTCTATTGAGAGAAATAATGCCAATGGCTTAACATTACCTCAATTAATTGATGGAATTGAGAACTTGCTAAAATATGATCAAATGATTCTTAACTATTTTCGGGCAAGATTAATGTTGGCCGGGTATATGCCGGAAGACAGGACTAAATATGAATTAAGACACTATAATATAAAGAAAAGGGATTTTTATAGTGTGACATCAGATTTCCCAAGAATCGTTCAAGATGATTTAAGAAAGGGAGTACATGATGTAACATATACAATAATGCTTGATGTATGTGGGTCTTTTCTAATATCTGAAAATAAATTATTACAAATAATAAAGCAACTATGAATTTGTTAGATAAATTTTATTCATCATTTATGCAGGAGATTGTTTCCAGACAGCTTGCAAATGAAGATGGAGAAACTCAGGAACAGGCATTTACACGTTATGTCTTAGACCTATTATCAGAAGCTGGGGAGACAGAGAATGCAGCAGTAGCTTTTGATGAGAAAGCTTTGGGAACCTCGAAGCAACACAAAATCAATGGTTTTGCAATATCTGACAATTATGAAACCATTGATTTGTTTATATCTATCTATGAAGTAGAAGAGCAAGTATATACAGTTCAGAAAAGTGAAGTTACAAGAGCAGCAACTCGCATTACAAATTTTTTTAGAAAAGCTGTTTATGATGATTATGTTAATGAAGTAGCTGAATCTTCTGAAATATTTGAGTTTGCACATACTCTGGCTAATTATGGAGAATTAAAAGACAACTTAATTCGTGTAAATGTAAGTATATTAACTAATGGTGAATATAAAGGAGATATACCGGATAATGCAGAAATATGTGGATATAAAATCTTTTATAGAGTTGTTGATATTAAATACATTTATCAGATTTCTGAAGAATCTCATGTTCCAATTGAAATTGACTTTAAGGAAGAAGGTTTTCTTGTTCCTTGTTTGCCAGCATCATCTGATAATGAAGATTATCAGTCTTTTATTGCCATCATTCCTGGTATTTGTTTAGCTAATTTATATGAGCGCTATGGTGCTAGATTGCTAGAACAGAATGTGCGTTCATTCTTACAATTTTCAGGAAAAATAAATAAAGGTATAAGAGATACTATAAAAAAAGAGCCACATATGTTTCTGGCATTCAACAATGGTCTGGCTGCTACTGCTGACCATATTGAATTGGATGAAGATAATAGATATATAACAAAAATCTCTAATCTTCAGATTGTTAATGGTGGACAGACAACAGCGTCTATTTATCATACATTCAAGAAAGATAAAGCAGATATATCTAAAATTTTTGTTCAGGCAAAAGTTTCTGTTATTAAACGGATTGAAGAGTATAGTAATATAGTATCTCGCATATCCCGGTATGCCAATACTCAGAATAAGGTAAATGATGCTGACTTTACTGCGAATAATCCGTATTTAGTTGCACTTGAGAAACTGTCCCGCTGTGTTTTGACTCCGAGAACCGAAAACTCAGTCAATCAAACATATTGGTTTTTTGAACGTGCAAGAGGTCAGTATAAGAATCTTCGTATGAAAGAAGGATTTACAAAAGTACGTCAAAAGGCTTTTGATCTTAAATATCCTAAAAATCAAATGTTTACTAAAGTTGAATTAGCTAAATATATTAATGCCTATTCTGAAGTGTATGAAGGTAAAAAGCTTGTTATTGGACCACATGTTGTTGTAAAAGGTAATGAGAAAAACTTCGCAAAGTTTATAAATAATAATTTACCAAGTGCACTTAGTAAAATTAATAATATATACTACGAGGATACTATTGCTAAAGCTATATTGTTTAGAGCCATGGATAAACTTTATGGTACAAAGAAATCTGAAATAAATATAGGCGAGTTAAAACAGGTTGTAGTACCATATACAATATCATTGCTTACTATTCTGACAAATAATCGTTTAAATCTTTATAAGATTTGGAAAGAGCAGTCAATTTCAGAGCAACTATCTTCTTTTTTATATGATTTAATGAAACAAGTAAATAATTTCATATTAAAGGAATCGCCTGTTTCTCATTATATAGAATGGTCTAAGAAAGAAGAATGTTGGGAAAAGATTAAGCAGCATACTTGGGCCTATAATATATTAGACATAGAAAAAGATTTAGTTGATGATTCTCAACCGATAATTCGTAAGGAAATTTTTTTCGGAGACAAACAAGATAATACTGTAGAACATGATATGGAGATAATTACATCCATACCTCATCAGTTATGGTCTAAAATTTCAGAATGGGGGCGGGATACAGATAGTTTATCCATTAACTATCAATCTACAGCGATGGATATTGCACATAAACTTAAATTTAATCGTAAGTTTAGTGATAATGATCGGCAAAGAGCAATGGCTATTTATGATATAGTATGTGAAAAAAATATTGAATTATTATTAGAAGCAGACGAACTAGCAAATGTTGAAGCTCCACAGAAAACGCCAACAACTGAAGAAAGTCAAATACTTGAGCTCATAACTATTGAATTAGTTCAAAAGATGGTAGATTGGGATAGACGTAAACGGGTATTAAAGGATTGGCAATGGAAGGTTATGGATGATGTTGTCAAAGGAAAAAGGCAGCTTGATGACCGGATGAAATATGGCTTTTATTCCAATTTAAAGCGATTGCGTAGTAAAGGGTTTCCAGAATAAAAGTTTATGTTGACATGGTAATATGATATAATAATATTACTAGTACTTAGTACCTTGGATTAAAGATTATCAAGTTGTTGATAAATCAATATTTATCTAGATTGCTAGTATTATGGATGTCTACAGTAGTTAGTGTGATTTTAATAGAAGTATGTTTAAAAGATTCATGATAAGTAGATGTCAGATAGATTAACAAAAGAGCAAAGACATAAGAATATGTCTGCTATACATGGCAAGAATACAAAGCCGGAATTACTGGTCCGTAAGTTCTTGTTCAGCAGGGGCTTCCGCTACCGGCTGAACCATCCTCGTTTGCCAGGGCATCCTGATCTTGTATTACGGAAATACAGAACTGTAATATTTGTAAATGGATGTTTCTGGCATGGTCATGACGGATGCAAGTATTTTGTACTACCAAAAACAAACTCAGAGTTTTGGAAGGACAAAATCCAGAAAAATAAGGAACGTGATATTAAAGAGCAAAAAGAGCTGGCCTCTATGGGATGGCATTGTATTACAGTATGGGAATGCCAACTGAAACCAGCACTTCGTGAACAGACTTTTAAATCACTGGAGTATACGCTTAATTATATTTATCTTGAAGATCGTATAATAAAATCATACGCTATATTGGAGGAAGAAAAACAATTGGTAGCAGAGTCTAAAATAGACAGTTATCACTTATAAAAATTGAAAATTAAATAGATCCGAATTATGATAAAGAATTAAAAACATATGAAAGAGGATATTCTATCTACAGAAGAATATTTATCACAATTGGATGAAAGTAATGTGATTTTATTCTTCAAAGAACATATAGAGAATTTATGTCATACTGTATTTAAGTTGATACATCAGCTCAGATCTTATTGGAAGTATAATCAAAAGACTGTCTCAGAAAGTGACTGTATAGCGCAATGTATGCTGCAAATGGGATTGTTGAGAACTAAATCAATCTTAAATTTATTAAAAGGACAAAGTTTATTGGAAAATAGTAATTTACTTATTCAAGATATACCATCCATATTATCTGTCCTAAGAAGCTATTATGAATTATGCTTTACATTTCATAACATATTTATAACGCAACAAAGTGATGCTGAAAGAGAAATAGTTTTATCAATATGGGAAATTCGAGGTTTTCAGAACAGACAGGGACTTAATAATGTTCCAGAAGAGTATAAGGAGAAAGAAGCAAAGGAAAAAAATGAAATAGAAAATTTGAAAAATAAAGTGTCTGTACTTTTACTACAATTAAAAGTACCTGATAATGTAATTAAGGATTGTAAGAAGATTTTAGATTACAAAGGTACATCGTTAAAAGGATATTATTTTGTTAAGTCAAATGGTGAAATTACGGGCATAAAAGGCATTCATGTGGATAACGGAATCAATCAGATTATATGTGATGATGATGCTAAAAATCTATATAGGATTACATCATCACATATACATTCATCATTTCTGAGTGTGTTGCAATTTGGTCAAATGTTCAATGATAATATAAATAGCTATGTTAAAACAATAATAAAATCTACATATATTCTTTTAGCAACCATCTTGTATGATTTCTGCTGTTATTCAAATGATGCACATATCATACTTAACCAGATAGATAAGGACGCATTTGAAATACTATCATACATCCTTAAAGAAAATAAACATGATTATATAAACTGCATTAGAAAATAAAATGGATAAACACGAAATTATAACACGACTAAATGAAATAACATCATACTTTTCATTTGGAAGAATTTTGGGATACATCTCTTTCTTTGAAACCGTGGGAATAGAAAGTCAATTAAAACATGGACAAGAGTCAAATCGTGATAGACTTCTTTCAACAGAGATAGACTTTTTATGTGGCCTTTGGTTGCAGAATGTTAATCTTGCGAAGAATTGGGATATTATTAAGGATGAGGAAATTCGTAAAGAAGTATATGGCTTAATGGATGATCTTCATAACCTATATAGAGATTCTCAGGATTTTGGTGATTTGTTTGTTGAAAATTACTTTTATGAAGGTGACCTTGCTTATAATTGGCAATATATAAAATTTGCAAAAGAAAAATACAATGAACAAATATTATCATTCAAATTGAGAGAAGAGTATGAGTTTGATACAACTGTAATTGAATCAACGTTCAATAAAATCATAACAACTCTAGAGAATCAAATAAGGAAACGAATTAATGAAAAACGGCGTAAGAATGAATATGTTTGTCCTTTAAATCTATTTACTATAAAACCGAACAAAATAAGAAAAATCTTCTCTCCAGAAGAGCAGAATATCTTAAAAAGAATGTCATACAAATTAGGAGATAAACTTCCTGATAAAATTTGTGATATAACAGACTACAATTATTTTAAACAATATCCAATAATTAAATTACCTGATGATAGAGGATTGTTCATTGTAAATACGAACTCTTTGGCTGCTGCAATTAATGAAACGCCATATTATTGGCTTTCAGAAGATAAGTCTTTTCATAAGAAATTAGCAGATTTAAGAGGAAGGACAGCGGAAGATATTGTATATAAGATCATTAAGAGAAGATTCCACATAAGTTCATACAATCACATCCTTATTAAAAGAAGTAAATCTTCAGATCCTATTACTGACATTGATGCTATGTTATGTAATAATGAAATGGGAATTGTTTTCCAGGTTAAGAGTAAAAGATTGACTGAATTATCAAAGCGAGGGTGCGTAACCTCAATCAAAGAAGATTATCAAAAGGCCGTTACAGAGGCATTCAATCAAGGCCTAAAATGTATAGAATGTCTTAATCATGCATCTGAATATTATTCATTAAGAAAAGCTGATATGACATTTGCCGAAAATCTCAAACTGCTTAATGTATGTATAACTCTAGATTCTTTTCCCGGCATGTCTTCATTGAATTATCTAAATCAGCCAAAGGACAGCAAGGTTCCGGTTATTGCTATGTCTGTTTATGAACTTGATATTATATTTTATCTATTTCAATCAGATTCTATTATGGATTATTTTAAATTCAGATCAAAATGCGCTCAGTATGGTATTTATGGGCTTAATGAGATTTACTATATAGGTGCTTACATAAGCGATTACCTTGGTGAAGGGATTAAACTTCAGGGAAATAAGATTTGTAGAGAATATGCTTTGTATGTAGACTATTTAGTAAAAAAAGCTAAGCACGGTAGCTATTGTAACAAAGATATTGATTGTGATATTCACAGTCTTGTAAATCAATACCCAATAAACTCTCCTATAACATGTAAGTAATGTAACGGAGCAAGCTATTACAGTTTGCTCCGCTTAATATTTACAATCCGATTTTCAGCTTCATAAAAGTGGAATTTCAAATGACCTGATTACACATTGCGCTTCCTTATCCATAATAAACCAGTATTCAGAGCAGTACGGTTTCCCGTCAGAATCAGTGGCTTCATATTCAACCTTCACTTTCCAACCGCTGAACGGCTTGCATTCCTGACTAATTTCATCATCTGCAGGCTTCAGTTCTTCTGTAACCATCAGAGAGCGGAGGGCTGTCATGGCATCCATCTGACGTTTCATCTGTCCAGACATCCCGTGACATTCTGAATCCGGATTATCAAAATCCGTATTCTCCATAAACCTGCGGCTGATTTTCATCATGGCTACAGAAAGAGCCATCTTCTCTTTCATGGTAACATACTCACGGCCAAATACAGAATCCGGTTTGCTGATGCCGACAATCTTTACTGATTCCGGATTGTCCACTGAAGCCATCAGTGCCTTTTTGGCCATATCCTGTGCCTTATTCTCGCTGTTGTCGGAACAGCCGGTTCCCATTCCGAGCAGAACTGCCACTGCAGGCAGTATCAGTAGTTTCTTTCCCTGTTTCATATCTTTACGATTTGAAGTTTGTCCGGAGCAAGACCGAGGCGCTTGCGATAAATGGAACCGTCCTCCCGGTACATTTCCAGTTCTGATGAAGTAATGTTCTTCTCACAAAGTTCCTTCGCCTCTTCCAGTGTCAGCTGATGGCCGCCTATATTCCTCCATATGGCAAAAGAACACGGTGCTTCCTGGTTGCTGTAATTTGAACAGTTGAATGCCCTGGTACCTACACGTACCTCTCCTCCGCAGTGCGGACACCTGCCGATAACAGACTGCATATTGACTGCACCGTCATCAGCAAGTTCCAGCACTGTCGGGAAAGTCTTTCCTTCCTTGGTGGAAAAGCCGTCCAGAAGAATACGGCGTTTCTCCAGAAACTCGGCAATCTCTCCGTCATTCATTTTCCGGTTGCCGATGATGGCATTGATGTTGAGCACACAAGAAGGATGCTCACCTGTATTGTTTTCGCAGCGATACCCCTTACAGGTCTTCACCACGTTGCTGCCGCAGAACGGACAGCGTCCTATAATCTTCTTTTCTGAATCCATATTCCTGATAAGTTACATTGTTTGAATTAATTGTAGGAGAATCCACGGTTCCAGTCCGCAACGATTCCTCCTATGATGTTCTTTCCGGACATCACGCTTGCCCATCCTTCCGGGTCAAGAGAGAACCAGAGGTCGTTCCATGAGAGTGTGCGTACCTGCCATGCCAGGATAAAGAGGTCGGT
>CALUIE010000054.1 GCA_944320605.1 uncultured Phocaeicola sp. | reverse complement strand
CCATTAGGAAGATTTACGTATGCAGTCAACTCATCAATTTCTATATTACCGGTCGGGAAACCAGCCATAGTAGTATCTTTTATTCTAGTATGGGCTAATGTTCCAAGTTTCTCATATTTAACCTCGTCAATCCATAGCGTATATGCTTCACCACCAGTATCGTTTGTACCAGCAGAAAAATTAAACAACCCTTTTTCTGCAGTAAGTTTAGCCGGATTTGGAATAGGAACTATAATTTTTCTCCACCCAGCATCTGCAGTTACTCCAGCAATTGTTGCAGTATATTCAGCATCGCCATAGCTTCCTAATCCTACTTCTATCTTAGTAGAAGCAGTAGATTTTACATAAAAAGTCAACGCATCATAACCTGACAAATCTCTTCCTCCATCAGTATAAAAAACTCCACCTGTCCAGTTACCCTGTAAATCATCTGGCGCAGGAACATCAACTTTTAATGCAGCTGTTCCGCTATATTTAGTTTCATTATCCTGACTAAGAGCAGTAGGCTTTCCCCATGCCTGAAAATTGATACCTGACGCAAAACCGTCAATAAAAATTTCAGCCACTTTTGGACTTGTAGCCAATACGTCTGTATCTATCTTCCTCTCACATCCGGCTAAAACGCCCAATGCAAGTGAGAAAAAAAGACAATATAGTGTATTAAATATATATTTGTTCATAATTAACTTATTAAATTGTTTATGGATAATTAGAAAAGACTGAAAGAAATATACGTTCTGATTTCCCATTCATTTCCTTTAGGAGCACCAATTATATCAGCACTTTCAATAAAACCTCCATTTCCATCTGATACATATCCGGCAAGATAACGATTTGAATATTTGTCCAAAGTACGATATGTACCTCTTATTCCTACACGTGTGGATAACGGTCCAAGCCATTTCAGTTTAAATAGATTTGTTGATAAATCAACCATACACTGGAACGGGAATGTCAAGTTAAAATCCCTATGATAGTCATATGGTCCCCAATCATTAAACTTTAATGCTGCATTCAGTCTGATTTTCTTATAAATCATCTGCAAGTCACCTCCGCCACGTTTAATTAGACGTTCATCATCACCATTGGCTTGAGCAGTACCTAAATATGCATTGGCTATAAATCCGAAATCTTTTGTTACCCTTGATGTTATTTTAAGATTAGTTTCCCACAAATCATGTGCAGGAGCCGAAGCTGCAAATGCAAAAGTTGAACGTCCGTCAGCCAAAATACCAATAGCGGCATCTTGTGCGGTAGGAAGATGACGGTAAACGAAACCAAGTGAAGCGGCAAATGGGGCATCTTCAGTTTCATCGTTATCCCAATCATACATCCATGTTCCAGGAGTAGGGTCATACGTTAATAATAATTCGCCTGCCGTTGTTTCACGGTTACTTCTTACAGCAAATGGGTCGTCAAGTATATTCCTTAACCTTCCCGGAGCCTCTATACCATTAGGCATAGGACCAACCAAAGGTTTCTGCCACAGGAAATTCGGAGCAACCTGGAAGTTACCTATCTGATAGGTAAATCCGGCAAGCACATTCGACTGGTTACCACTTCCACTATCTTTAAGTGTCCATCCTGTAAGAGTTCTTGTATTGTCAGCTCCACCACTTGCCACAAGGCCCATAATAGCACCCTGTGCGTATGCATTAAAATTACCACCACTATAAATCATTTTCAGTTTACCTCCGAATGTATCTGATTTTTTTACTACATCCTGATAAACGGTAGCTGTCGGACTATATTCTGTAGTTGCCTGGAATTCTCTTCCTACCAATGTTGTTCCTGACCAAAGACCTCCCAATGTAATATCAAGACGACCGAATTTTCTTTGCAGCATTAATGAAGCACGTGTATTCTTAGGCAACGGAATAGCAAAAGACGTAACGGTTTCTTTACGTTGATCAATATCATAATGGAAAATACCTCCAAAATTCCAATTACCGAAAGTACGATAATATTTTAAAAGTAATGCAGGGTTTGCACCCCACCACAATTCAGGTCCGAAAGCCAACTTAAATCCGGAAAATAATTTCTTTCCTTGTATTTCACATCCGAGAGGCGCTTCACCCCCATATATATCCATATTGTCACCATAACTAGCTTCCTGATACAATCCGAAGAAATCTCCCTCATACCCCCAATGATAATGAGGTTTACGGAAAAAAGCACTCAAATTAAAAAGTTTTCCATCCCAATCGAAACTTGCACTATATAGTCTGATACGCTCCAATGGTCCCAAATCTATATACTCACCGTTTTCATTTATGTAATTTGTACGCCCTCTATTTTCATAAAAAATTTCGTCTATAGGATTTTCTGCTACATTTCCAAGTACATTGACAGTAACTTCAGCATGTACATTCTCGGCAGGTTTAGACTCTATTCCCACATAGAATGACTCCATATGGTCAAATCCTGTTGAACTCGGAAAACTTGCTGGAGCTTCAGGTCTTGTACCAGGCGTTGTTGTGTTCTTTGCACCTGTATAAAATGTTGTAAAGTCACCCCTAAGCTGACTCAAACTTATTAAGTTGTTCTTTTCACCTTGTAAAGCAGCCTTATCACTTCGAGCAGATAATACAGACCCCATAATATTAATATCTGCTATTCTGTTTATAATGGAAGCTGTAGTAGTATTAGGAGCATACGGATCAATACGATGAACATCTTTCAATACATAATATGCTGCACGAGGATAGTTTTCATATATTCCACGGCTATCAGGTTTACCTTTTGCACAAATACCGAACCATTCCTCGTTCATATTATTCTCCCCTTCTACATAATCGAACAAATATCCTCCGTTTGCCCAAGAAGCATTTGTATCGTGTACTGTGAGATTAGAATTTTGCATAAATTTCCACCAACCATCAGTAAACTGAAATGTAAATCCGCCCAAAGAATTTCCATTATTTCCTACACCGGCTGCATTCAAGTATATTTCAGCCCAGTTTCTCAGCAGAATATCAGCCTGCTCTTTCTGAGCCTCTGACTGTGTACTCGCATTATATGCATCTGAACCAAATTCAGTGAACAGAACCGGTTTGCCATACTCTTTCTTAACTCTACTGAATAAATCACCAAAGGATTCACCACGATAACAGTTTATACCAAGAATATCAACGTCCTTACATTCTTTTGCTATTATATCAAGGAATAAAAGATCTCCGTTACAAATGGCAATAGGACATGAAGCTCCCAGCTTTTTCATTTCAACAGTAGCTTCATTAAATACCTTATATAAATGTTTTGCCTGAATTGTTGATTTTCTGTCCTCCACAGGAATATCTTCTGTTTCAGCTCCTTGCCAGAACAAACCATAGTTATTTTCATTTCCAAGAAGATAAAGCAACAATCCTGGAGTTTTGTCATACACTTTTACAAGCCTTCTTGCCTCTTCCAACAATATTTTTTTTGTTCTCGGATCTGAATAATCTGTATTTGCCACCCATGCTCCATCAACAGTCAAACCATAACGGCCAAATGAATCGTAAAGCATTGTATAAATACCATATTTCTCATAGATATATTGTATCCACTTCGGAGTTATATCAATATGTTGCCTTATAGCATTTACACCCATATTTTTGAGAAGAGGCATATCTCTGTCTAATGCAGCTTTTATTATATCATCAGACTGTGCCCATAAAGAATAGGAATAGTTTGTACCAATAGGGAAATAATCCCAGTTCATACCATTAACCATAAAAGGTTTTCCGTTTACAATTAATTTGCTTCCAGATTCATCATTCTGTATAGTAACATTATGTTGTTGACCAAATACTGGAACAAACAAAAAAATAGATAAGAATATTTGTAATATATTTCTCATATATAAATAATGAATAAAATTAACAATGGGGGTTATTCCCCTTAATATCACATTTTAAAATTAACTATTCAATAATGTTATGTTTTCATTATACAATTTACTTTTTAAAGTTAACACTAAACATTCAAAAATCTCTGTTTGCAAAGGTAACACATTCTATCCCATTATATAATCTAAAGTAAATTCAAGAAGTAAACTAAAAAGGATATTACACTACTGATTATCAGCAATATAATATCCTTAAGAAGTAAACTTTATATTATATATAATTACACTTTATTTCTGCATTTTCCCTAATGAACGCACCGTTTCTGCGAACTCTTCCTTAGGTATTATCGCCTTATTGCGTGTCTTCAGACGATTGTTGTAAACGGTCTGTGGAGAGCAATGCAGGAACTCTGCGATTTTCACACTATCACTTATCCCTAACCTCACAAGAGCATATATTCTAAGTTCGGTATTAAGCAATTCACCTTCTTTTAAAACGATTCTTTCTTCCGGACGCAGCAGAGCATTGAAGTCTTCTACAAAGTCTGGGTATACATGAAGGAATATAGCATCAAAACTATGATAAAACTCTTTCAGTTCGCTTTGAACAATAGTTGTACCGGAGGTTAGCGACTTTATATCGTCTATCTGTCCGGCCTTAAGTTTACGCCCAATATTCTTACGGTATTCATCAAGTTTACTGATATAACTGGAACATATAGAAAATACATAACCTATATATTCCTCTTTGACATAGTTGGATTCTTGCAACTGATTGTTGCTTACTTTAAGCTTTTCATTAACATCACTCAATTCCTTATTAACCTCTGCCAACATTTGCTGTGCTTCCGAAAGTTCATCTAAGTGTTGACTTAATAAACGATTACTTTCATCAAGGCTCTTTCGTGACTTCACAAGTTTTCTATTTTGGAAAAATATAAACATTATTGCCACTAATAAAACAAATGACATTATGCTTACTGTATAAAGAGATGTTCTTAATTGGCTTTCCTGTTCTGTGTTTCTTTTTTGATACGCATGACGCAACTTATCCATTACTGATGATATATTTACAACTCTAACCCTATTAGGATACAGCAAAGCTGATTTAAGACAATACCCGATATATGTATATCCCCTATCAATATCATTATGATTATATAATATGTCAGAAAGTTCTTCCAATGAAGCAATATCACGATTGCAAATCTTAATATCTGCAATAGCAGAATATATTAAATACTTCATATAATTATATTCATCACCCTCATTTCTATACATAACAGATAATGAATAAGAATTTATTGCATCAGAACGCGATGCCAAAGAGGACTCATCTACAATGCGTTTAAGTTGAATTTTTATACTATCACCTTCTGCACCTCGTGGATAGTCTTTATAAAGTGATGCGTAGAAACTATAATATGAAGAGTGATTTGTATTTATATATCTTTGTGCTTCGTATTTAAGCTCTGCTTCTCGTTTATAATAAGAATAAGCCAATTCTTGATTAACCCCAACATACTGCCCCAAATGAGAATATAAGTATATCTTGCTATCATAATACTGAAACATCAGGTCTTTATTCAGATTATTTATATCTATACTCTTTATCACATCCTCCGCATCGCCAAGCAGTCCGGTGGCAGAAAGAAGAAACACTTTATTCAACAGCCATTCTTGCTCCCAGTCCTTTCTTCCTAATTCGCGCGAAATATTAATATTGTCATTAACATATACCATTGCCGAATCGGCATTGTACACATAGTACTCATCGTAGAACATCTTGTTAAGCCACAACCTTTCTTCCGGTTTCAAGGCTGAAGACTGTCTTTTTCGCAATTCTTCTATCTTGGCTTCCTTTTCTGCCACATACTTATCGCTACATGCAAGAACGGAATCAAGTTTAACCAGCAGATGCTCAAGTTCTGTATCAATAGAATAAATTTTCCCCGAGATTAACAACAAAATCAACATCAAGATATTTCTCATCACATTAATTAAATCTTAAAAGTTAGCAACATTATGTATAACAATTCATTTTAATTCTTTTCAAACACCCTTCAACTGTCATTCAAAACATGTTCAGTGAACATTCACTAAACGTTCACTGAACACTATCTAAACAGCTATTAAAATCTTAAAACTAATCCTGCATCAAAGGCTCCAGCACCTTTTCAGCACAAAGATATCCTTCCTCATAAAGTTCCGTCAGTTTCTTTATATCCTTCTCAATACGGTTTACAACGACTTTCTTTTCCGGACGGATTGCTATAATCTTTCCCTCATCTTCCATTTTTTCTACCATCTCCAACTGTTCATTATAAACACGGCAACGGTTACTCAAAAGTACACGCAGACGAGGATATCTGGTATATATGAAATGTGGAACCTTAATATCTTTCTCCGTTTTTCTGTAACCACGGTTACGGGTAAGCACAACAACATTCTTCTCATATCCTTGTTCTATAGCTCTCAACACAGGAATAGAATCTATAATACCTCCATCAAGCATAGGACGACCATCAACATAAACTATCGGACATACGTATGGCAAACTGCTTGATGCTTTGGCTATGCGTAACAGACGCTCTTTATCATGCTTTTCTTCAAGATAACAGGCTCTGCCAGTAACACAATTTGTAGTCACCATCTCAAATCTGTTGGGATTATTCATATAAGCATCATAATCGTATGGAAGAATTTCTTCCGGGAACAATTCATACAGAAGTTTCTGGTCTAAAATACTACGTTGATGAAAAAGATGTTTAAAACTTATATAGTTGTACTTTTCAAGCATATCTATATTGCTGTATCTTGCACGCCCGCGCTGATGCGACATATACGAAAGGCCGTTACAAGCCCCAGCTGAGACTCCTACACCGTATGGAAATTCGATATTATTATCCATCATAAAATCAAGCACGCCACATGTAAATACACCACGCATACCACCGCCTTCAAGCACTAAGCCCATTTTACTAAAATCTACTTTCATAACATTTTTCTTTTAAAACAGACACGCCAAATGCAAATATATGTTTTTTAAATACATTCAGATAGAAAATAAGACATTTTTTTCTTACTTTTGCAACCTAAATATCATATAATTGAAATTATTGTATAATATATCCGCTATGTTTGAAACCTTAACATATCAAAAAAGACGCCAGGCCTTGAAAGAAAGAATGAGTAACGGACTTATTCTGATCCTTGGAAACAATGAGGCTCCGGCAAACTATCCTGACAATACATATAAATTCAGACAGGACAGTTCATTCCTTTACTTTTTCGGACATTCGCATCCGGGTTATGCCGGAATTATTGACATCGACAATAACGAAGAATACTTCTTCGGCGATGATGTCGATATGGACGACATTATATGGATGGGACCTCAGCCAAGCATAAAGGAACTGGCTGAAAGAGTCGGTGTAAGCAAGAGTTTTCCATTCGATAAGCTGAAAGATGTCATAGGAAAGGCCTTGTCCCAACGAAGAAAAATTCATTTCCTACCTCCATACCGTTATGACAATATGATGCTTTTGGAAGACTTGACAGGTATTAAGGCATCTATGGTCAAAACTCATGCTTCTGTGGAGTTGATAAAAGCTGTAGTCTCTTTGAGAGCTGTAAAAGAACAATGCGAGATTGACGAGATTGACAAAGCGTGCAACATTGGTTATGAAATGCACACCACTGCCATGCGTCTGTGCAAGCCTGGAGTCTCGGAACAGTATATAGCCGGCATATTAGAAGGTATTGCCGCTTCATACGGAAGCATGACCTCATTCGCTACTATCCTTACTCAGAACGGACAGACATTGCATAACCACGACCACAGCCACATTCTGCAGGAAGGAAGACTGATGCTTACAGATGCCGGTGCTGAGAATATAAACAATTATTGCTCTGACCATACGCGTACTGTCCCTGTAGGAGGAAAATTCACTCAACGTCAGAAAGATATTTACAACATTGTATATGCATGTCATGAAAAAGCTCTTGAACTGGCAAAACCGGGAATTACATACAAGTCTGTACATCTTGATGTATGCAAAGTCTTAGCTCAAGGACTTAAAGATTTGGGATTGATGAAGGGTGATGTAAACGAGGCCGTTGCCGCAGGCGCACATGCCCTGTTCATGCCTCACGGACTTGGACACATGATGGGACTTGATGTTCACGATATGGAAGATTTAGGACAGATATACGTAGGCTATGACGATGAAGTCCGTCCATCCGACCAATTTGGACTGGCATCCCTGCGTATGGGACGCCGTTTGCAACCCGGATTTGTCATGACCGATGAACCAGGATGTTATTTCATCCCTGCCCTTATAGATAAATGGAAATCTGAAGGAATGCACACTGACTTCCTTAACTACGACGTTATAGAGAAGTATAAAGACTTTGGCGGTATTCGTTTAGAAGATGATATACTTATTACTCCTGACGGCTCAAGATTTACAGGAGAAAAACGTATTCCTTTAAAGGTGGAAGACGTAGAAGAAATAATGAAGGATTAAAAACTTAAAAATTAAAAATTAAAAATGAACAAATTTATCACATTAGCTGCACTTGGACTTTGTTTCAGCAGCATCAACGCTCAGGAAGCGAAAGAGGAGAAAAAAGCTGAAGAAGGCTTTGTGTTTACAACTATCAAGGAAAACCCTATCACATCTATCAAGAACCAGAACCGTTCAAGCACTTGCTGGTCGTTCTCGTCTGTAGCATTCCTTGAATCTGAATTGCTACGTCAAGGTAAAGGCGAATTCGACCTTTCTGAAATGTTTATCGTTCACCACACTATGGAAGATCGTGCCGTAAACTATGTACGTTATCACGGTGATGCTTCGTTCTCTCCTGGCGGTAGCTTTGAAGATATGGTAGTTTGCTACGAAAAATATGGTATGGTACCACAGGATGCAATGCCTGGTATCATGTACGGCGACTCACTTCCTGTACACAACGAACTTGACGCTGTAGCAGGAGCATATGTTGAAGCAATCGGTAAAGGTAAGTTCTCAAAACTTACTCCGGTATGGAAGAACGGTCTGCGCTCTATTTATGACACATACCTTGGTGAATGTCCGAAAGAATTTAATTACAACGGCAAGACTTACACTCCAAGAACATTTGCCGACGAAGTTTTGAAACTGAACATGAACGACTATATCTCTTTGACTTCTTATACTCACCATCCTTTCTACACTCAGTTCAACGTAGAGGTACAGGACAACTGGCGTAATGCTCTTTCATACAACCTGCCTATAGAAGAGTTGATGGAAGTTATGGACAATGCCGTAAGAAAAGGATATACATTCGCATGGGGTTCTGACGTAAGCGAACAGGGATTCACCCGCGACGGTATCGCCGTATTCCCGGATGCTTCCAAGGGTGCAGAACTTACTGGTTCAGATATGGCTCACTGGTTGGGACTTAGCGCAGCCGACAAGCGTAAGGAACTAACAAGCAAACCTCTTCCTGAAGTAACTGTAACACAGGAAATGCGTCAGACAGCTTTCGACAACTGGGAAACTACTGACGACCACGGTATGCTTATCTACGGTTTGGCTAAAGACCAGAACGGAAAAGAATACTTCATGGTAAAGAACTCTTGGGGTGAAGCTGGAAAATACAAAGGTATATGGTATGCTTCAAAAGCATTCGTTGCTTACAAAACTATGAACATCCTTGTACACAAAGATGCAATCCCTTCAAAAATTGCCAAGAAATTAGGCCTGAAATAATCGTAATATAGACTGATTACAAATAATATGATGCCGGTTTAGTTAATTTTTATACTAAACCGGCATTTTTATTCTTTCTTTTTCCTAACTTTACAAATTGAATTGAACAGGCATTACATTAATGCCTTAATAAAAGACAGGAACAATATGTTCCACCCCAGCATACTCAGGAAAAAAGAAAAAAATAATATAATGAGATACAAATGGAATTATCAACCTCCTACTCTCGAACAAAGAGAAGAAGCCAGAGCTCTGGCAAAGGAAATAGGAATTAGCCCTATTCTTTGCCACTTATTGCGACAGAGAGGCATAAAAACAGCCGACGCGGTAAAGAAGTTTTTCCGTCCGCAACTGCACGATCTGCACGATCCATTCCTGATGAACGATATGGAAGCGGCTGTTAAAAGGCTCAACAGCGCAATGGGAAGAAAAGAGCGTGTCCTGATATATGGCGATTACGATGTTGACGGCACTACTGCCGTAGCATTAGTATATAAATTTTTACAGCAATTCTACTCAAACATTGATTATTACATCCCTGACAGATACAACGAGGGATATGGAGTGACAACAAAGGGAGTGGACTATGCATACGAAACAGGAGTGAAACTTGTGATTGTACTCGACTGCGGAATAAAAGCCGTGGACGAAATAGCGTATGCCAAAGAGAAAGGAATAGACTTTATAATTTGTGACCATCATGTTCCGGACGATGTATTGCCTGATGCGGTAGCAATACTTAACCCTAAAAGAGCAGACTCCACATATCCATACGAACATCTTTCAGGATGTGGCGTGGGATTCAAGTTCATGCAGGCTTTTGCCATGAACAACGGAATAGAGTTTCATCAGCTCACTCCATTGCTTGATCTCGTTGCGGTAAGTATCGCTTCGGACATTGTTCCTATCATGGGAGAAAACAGAATCCTTGCATACCATGGACTTAGACAGCTTAACGCAAATCCTTGTATGGGACTTAAAGCCATTATAGACGTATGCGGACTTACCGACAAGGAAATAACAATGAGTGATATCGTATTCAAGATAGGTCCGAGAATAAACGCTTCAGGAAGAATACAAAAGGGAAAAGAAGCTGTTGACCTGCTTATAGAGAAAGACTACAAACAGGCACACGAGAAAGGCAATCTCATCAACGGATACAACGAACAGCGCAAAGACCTCGACAAGAGCATGACCGAAGAGGCTAACAAAATTGTCGATTCTCTTGAAAATCTTTCGGAAAGAAGAAGTATTGTTATATACAACGAGGAATGGCACAAAGGAGTTATAGGTATAGTCGCTTCACGACTTACGGAGATTTACTACCGCCCTGCAGTGGTACTCACCCGTACAGAAGGTCTTGCCACAGGCTCGGCACGCTCCGTTTCCGGTTTTGACGTTTACAGTGCTATTGAAAATTGCCGTGACCTTCTCGAAAATTTCGGCGGACATACTTACGCTGCCGGACTGTCGATGAAAGTGGAGAATGTAGAGGAGTTTACCAGACGATTTGAGGAATATGTGACAAACCATATATTACCGGAACAGACCAGTGCTACAATAGATATTGACGCACAACTCGATTTCCGCGACATCACTCCTAAATTCTTCTTCGACCTTAAGAAGTTCAACCCGTTCGGACCGGAAAACCATAAACCGGTGTTTGCCACTCTAAATGTTTACGATTATGGTACAAGCAAGGTTGTAGGCCGTGAGCAGGAACACATCAAGATGGAGTTGGTGGACAACAAATCGAACAATGTGATGAACGGAATTGCTTTCGGACAAAGTTCACAGGTGAGATACATCAAGACAAAGCAATCATTCAACATCTGCTACACGATAGAAGAGAACTCACACAAGCGAGGTGACATTCAGTTACAGATAGAAGACATTAAGCCAAGCGGATTTTAAATGACAGACGAATACCGTAAAATACTTAAGAACTATTGGGGGTATGACAATTTCCGTGGAATACAGGAGGATATTATCCGGAGCATAGGAAGCGGACGCGACACACTGGGACTTATGCCTACGGGAGGTGGAAAATCCATTACATTCCAGGTTCCTGCCATGGCAAAAGACGGACTGTGCATTGTCATAACTCCACTGATAGCCTTGATGAAAGACCAGGTGAGAAACCTTCGCGAGCGTGGTATAAAAGCCATTGCCATATATTCCGGTATGACTCGCGAAGAAATCATCATAGCTCTTGAAAACTGTATTTTCGGCAATTACAAATTCCTGTATATTTCTCCTGAAAGACTTGACACGGAGATTTTCCGCATCAAGCTCCGCAGCATGAAAGTCAGCATGATAACTGTTGACGAATCGCACTGCATATCGCAATGGGGGTACGATTTCCGCCCCGCCTATCTAAAAATTTCAGAAATAAGAAATCTGCTGCCCGACGTTCCTGTTCTGGCACTTACAGCCACAGCCACTCCGGAAGTGGTAAAGGATATACAGCAGCGTCTTGCTTTCAAAGAGGAGAATGTGTTCCGCATGAGCTTTGAGCGCAAGAACCTTGCATACATTGTCCGCAGAACAGAGAGCAAGCAGGAAGAACTTCTTCACATACTAAAGCATGTAGATGGTTCAGCCATAGTATATGCCCACAACCGCAAGCGAACAAAAGAATACTCCCAAATGCTGAATGAGAACGGGATTACAGCAACTTTCTATCACGCCGGACTAAACAATGACACAAAAGACCGGCGACAGAAATCGTGGATTAAAGGCGAAACCCGTGTGATGGTTGCCACCAACGCATTCGGTATGGGTATAGACAAACCTGATGTCAGACTCGTGGTACACGTAGATATACCGGACTCTCCGGAAGCATATTTCCAGGAAGCAGGTCGTGGAGGACGAGATGGAAAGAAAGCATACGCCGTACTGCTTTATTCTAAAAGCGACAAAACCACTCTAAAGAAAAGAATTTCAGACACATTCCCAGAAAAGGACTATATCCGTACGGTTTATGAGCATCTGAACTACTATTACCAGATGGCAATGGGCGACGGATTAGGTTGTACCAGAGAATTCAACATCGATGAGTTCTGCCGTAACTTCAAGCACTTCCCTATTCAGGTGGACAGCGCGCTGAAAATTCTTACACGTGCCGGATATCTGGAATATACCGACGAACAGGACAACAATTCACGTCTGATGTTCACTCTGACTAAAGAAGAACTTTACCGCATCCACGAAACAAGCCCTGAGACAGAAAAACTGATTAACGTGATACTCCGTTCATACACAGGAGTATTCACTGAATATGCCTATATAAACGAAGAGACTCTGTCCCTGCGCACCGGCATGACACGCCAACAGGTGTATGATACGCTGATTTCACTTACACGCCGACGTATTCTTCACTATATACCGGGCAAAAAGACTCCTTATATTATATATACGCGTGAAAGGCAAGAAACTGACCGACTGATGTTCACCAAAGAAGTGTATGAAGACAGAAAAGAAAGTTTCATACGCCGCATAGAAGCTATGACAAAATATGCTGAAACAGACGACAAATGCCGAAGCCGTATGCTGTTGCTCTATTTTGGCGAAAAGAACGAACACAATTGCGGACAGTGCGACGTATGCCTTTCGGCACATTCATCAGGTATCAAGCAGGGAGTGTTCGACGATATATCAAGAGCCATTGAAGAAGTTCTTAAAGAAAAGAATATGACAACAGCCGAACTTATGGAAAATCTGGAATCATTCGACAGAGAGAATGTTACGAAAGTATTGTCATACCTTCTTGCGGAAGAAATAATACACCAGAAAAACGGCATACTTTCAGTGCCAAAATAATCTTATCAAACATATTCAAGCTACAAAAAGTAAGAAAAATCCATATACTTATAAAATTTTGATTATATTTGCGCTTACAAACATATAAAATCAAAACTTTTTATCATGGATTACACTAACATTATCGGCGAAAAAATCAAATCGCTAAGAAACATAAAAGAAATCAGTATAGAAGAACTGTCAGAAAGTACAGGATTATCAGCAGAGCAAATCACACGCATAGAAGAGAATATAGACATTCCGTCGCTTGCACCACTTATCAAGATAGCACGCGCACTCGGGGTACGACTTGGAACTTTCCTTGACGATCAGGAAAATGAATCAGGTCCTGTAGTATGCCGCAGAGGGGAAGCCGACGACACAATCAGTTTTTCAAATAATGCAACAGATTCTCGCCAGCACATGCACTATCATTCACTTTCACGCAGCAAGACAGACCGTCACATGGAACCGTTCATAATAGATATTGATGAAAATGACGAAACATCATTCAACCAGTCGGCTCACGAGGGAGAAGAATTCATAATGGTGATGAAAGGTATGGTGGAAATAACATACGGAAAGAATAAATATATTCTTGAAGAAGGCGACACTATTTATTACGACTCAATCGTACCTCATCATGTTCATGCTTACGAAGGTCAGGCAGCACGCATTCTTGCAGTAATCTATACACCAATATAATTAAAAGCCGGAACCCATGCTACAGTTATCAGAAAGAACACTTGGCGACTGGCTCGAACATTGGGCTGAAGTCACCCCCGACAAAGAATATATAGTTTATTCCGACCGTAACCTGCGCTTCACATGGAGCCAGTTCAACAAGCGTGTGGACAATATGGCAAAAGGTCTGTTGGCTATAGGAGTCAAAAAAGGAACTCACGTAGGTATATGGGCCGGGAATGTGCCCGACTGGCTGACATTCCTGTACGCTTGTGCCAAGATTGGCGCAGTGGCGGTTACTGTTAATACCAATTACAAGCAGGCAGAGCTGGAATATCTGTGCCAAAACTCTGACATGCACACTCTCTGTATCGTAAACGGCGAGAAAGACAGCGATTTCGTGCAGATGACATACAATATGCTCCCGGAACTGAAAACCTTCAGTCGCGGACACATGAAGAGCAAACGCTTCCCATGTATGCGTAATGTAGTTTACATCGGTCAGGAGAAATTCAGAGGAATGTATAACACTCCGGAAATTCTTCTTCTTGGCAACAACATAGACGATGAAGTTCTTGAAAACGCCAAAAAGCAGGTAAGCTGTCACGACACGGTAAACATGCAATATACCTCGGGAACAACAGGTTTCCCGAAAGGAGTTATGTTGAGCCATTACAACATAGCCAACAACGGCTTCCTGACAGGTGAACACATGAAATTTACATCAGACGACAAACTCTGCGTGTGCGTACCGCTGTTCCACTGTTTCGGTGTAGTGCTTGCCACAATGAACTGCCTCACCCACGGATGTACACAGGTAATGCTGGAACGCTTCGACCCGCTGCTCGTCCTTGCATCAGTGCATAAGGAACGCTGTACGGCACTATACGGTGTACCGACAATGTTCATCGCCGAACTCCACCACCCTATGTTCGATATGTTCGACCTCAGCAGCCTACGCACCGGTATCATGGCAGGTTCGCTCTGCCCTGTTGAACTGATGCGTCAGGTTGAAGAAAAGATGTTCATGCGCGTCACCAGCGTTTACGGTCTGACAGAAGCATCACCGGGAATGACACATACACGCATAGACGACCCGTTCGAAGTGCGCTGCACAACCGTAGGACGTGATTTCGAATTCACAGAAGTGAAAGTTCTTGACCCTGAAACAGGCGAGGAATGTCCTGTAGGCGTTCAGGGAGAAATGTGTAATCGCGGATATAACACCATGCAGGGTTATTACAAGAACCCTGAAGCTACAGCCGAAGTTATCGACAAGAACGGTTTTCTCCACTCTGGCGACCTTGGTGTGAAAGACGAGAACGGCAACTATCGCATAACAGGACGTATCAAGGACATGATTATCCGTGGAGGTGAGAATATCTATCCGCGCGAAATTGAGGAATTCCTCTACCAGATGCCGGGGATAAAGGACGTACAGGTGGCAGGAATACCATCAAAAAAATACGGCGAGGCTGTAGGAGCATTCATCATCCTGCACGAAGGGTGCGAAATGAACGAATTCGACGTACGCGAGTTCTGCCAGGGAAAGATTGCAAGATACAAGATTCCGAAATACATCTTCTTCGTTGATGGTTTCCCTCTGACAGGAAGCGGAAAGATTCAGAAATTCAAATTGAAAGATATAGGTCTGGAACTCTGCAAACAGAAAGGAATAGAAATAATCTGAGAAAACACACTATACGATATGCGGGCCCCAACGGTGATTTGCCGTTGGGGCTCGTCTCGTTTATATGGCTCCATGAAAAACGTCATCCACATATCCTAAGGAACTTATCGTACCACACGTGTGGAACGTTCATTTCACACGTGTAGAACAATCATTCCACAGCTGTGGTACAATCATTCCACACGTGTGGAATAATAATAATGACAGCATGACCATACATAACCAACTAACACTCATTATATATTTATGTCAGCATATATAAGATGCATAATGACAAAAAACAATGTTTGTCAGTATAAACAATATCTTTTTCAGCCAATTTGTCAGTTTTTGTCCATACCAAAACATTTTTATGCCGTGGCACGCGTTTTGTTTATAATACAGCGTGACGCAAAAGTCACAGAAATAACTTAATTAGATAATAATAAAAAAACAGATAAAATTATGGGAAAGATTATTGGTATTGACTTAGGTAC
>CALUIE010000053.1 GCA_944320605.1 uncultured Phocaeicola sp. | reverse complement strand
TGACTGCAAATATAAACTGATTAGCTAAATAAAACAACTAACCGACAAGAAAGTTTTGTCCGTTTTCGTACACCGTTTACAAATAAATACTATCTTTGTCAAACTAAATGACAAGTTATACTATTAATATAAAAAAGTAAAAAAGACATGATGCATAATTGGTTTGAATGCAAAATCAGATATGAAAAAGTAGCTGAAAACGGCATGAACAAGAAGGTGACAGAACCTTATCTGGTAGATGCCTTGAGTTTTACTGAAGCCGAATCAAGAATTATAGAAGAAATAACACCATTTATCAGCGGCGAATTCACAGTGTCCGACATAAAAAGGGCCAACTATAGCGAACTTTTTTTCTGCGAAGAAGACGAGGCAGACAAATGGTTCAAATGTAAACTGTATTTCATAACCCTTGATGAAAAGAGCGGAGCAGAAAAGAAAACAGCTACAAACGTACTTGTACAGGCTGCCGACTTGAAAGACTCTATCAAGAAACTTGACGAAGGTATGAAAGGTACAATGGCTGACTATGTGATAGCATCTGTAGCCGAAACATCTATAATGGATGTTTACCCATATTCTGCCGAGCCGGACGTGAAACCGGAATTTCCTGATGCAGAAAACAGATAAGGAGATAATCAATCATGGATATAAAAACGATATTGAACGAGATTAAATCAGAGTTGCCGCAAACCACACAACTCGTTGCCGTATCTAAATTCCATCCTGCCGAAGCTATAAAGGAAGCATACTACGCAGGACAAAGAATTTTCGGAGAAAGCAAGGTGCAGGAATTAGAAAACAAGCATACAGTCCTTCCGAAAGACATTGAATGGCATTTCATAGGACACTTGCAGACCAACAAAGTGAAATACATTGCACCATATATATCTATGATTCATGCCGTCGATTCATACAAATTACTTGATGAAATAAACAAACAGGCTGCCAAATCGAACAGGATAATACCATGTCTGCTCGAAATACACATTGCACAAGAGGAAACAAAATACGGTTTTACACCGGATGAATGTACGGAAATGCTGAACGAAGGCAAATGGAAGGATCTGAAAAACATTTCAATCAGTGGTATAATGGGCATGGCGACGAATACAGACGATGAAGCAATGATAGAAAAAGAGTTCATCAAACTGGAAACATATTTCAAAGAACTCAAATCAACCATATTCAAGGAATATGAGTCATTCAAAGAACTGTCCATGGGTATGTCTGAGGATTATCATCTTGCCATCAGACATGGTAGTACATTTGTAAGAATTGGAAGTAAAATATTCGGAATAAGAAACTATTAAAATCATATTTATTATGACACAATTATCAACAACATTTGCAGGATTAAAACTAAAAAATCCTGTTATCGTAAGCAGTTCAGGTTTAACTAACAGCGTAGAGAAAATCAAAAAATTAGAAGCTGCAGGTGCTGGTGCCGTTGTTCTGAAATCTGTTTTTGAAGAACAGATAAACATACAGGCAGGACAGATGAGCGGATACGGAGCTCCTGAGGCAGACGACTATCTGAACGCATACGTACGTTCCAACGCGCTTAGCGAGCACATAGAACTCATAAAAGAAGCAAAGAAAGCTTGCGGCATCCCTGTTATCGCAAGTATAAACTGCTATTCCACAAGTGAATGGACAGACTTTGCAAAACACATGGAAGAGGCAGGTGCTGACGCTCTTGAAATAAATATTCTTTCATTACAGTCTGATAAAGACTATACATACGGAAGTTTCGAACAATTACACATAGATGTTCTGAAAAATATCAAAAAAGTTGTAAACATTCCGGTTATAATGAAATTGGGAAGTAACCTTACTAACCCTGTAGCACTTATTAACCAGTTGTATGCCAACGGAGCTGCAGCCGTAGTATTGTTCAACCGCTTCTATCAGCCGGACATAAACATTGATACCATGACTTTCACAAGCACTAATGTGATGAGTGAAGCTAACGAACTTGCAGAAAAAATCAGATGGACAGCTATAGCTTCTGCAGAAGTTCATCAGATAGACTATGCTATCTCAGGCGGTGTTCACTGCGGTAAAGGTGTCATCAAGTCTATTCTTGCCGGAGCAAGTGCTGTAGAAGTATGTAGTGCTATTTACAAGTACGGCGATAAGGAAATATCAGAAATGACCAAAGAACTTGCCGCATGGATGGAATCAAAAGGATACGAAAATATTGAAAGCATGAAAGGTATAATGAATGCCAAGGCCGCAGGAAGTATAAATCCTTTCGAAAGAACTCAATTCATGAAATATTACAGCAACCACGAGTAATAAAATAAAGTACCCAAATAAGTACCTATAATATAAAAAGGTGTTCCCGATAATAGTTAAAAAACATTATAAAAACTATTTTCCGAGAACACCTTTTATTTTATTACGTTTTATTGACAAATAATTGGAATAGTAATAACTTAATTGTATATTTGCACAATACACTAAATTTTGTGCATAATCAAATAATCAATTATGGAAAAAAGTTTCATAGCTTTCATTGAAGAAAGTATCAAGAAAAATTGGGACCTTGATGCTCTTACAGACTATAAAGGTGCCACACTCCAGTATAAGGACGTAGCCAGAAAAATCGAAAAACTTCATATCCTTTTAGAAGAGAGCGGTGTAAAGCCGGGTGACAAAGTTGCTTTGTGCGGTAGAAACAGTTCGCACTGGGGAGTAGCATTCTTAGCTATCCTTACGTATGGTGCCGTTGCTGTGCCTATTCTCCATGAATTCAAACCTGACAATGTACATAATATAGTAAATCATTCGGACGCACGCATACTGTTCGTAGGCGATATGGCATGGGAAAACCTCAATGAAGCTGAAATGCCATCACTTGAAGGTATCATACTTATGACAGATTTCACTCTATTGGTTTGCCGAAGCGAAAAGCTCCTATATGCCAGGGAACATCTGAATGAAATGTTTGGAAAGAAATTTCCTAAGAACTTCAGACGCGAACACGTATCATATCGCCGCGACACACCAGAGGAACTTGCAGTCATAAACTACACTTCAGGCACAACGAGTTTCTCAAAAGGAGTTATGCTTCCATACAGATCATTATGGTCTAACACCCAATTCGCATTCGAAGTATTGTCGCTTAAACCGGGCGACAAAGTTATATCCATACTTCCTATGGCACACATGTATGGTCTGGCATTTGAATTCATTTATGAAATGTGTACTGGATGTCATATATATTTCCTTACACGTATGCCAAGCCCGAAAATCATATTCCAGGCATTCGAAGAAGTCAAACCGAATATAGTCATATCAGTACCTCTGATTATTGAAAAAATAATCAAGAAAAATGTACTTCCTAAATTAGAGACTCTAAAGATGAAGATACTGCTTAAAGTACCTATCATTAATGACAAAATAAAAGCGACTGTCAGGGAACACATGATACAGGCATTCGGAGGAAATTTCTATGAAGTAATTATCGGAGGTGCAGCCTTCAATCAGGATATAGAAAAACTTCTGAAGAGTATAGAATTCCCATACACAGTGGGATATGGTATGACAGAATGTGGTCCGATAATCTGTTATGAAGACTGGCAACGATTCAAACCCGGTTCATGCGGCAAGGCAGCTCCACGCATGGAAGTAAAAATAGACAGTCCGGATCCTGCAAACATTGTAGGAGAAATAATAACCAAAGGAGATAATGTGATGCTTGGCTATTATAAAAATCCGGAAGCCACGGCACAGGCTATAGACAAAGACGGATGGTTACATACCGGAGATTTAGGAATAATGGACGAAGAAGGTAATATCACAATAAAAGGACGCAGCAAGAACATGCTCCTCGGACCTTCAGGACAAAACATTTACCCTGAGGAAATAGAAGACAAGCTGAACAATATGCCATTTGTATGCGAAAGTATTGTAATACAGCAGGAAGATCATAAACTTGCCGCACTGATTTACCCTGATTTCGACGAAGCATACTCTCATGGAATGAGAACAGCCGATATAGAAAAGGCAATGGAAGAAAACAGAGTGGCTCTAAACGCAGAACTTCCTGCTTACTCACAGATAGCCCGTGTAAAAATATATCCGGAAGAGTTTGAGAAAACACCTAAGAAGAGCATAAAACGTTTCTTGTACCAAGACGTTAAATAATAAATGAGAAAACACTTTATACATATCAAAATGTTCCTGTCAGTAATTTTACTGGCAGGAACAATAATTTTCCCTGTATCAGCTCAAGATTACGGACTGAAAAAGGGAAAAAGTATTTCTTTGAGCATAAAAAAACAAAGCGAGAAGGACAACAGAACTTACTTTAACTTGGGTCTGATGAGTAATTACCAGAATCTCAACGGTACAAGTATAAATATCATCTCAGATGTGGTACATCAAAAGACTGCAGGATTTCAGGCATCAGGTTTTGTAAATATTGTTGGAAACAGAAGCTCCGGTATGCAAGTGGCAGGTCTTGCCAATATTTCAGGAATAAAATCACACGGACTAAGAATCGCAGGTCTGTTCAACATCAGCGGTAGATCAGCGTATGCTGCACAAATATCAGGTATAGGCAATCTGGCAGGTATCAACCAAAAAGGATTCATGCTCACAGGACTTATAAACATGAGCTCTGTTAACGCTAAAGGAATCCTAATTTCAGGTATGTCCAATATAGCAGGCAACGAACAGAAAGGAGTTGCAATAAGTGGTCTGACAAACGTAAGTGGTGGAAATATGTACGGTGCACAGATTTCAGCATTAATGAACATTGCCGGAGACAGCAATAAAGGTTTACAACTTTCAGCATTAAGTAATGTCAGTATGAAGAACCAAGGTCTCCAAATGAGTTGTCTTGCCAATTATTCCGGTGATAATAAAGGACTCCAGTTAGGTCTTGCAAACGTAAGCAACAAATGTAGCAAAGGAGTACAAATCGGTATTTTAAACATGAACGGTGACAGTTGCGCACGACAGGTAGGAATAATTAATCTTAAACCACAGACAAAAACTCAGGTTATAATATCAGGTGGTAATCTGAATAAAGCAAATATAGCCGTAAGGTTCAAGAACAAAATTATTTATACCCAATTAGAAGCAGGAATGATACTTGGAGAACTTACAGATAAAGTTTCTGTGACTGGTATATACAGAACAGGCCTTGCATTTCCATTGGTAAAAAACAAATTAAGCCTCAACACAGACATAGGTTATTGCCATATCGAAACTTTGGCGAATAAAAACATTCCTGACAGACTATATGCCATACAGCCACGACTCGGACTGGAATATAATCCTTTGAAGAAATTAGGTCTATTCATTGCCGGTGGCTATTCGTGGACAAGAACATATAAAAACAATCAAGGTTATTCAAGAAATCCAATTGTAGAGGCAGGTCTGGTATTCTTCTAAAAATAATGCCCTGTCATTCAAATTAAAATGCTTTGTCATTCGACCTCGAACGACAAAGCATTTTTTATATTACGTTTTAACGGTATTCAAACAGCATTTAAACACTGTTTGAATACCGTTAAATTTAGTATTTATCCTTGATTAGTTCAATACTGAGAATTCGGCAGACAGACCTTCAGCACTGTTTGTTCCTACCCAAAGTTTGAAATCTCCCGGTTCAACACCGTAAGTCATGTCGTAACCCCAGAAAGCAAGTTCCGAAACAGGAAGTGAGAACGTAACAGTCTTAGTCTCTCCAGCCCTAAGTTCAACTCTCCGGAAAGCCTTAAGTTCCTTCACAGGACGGGTTACAGAACCAACCTTATCCTGTACATACAGCTGTACAACTTCAGTACCATCATAAGCCCCTGTGTTCTTCAAGTTCACACTTACGTTTATCTCTCCATCAACCGTAATCTTATCAGAAGCCAGTTTAAGATTGCTGTACTCAAAGCTTGTATATGAAAGACCATATCCGAATGGGAATAAAGGCGAGTTACCCGCATCAAGATAGAACGAACGGCATCCAACTGAAGTTTGTCCGGCCTCAACAGGAATTTCATCGATAAGCATTTCTGTAGGATTTGCGGGGCGTCCAGTATTATTGTGCGCATAATAGATTGGAGCTTGACCAGTCATGCGAGGGAATGTAACAGGAGTTTTACCACTTGGATTAACCTTTCCGAAAAGAATGTCCGCAATGGCTGGACCACCCATAGTTCCCGGATGGAAAGAGTAAAGCACGGCATCCGAGGCCTCAACCTCATCAAAGATAGTAAGCTGACGTCCTGCCATAACTACAGTTACCACAGGTTTGCCTGTTGCGGCAAGCGATTTGATGAGCTGGCTCTGCGCTCCCTGCAAATCAAGATTAGCCAATGAATGAGCCTCACCCGAAAGTATAGATTCTTCACCTACGAAACATACCACAACGTCTGCACGTCGTGCCGCATTTACAGCCTTTGCAATACCGGCCACATTCTTGTCGCGGCTATATTCCAATCCCTGTTCAAAAATTACATTCACCTTGTCTCCATACATTTCCTTTATAGCTTTCAGAGGAGTCTGTGTGTGTCCCTTTTCACCATCGAATACCCATGTTCCCATCTGCTCGTATGGAGCGTCAGCCAAAGGACCTACAACGGCTACAGTTTTAACCTTGTCTGTAAACGGCAATGTCTGCGCATCATTCTTAAGAAGTATAACAGACTGCTCTGCAGCTGTTTTTGCGGCCAACAGATGTTCCTTCGCATACTTGACGGACTGAGGGGTAACAATGTATGGATTTTCAAACAGTCCCAAACGGAATTTCAGACGAAGAATGTTTCTCACGGCATTGTCTATTGTCTCCATGGAAACCTTCTTTTCGGCAACAGACTGTTTCAGACTCTTGATAAAAGTTTCGCTCACCATATCCATGTCAACTCCGGCATTTACAGATTTCTCTGCCGCATCCTTACCGTCTGTACAGAAACCATGGTTCACCATTTCAAGAGCAGAAGCCCAGTCTGTAACCACCATACCGTCGTACTTCCATTCGTCGCGAAGGACATCTTTCAGTACAAACTTATTGGCTGTAGAAGGTACACCATCATTATCATTGAACGAAGTCATAAAAGTGGCACATCCGGCATCTACAGCAGCCTTGAAAGGAGGAAGATATACATTGCGGAGTACACGTTCAGGAATGAAAGTCGAGTTATAATCCTTACCGCCTTCGGCTGCACCGTATGCCACAAAGTGTTTTGCACAGGCTGCTATTGCAGTAGGATCATTCAAAGAGTCACCCTGAAATCCCTTAATCATGGCTGTTCCCATAACAGCATTCAGATAAGGGTCTTCTCCGCAACTTTCGGCAATACGCCCCCAGCGAGGGTCACGGGAAACATCAATCATAGGCGCAAATGTCCAGCGTATGCCATCGGCCGATGCTTCAACAGCCGCAACTCGCGCGCCTTTCTCTACAACTTCGGGATTGAATGTAGCGGCCTGTCCCAGCGGTATAGGGAAAATAGTCTTATATCCATGAATAACATCGCGCGAAACAAGAATAGGAATACCAAGGCGTGATTCTTCCACGGCAATATTCTGTATCTTATTGATCTCTTCCGAATTCACGACATTAAGGATGGACCCCACCTCACCTTTACGTACCCGATCTGCCAACTCTTCAAAATTCCATGGACTGAGCTGGTTCATCTGACCGAGCTTTTCTTCTAAGGTCATTTTATGGAGCAAGGTTTCCACCTTGTTTTCTATCTCTGTACTTTTGTCCTGTGGCCGGCTGCATCCAACAAAGGATACAGCCAAAGCTATTGCATATAAAACGTTCTTTTTCATTTTCATTATTCTACTTTAAAATTAAAAAGCACAAATTGGTCGTACGCTCTCATCTGGTACACCATGCCATCCCATCTCATCACCATTTTGCATTATACAAAAACCATTATCGAATGTAATTGATGAAACATTTCCCACAATTTGATTAGAATTTTCCACTTTTTCCAATTGTCCGTTGATATATTCCATACCTGAAACAGAAATATTTGCGATGTCCTCACCTCGAATCAAATATTTTAATTCATTAAAAGAAGGAACATACCATGATGTACAGTTGTATAGTCCTTCTGTATGATTGCTTAATGCCGTGAACGAAATGTTTCCATCCGTAGTTGATACGTCTGATAATATACCGGTCAATTTATAACCATTAGACAAATCCTTATTTGAAGTATCATCATCAGTAAAAACATTTTGTAATTGTTCTACAGTCATTGTACCGAAAGGATTACCATTAACTATAGAAACAACCAACCCGTGATTTCCATTATAACCGGATAAATTCTCTGCGGTCAAACCATTAGTAGATGTAAAAGTACCCCATTCATCTGTGCCCATAACGTGGAATACTATTCCTTTACAAGTCAATCCTTCAGGAATGTTAGAAGCCACACCAGGAAGTATTACATTATTTCCGGAATTTGACACGCAATAAAAATCACCTGCAGACAATTCTTTCGTTCCTTGCCCGCCAACAATGCATGGAAATGTATATCTTGTACCGGCTTCCAGATTAATTTCCGCATTTACAGTCTTTACATGAGACTTTCCTCCAACAGAGTAAAAATAACGGAAATCGTTTTGCTTGAGGTTCTGATCATCCTTAACCAGACATACATAAGAACCATTCAAACCACAAGGGTTGTACATTGTACCGCCAATAGAGAATGCGGGATTTGACAATTCCACATTAAAACTGAACGTTTCATCATCTACTGTCACACTGGATATTGCAGAAAGGTCAATTAATGAAAAAGCATGTTTAAATAGCAAATCCAAGGCTGGAGAAGGATCTGATATTTCGCATACCAACAAGTCCATTGACTTGAAATTTCCCAAATCACTTTGGTCATTACTGATTTCTATACTATTCTTTAGACCATCCAGGGTTGTAATTTCTGTAGATAAATTTCTATTGTATGGGAAATATGCAATAATCTTATCTATGTCTGAAGAATAATATTGCATATTATCATTCTTCCAACCTTCTGCAGAATAAGTAAAAGGCACATTACCTGTCTGATTACCTGAATTATCAATCAGGATAAGACCTAATTGGTCAGTATTTTCAAACGAAGTAGCATATCCGGAATATGTGGAACGAGACAACTGACCATTACAAAATCCATCCAATCTAGCACTATTCAATTTGATAATATTATTCACCTCATCGCCAAATACTTCTTCTCTGTTACAAGATGAAAAGAAGATTGGAACAATCATTAAAGCCAAAATATATTTTAAGTTCATAATTGTATCTTTAGAAAGTTAATACTAAAACAAGTTTTCTATCATCGGATGCCCAACAACTTCCTTCATTTCTTTCAGATGTATTATAATCCAATGCCCATACTCTACTAATTCCACTGTCGCTTCTTTCTGCATAAACATTTGAAGACCAATATTCGCCTGAGAATCCTTCATAAACATTTGCTGAATTAATATCCTTAAGCTGTGCAACGGACGGGATGTACCATCCTGATGTAGCCTGTGGTGAATTCAGTGAAGTTTGGTTCTTGAAGAAATAATACAACGGAAATTCTGTTTCCAAGGTCTGTCCATCTTCATTATTCTCAAATTTATCAAGTGCGGCAACAATTCCTTTGGTGAGTTTATAGCCCAAATAGTCACTGACATTGTTTCTGTCAGTATCAGCAAGACCATCCAACGTATCTAAAAGGTCTTTGTAAGCGCCATCAGATGTTTTTATCCATTGATAGCTTGACGTTATATATGCAGGGTCACAAACAACATAGCCTCTGATTTCAGACATCTTTCCATCATAATACGACACATCATCAGTGTCATCTATGCCAATTTTAAACACCCTTCCAAGAGTTGTAACACCATCTTTGGTTGAACTGCTACCCCATGTTCCATCCGAGTAATAATAATCTCCTACAGCTACATACTCATCTGTATAAGTCAGGATAATATCGGATGCTATATTAGTGAACGTATATGTATGAGTATTCCCTGAAATAGTTCTCTGAACATCGCATACACCTTCACACAAAAGTCCTCCTTGGGCATTTTCTGTATATGAGACTGAAAAAGTATTACTATTAATATAAGAATTTGTAACACCTGTTATATTAATATCTGTAAGCTGTTGTTCATTTAATGAAAGTTTGAATTTGGCATCTACAACGGAACCATTACTTACAATCTGATTATTCCAATCAATACTTTCCGCATTCATATCTACAGACAAACCTTCACGGCTCACAGATATATAATATCTCTGTATTGTATTTTCAAGAAGAATACCTTTATTTTTAGCTAAATCATCACTATTAGACTCACGTGGAGTATATATAAAATTATCACCACCGATTTCAACTCTTATCAAAGGTTTGTCCCACATCGCGCATGGCACCATCATAGCTTCTCCTGCTCTTGAATTTCCCTCACCAGTATTAAATGTAGAAATAAGCTGGTTTGGTTCGCCTACACCAGATAACTCACCTTTATCAAAGTTTACCGACAAATAACCATAAAAATACACTTTTGCTGCATTTACCTGTTCTGTGGTATATCCGCTGGTAGTTTGCAATTGCCACCACATTCTTGTCATTTTATGCTTAAACTCAAGATTTACATTTTTAGACTCACCGGATGTATTACAAATCAGGAAATCACAGTCGTAAAACTTATCCTCCGCTGACTGGTCGGTCAAACTGAAGTTACTAACAATTGCAGGACTCCAGGCCTTTACTTGAAATTGACTGCCGTCCCAAACAAAATTACCGTCAGTAGCCGTTAATTGACCATTACTATCTACATTATAGGTCTTAGATTCTTCATCATTACCATTCAGGCTTATACCTACAGTCTCATCACCGTCCCATGTGTTTCCGGTGATTCTGCTTGGCACATTACCCAGTGCGGCAGTAAAATTGATACAATTATCAGACAAATCATTTATCACATTTCCATCCTTACATGAATACAAGCATAGTGATATTATAAAAACAGTACTTATTTTTCCAATATGACTTTTCATAAAATTTCCATATTAATAACAACATTCTATTTAATTAATATCAGGAGTGACCGCTCCCTTATCTGAATTAGAATCATCAGTCCAAGCTGTAATGGAACATGTAACTCCACTAAAATCAAGTGTATTCTCTTTTAAGTCAAGATAAAAAGAGTAATAATAACCAGGCAGCCAATAATTACCATTAGCCTTATCAAATCCGGTAGCATTATTTATTTCAGAACCTTTAAATGTCTGGGAGATGACAGTCGTACCATCACTCAGTTCAGCTTCAATATGAAAATCAGCATCATCTGTGATATTATCACCTCTCATGGCAAGAGTGTATGATTTCAAATTATAATCAGGCTGTATTTCCACACCGCTATTAAAGCTGACTTTAATACTATTACCACCGGCATTATAACTTTCTTCAGCACTGCCGGCATAGGAATATCCGCTTCCAAAACAGCTAACAGTAGAAACCAATTTAACAGAATTAATTACTACATTGACATCTCTGCGGTTTGTCACTCCAAAACGTATCAGCGATGCTTTATGTTTAAATTCAATTGTAGAAACCCCATCATTATAATTTCCATTTGCCACCATTACAAGCCCTGACCTTAAATGTTCCGTGCTGTTATTTCCTGTTTGGATATAGACATCATCTGGCATTTCAAAAGTATATTTGCCTGAACCGTAAACAAACTTTCCTGCAGGGTAAAATGCTGTATAATTTTCAGAATTTTCCGACACCTGGAAATTCCCGCATGAAAAGTCTGCACTGTTTACATCATTACTGATGGTATTGTCTATTATGGCAAATTCATTTGTTGTGGATGGTGCATCATTTAGATACATATCAAACTGATCTCCTGTTTGCCACATAAAACTTTTACCATCAGCGTTACTTACCGTAGCACGCGACACAGGTTCTTTCTCACCAATATAAGCCTTCAAAATATAACAATTATCTGTTTCCTGATTATTATTTGAGATTTCCTCTCCTGTACATGAGACTCCCAATATAATGGAACAAACCAAACATATATTACTTAATATTTTCATAGATTGAAATCAATTAAAAGTTTATTATTGAATTTTACCTAAACTAATCCCATACAGAAGTACCACCGCCATGAGAAGTTCCTTCAATAAAATCATCTCCGGAGCCTGATATTTCATTTGGACTGCTACAAATTATTGATTCATAATCAATCTCGATTGAAACACTATTAGGTGTCTCGTATTTTTCTTTTTTTATTTCTTTACTTGCTTTCATATATATAAAATACCTATTAAAATTAATATACCTGAATGTCTTAAAACAAGATTAAGCCGTGTTTAAGAAGTGTTCAGTAGCCGTTCAGTAACCGTTTACTGAACGGCTACTGAACAACTAATGAACAAAAAAGTATAATCACTTATTTCTGATTAATCTATCAGAACGCACAGATTGGGCGGATTACTTCTGATAAATCACCGTTATAATCACTCAAATCAGGTCGTATAAGCCAAAATCCTGTATCATTATAAGTCAAAGATGGTGACGCCGCAATTTGCTCACCTTGTACAATATTCATTTCCTGATTTATAAGCTCATACTCAATCATAAGATACTTTAACTCTTGATATGAAGGGCAATACCAAGAAGTAGTATTATCAATTTCGTCTGATTTATGATTATTCAGGGCTGTAAAAATACTGCTTAACGAACTGTTCACCAACGCGTTAGAAAGGATATATCCACACAAAGTTTCCTTACTTTGATATAATTCCTCACTCGCACCAGCAGTTGTATATGCTGATTCTATTTCTGTTCTGTTTTCATTTTTTACACCCAAAGCTTCACCATTTGCAAGAGATACAACCAAACCATGTTTTCCAGCATATCCAGGAAGAGAATTATCTGTCAAGCTATTATCAGTTTCAAATGTATTCCATTCGTTATCATCCATAACATGGAAAATAATTCCTTTACAAGTTACACCTTCAGGAAGCTCAACTTCACCTCCAGGTATAATGACAACCTTATTTTCGTCTGTGACACAATAATAATCACCGGCACACAATGTAGTTGCAGAAGCTCCATCCAAAGACGGACAATCAAAGTTATATCTCATACCCTTCTGCGTAGTAACAGTACTTTTTAATGTCTTGATAGACTTATCTTCACCAATTCTGTTATATGTATATCTGAAGTCCTCATTTTCCAATACAGTTCCTACAGGTAATATGCATAAATAGGCATTATTTACATTACATGGAGTGTATGTTTCTTCACCGATAGAGAATGAAACTTTCTCCATTTTTAGGTTAAAGTCATAATCCTTGTTACCTATCGCTACCGTTGTTTTAGCGGTAAAGGTTACAAGAGAAAACACATGATTAAATGTTATGTTAAGATTTTCAGTCACATCATCAATCTCACATACAAGCAAATCCATCTTTTCAAATTCATCTACAGAACTTTGATTTTCTGTTATATCTATACTACTCTTTAACCCATCAACAGTAGTAATATTTTCATCCAAATCCTGATTATAAGGATAATATGCTATTACCTTCGCTATTTTAGGAGAATAAAATACATTACTATTAGTCCAATTACCATCAGTATATGTATATGAGACATTGTCCATTCTGTTTCCGTCTGCATCTATCATTATAAGCCCTAATTTGTCACCATTTTCAAAAGAAGTTGAATATTCTTTTGTATATGTTGCGCGCGATGATTCAGGCGAGCGGTAACTGTTTTGTGACACACTTGCTATTCTCAGATTTTGCTCCAACAGCATATTTTTATCGTCTTCATTAACGCTTTCCTTATTACATGAAACGAAGAACAAGGAAAACATAATAAGATTTAGTATATATCTGAATTTCATAATCATACTATTAGAATGTTAATACTAAAATTAATTTACCAGAATCAATTGACCATCCATAACTTATACCTTGGGAGTTATATTTAATTGCCCATATAGTTGTTTTTTGACCGTCTTGAATTCCATGAGACTCACCAGTATCACCTGTTCCAACATAAATTTGCGACGACCAATAATCATCATCAGTATATTCATAGCAACCATTTTCAAAGGCATCCTTTATCTGAGCAACTGAAGGGATATACCATCCGGAAGAATTATCAGGCGAGTCTATATCTATATTTTTGAAAGCATACCAAAAAGGAGCCTTTTCATTCCAGGTAGATTTTAAAGAAGTTAAAGCATTATCTATTTCATTTGTCAATTTTTGTCCAGAATAATCATTCTCACGTATATTTTGATCATTATCTATTTGAATACTTGATAAACATGATATATATTCACTATCATTAGAGGATGTTACCCAAGAGACTTTTTTGTCATCATTATAAATAGTACATACTACATATCCTCTAACTTTGCATAATTTTGAATATTCAGATTTATCGTTATCATTCTTTCCAGCATAAAAGACTCTTCCCAATGTCTCTAATCCTTCCTTCTCTGCTTCATTTCCCCAAGTGCCATTGTTATAGAAATACTGTCCAACTTTAACTGGCAGATACGAAATCGTGATCTCTTTACTCTCAATATTAGAGAATTTGTATATATGTGTAGTAGCATTAGAATTTTCACCAGACAAAGGAACTTCGGTTCTTTCTACTGTACATATTCCTTCCCAAGTAAGTCCTCCCCCATCTGTATCTGTATATGAAATACTGAAACCAGATACATTATCATCAACAAGCCCATTAGTCAATCCTGCTGTTTGATATCCTGACAAAGACTTTATATCCTGAGAAATCTCTGGTTTGACTTTAGCATCAGCAATATTCTCACCACCAAAGTCTTCACTTCCGCTCCAGTTCACTGAAGATTCCATATCTACCACAAGACCTTTTTTGCTTACTGACAAATAATATCTTTGCCATGTATTGGACAATAAATCACCTGTTTTCTTCGATACATCGTTCTGATTGCTCTTACTTGGTGTATATACATAAGTGTCTTTTCCTATTTCGACCTTAATCAAAGGTTTTTCCCACATCTCACATGGAATCATCATGGCCTGTCCATTTCTGTAGTATTCTCCCCACGTATTATAAGTAGAAATAGGCTTGTCAGCCTCGCCTATAGGAGAAAGTTCTCCATTTACATACGTGGTTGCACCATATCCAAGGAATGTTATATTTGCGTTATTTACTTCGTCATCAGTGTATCCTTCAAACTTTTGAAGTTCCCACCACATACGTGTCATTTTGTGACTAAACGCAAGTTTAACATTTTTATATTCCACTTTTGCCGAACTTGCCAGCAAATCACAATCAAAGAACTTTTCTTCAGTAGTCTGATCTGTCAGATTTATCTGTTCTGATGTCAGAGGAGACCAAGCCTGTATATCAAACGACTCACCTTCCCAACGGAAAGGAGTGTCATCTGTTGACATTGTTCCATCTACAGCAACTTTATAAGTTTTAACAGTCTCTCCGGACTTCACTCCTATAAGTTCGTCTCCATCCCAAGAACTTTCCGTTACTCTGCTCTTTGGTTTATCTACCGATGCAAAGAAATGTACATTGCCATCAGCATTGTTCATGTCGGCATCATTAGTGCAAGAGAATAAACCAATACATGCAGCAAATACAAAGCACAAACGACCATTTTGTTTATTTATGATATTCATAGTTCTCATTTCTTTTGTTTTATTTTGAATTATTTCATTTCAGGTTCCAAAAGCCCCTTGTCGGAATCTTCTCCGTCAAAATCCCATTCATTAACCAGACCGCCTGACGGAACATCACCATAATTCGCACTTGGGTCTATATCCGATGCTTTCTGGTAAACCCTTACATAGTCCACATACATGCTTTGAGGGAAATATGTGTTATCCGTTGGATTACCGCCGAATGTTCCTCCTACCGCCACGTTCAGGATGATGAAGAAAGGATGGTCAAACGCCCATTCCCCATCAGTAACTGAAGTTTTCTCCACACGGTGGTAAAGCGTACCGTCAACAATGAAATCAATCTTTGTTCTGTCCCATTCCACGGCAAATATATGGAAATCCGTATCGAAACGTTGATTGGGGTATCCGAATGTACTGGTAACAGGATTTCCTCCCGAACGTCCGGTCATGTGCAATGCGCTTGAAACTATATTAGGCTGGTATCCTTTGTTCTCCATAATATCTATCTCGCCGCAGGCTGGCCATTCGTTTGTTGCATAATCAGCACCGAGCATCCAGAATGCAGGCCATAGCCCAACACCATATGGAAGAACAAGTCTTGCCTCTGCACGTCCGTACTGAAATTCAAACAATCC
>CALUIE010000052.1 GCA_944320605.1 uncultured Phocaeicola sp. | reverse complement strand
CCGGCTGCTTTTCTGAATGTTTTCTTTCATTGGTTAATAATTAAATTGATTAAAAATGCGGGGCAAAGATACAAAAGATATTATACAAACCAATAGTATCAATACGATACAGACAACAATCTTTTCAACAACCATGAAAGGTTTTCAACAACTTTGCAAACATTTTTAAACATGTTTGCAAAACATTTTCAACAACATGTTAAAAACGAATAGCATCATGTATATCAACAAATTAACACCCATGCTGGTTACTACATAAATATAGTTATCAACATGGGTGTTAATTATATGTGGAAAACGTATAAACGTCTTTTTATTTCTTCTTCAACTCATCGGCAGGAACTATACGATAGAGTTTATCGCTTGGACGGATTCTGTCAGGCACCTTGAACGATACGTGTACTCCTTTTTTCACTACCTCAACAGGTTTGAGGTTTACACGTGCTTCCTCTAAATCAACATACATAGCTCCTGTAGTAGGACCGGTAATGAGCAGCTTGTCGCCAACCTTGATTTCTGTAGCTTCGATAAGAAACTCGGCAACACCGATATTTGAGAAATATTTTATGCCTCGTCCGGCATATACCTTTCTTTCAGTAGCTTCAGAACCGTAATTCTTGCTCCACTCGCCAAGACGCTGTCCCAAGTAGTATCCGTTCCAGAAACCACGGTTAAACACTGTCTTAAGACGTGTATCCCAGTCGGCTTTCTTTTCTTCGGTAAACGTACCGTCAAGATATGACTGGATAGCCTCCTTATAGCATTCCACTACAGTACGCACATACTCAGGCCCGCGTGCACGTCCTTCAATCTTGAACACACGTACTCCGGCTTCTATCATCTCGTCCATGAAATGTATGGTCTTAAGGTCTTTAGGCGACATGATATACTGGTTGTCAACTTCCAATTCTATATCGCTTTCCTTGTCCTTTACTATATACGAACGGCGGCATACCTGCATACATGCGCCACGATTGGCAGAAGCATTCAGTTCGTTCAGACTAAGATAACATTTACCTGATACAGCCATACACAATGCTCCATGGCAGAACATCTCTATCCTTACTTTCTCACCCATCGGACCTGTTATGTTCTCTTCCTGAATGGCATCGTATATCTTACGTACCTGCTTAAGGTTAAGCTCGCGTGCCAATACCACCACATCGGCAAAACGGGAATAGAACTTCAGTGCCTCGGCATTGCTTATGTTAAGCTGTGTAGAGAGATGTACTTCCTGACCTACCTGATTACAATATGTCATGACAGACACGTCGGCTGCAATGACCGCGCTTATACCGGCTTCCTTTGCCGCATCCACAATCTTGCGCATCAGCTCTATATCCTCGTCATAAATTATAGTATTTATGGTGAGGTAGCTTTTCACTCCATGCTCATCGCACAGTGCCGCAATCTCACGCAAATCGTCAATAGTGAACGTGCTTGCGGAACGGGCACGCATATTAAGGCTTTCAATACCGAAATAGATGGAATCGGCTCCGGCATTAATGGCTGCTGCCAATGACTCACGTGAGCCTACAGGTGCCATTATCTCGAAATCTTTAATTGAATAATTCATTTATCTTTCATTGAGTTATGGCTGCAAAATTACTTAAAATAATCATTACTTCCATATTTACATGTAAAAACAAAGGCATGATGGATATTTTTACTTCTGCATACCACTATATCAAAACTTAAAACATATTGTTTTCTGCTGCCGACCATAGTCAACAGTGCTACCGACCATCGTCAGCAGCATTGCCGACTATAGTCGGCAGCTCTGCAGACTACAGTCGGCAATAAAAAATCCATAGTATCAAATCAATAGGCAAAAGTCTCTTCTATATGATTCAAAATAGAGTTAAGTTCGTCAAGTGTCTCCGCCCTTAACATTGCTATACGGGTTTCCTTAAAATTAGGTATTCCCTTAAACAGTGGAGATGCCGCAAGATGACGGCGAACATGGAGTATTCCGCGACGCTCGTCAAGCAGATTAACACTATCCTGCACTTCACGACGGAGTACGTTCATCTTCCATCTGAAATCAAGCCCTGTCAGTTCCTCGCCCGTCTGCAGATAATGTTTCACTTCCTTGAATATCCATGGACGACCAAAACTGGCACGCCCAATCATTATAGCATCTACACCATATTTGTCGAAACACACCTTTGCACGCTGCGGTGTAGTAACGTCACCATTACCTATAATAGGGATACGCATACGCGGATTGTTCTTTACCTCGCCTATAAGAGTCCAGTCAGCCTCGCCTGTGTACATCTGGGCACGTGTACGTCCATGTATGGTCAGGGCTTCGATACCACAATCCTGTAATTGTTCGGCAAGTTCAACTATGATTTTATGTTCCGAGTCCCATCCAAGACGGGTTTTAACGGTAACAGGAATCTTTACCGCATCAACCACAGCTTTAGTTATTTCAAGCATCTTAGGCACATTCTGCAACATACCGGAACCCGCGCCCTTACCTGCCACGCGCTTGACAGGACATCCAAAATTCAAATCCAGTATATCCGGATTGGCCTGCTCCACTATTTTGGCTGCCTCAACCATAGTTTCAGTGTCCTTTCCGTAAATCTGAATGGCTACGGGACGTTCCTTTTCGCTGATATTAAGTTTCAGCATGGTTTTACCGACTGAACGTATCAACGCATCACTCGAAACAAACTCTGTATATACCATATCGGCTCCGAACTCCTTGCAGAGAAGTCGGAAAGCCGGGTCGGTCACATCTTCCATAGGAGCCAAAAGTACAGGTCGCTCTCCTAAATCTATGTTTCTAATCTTCATAAATAAGTTTTATTAATCATTTGAAAGTTGGAGTAATAAACCATTTATCATACATCAGTGTAACCACACGATAAACCACAAATGCAGATAAAAAACCTGCTATAGCATCTATCAGATAATGTGCCTGAATATATACTGTGGCCAGACATAAAAGGACGTAAAATGGTAATAGGATATAAGATAATTTCTTGCTTACACGCCTTGACATTATCATTACAATAGTTGAAATAGCCACATGAGAACTCGGGAAAGCAGCTGTAGGACGTTCGCCTATCTCTTGTGAAATCTCAACCAGATTATAGAAAAATCCGTGGTCGTATCCAGGCGCAGGAAATAAAAGCACATTATAATTAAAATAATCTCCTAAATGAATGAATTCGCAGGAGTTTACCCTATCCATACCTATTGCCGGAAAATAAAACTGTGGTCCTGCCACCGGTACCAGCAAATAGAAAAGATAGTATATGAAAAATGATGTTACCAATACAAAACATACCTTTTCAAACTCAATATAACGTTTCAGGAAATAATATACCACCAATATAAATATCATGGGATAATAAAAGAAATATCCCATATTAAGCGGCTCGCTGAACCATATCGATGGGAAACGTTTACTGAATTCAACAGACGGCTGGCACTCGAACAATGATTGCTCTATAGAAGCGAATATATGGTCAAGATTGTCGAATACACGGTTGAATTCGTATGTATCAGGATACCAGTATGCCAACAATGACATCTGGACTGCCATACGTAAAAATGCCGTAAGTCTGCATGGAAACATACGGTATATATATATAAACACAAATGTTAACGCCACTATTCCCAGACGTTCCAAAAGCATAATGCCCGGATGATCCATACGAGGATACAAAATCAATATAAGAATTGAAGTAAGAGCATTGTAAATCAAGCTAATACTCTCTACAGCAAAAAGTCCTTTTCCACTTTCTACTTTCTCCAACAGATTAACATTTATATCCATTCTTCTTCCTTATACCATCTTATTGTTTCTTTTACGCCACGCTCCAGATTATACTCCGGTCTATACCCTAACTCTCTTATAACAGGAGTAATATCACATCTCCAGTTGCGCTGTTTCATTATATTGTATTTATCACCATTCAGAGTACTTGGTTTGTGGGTAAAACGCGAAAACAGATCTACAACAGATGATATAATTTTGAGAAGTGGCAACGGACATACAAACCTTATCATCCACGGATTTCCTAATTCCTTACGTATCAGGTCGGAGAACGTACGGCTGTTATACACCTCGCCATCACTTACGAAATACGAACGGTATGTCACATTTTTCTTTATAGCCAAATATACTGCCTGAACCAAATCCTTAACATATATGAAAGTAATGTCCTGCCTCTTGTATCCAGCCACGAAATCTACATGATTGCATATTGATTCAACCATCAGGAAATAATCTTTTTCACGAGGGCCATACACTCCCGTAGGACGGAATATCACGTATGGAAAATTCTTTAACCCTTGGAGATACTTCTCTGTATTTAGCTTACTTATTCCGTAAGCAGTATTCGGAGCAGGAATATCAGTCTCACAAATTGGAGAATAATCCTTCTCACGTACAGGTCCGAAAACACTTAGCGAACTTATAAAAATAAAATTCTTAGGAATCATGTCAAGACTCACAAGAGTCTCAATGAAATGACGTGTAGCCCAATAATTCCCTATTTCGAAACCAGCCTTATCTATACATTTAGTTACACCCGCACAATGTATTATATAATCCCATCCGCCATGCTCCGTTTTGTGTTTCTGCAACTGGGATGAAAGCCTGTCAGAATCGGTAAAATCAAGTTCCGCAAAACGAATTCTTTCGTCCTGCAAATATTTTCTGCTACTGCTCTTACGTACTCCTGCCCAAACCTGCATACCTTCGGCAAGACCTTCCTCTACTAAAAAGCTGCCAATAAATCCACTGGCTCCGGTTACTAATATTTTGTAATTCATTACTCTCCCGTATTATGAAAGTACAAATATAATGTTTTTTCAACTTTATATATTAAAATAGTCCATCAATTAGTGCTTTATTCCATTTATTTTGCTTACTTTGTAGAAACTAACAAAGAAAGGAATAGCTATGGCTAAAAATAAAAAAGAAAAAAAAGGCGGAAAAAGAATGAAGAAAAAAGAGATGTCGGAACTCATTATAAACTATTTCCGCAACAAACCGACTGAGGCTATAAGTCTTAAGCAATTATTCCTGGGACTGAAACTAACAACACATCCTACAAAAATGCTATGTACCGACATAGTGAAGGATATGGCAGAGGACAATTTTCTGATTGAAACCGAAAAGGGAAGATGGAAACTTAATGACAGAGGTCAGATAATGACCGGTACTTTCGTAAGAAAAAGTAACGGTAAGAACTCGTTTATACCTGATGATGGAGGTGAGCCTATCTTCATTGCGGAAAGAAATTCAGGCCATGCCATGAATAATGACAAGGTAAAAATTTCTCTATGTGCAAAATGTAAGAAACAGAAGATAGAAGGACAAGTGATAGAAATACTTGACAGGGCAAAAGCTACTTTTGTAGGTACACTGAAGGTATCGAAAAACTATGCTTTTTTAATAACAGAAACAAGTACACTTGCCAATGACATATTTATACCTAAAGAAAAGCTTAAAGGAGCAAAGAATGGCGATAAGGCTGTAGTGAAAATTACAGAATGGCCGGACGAAGCGAAAAATCCATTCGGTGAGGTTATTGATGTATTGGGCAAGGCCGGCGAAAACAATACAGAAATGCACGCCATACTGGCTGAATACGGATTGCCTTACACATATCCTCAGGCAGTAGAAGCGGCAGCAGAAAAGTTATCGGCGGAAATAACAAAAGAGGATTATGCCGAACGCGAGGACTTCCGCGATATCACCACATTCACCATCGACCCGAAAGATGCGAAGGACTTCGACGACGCCCTCTCAATCAGGCAACTGAAGCCGGGACTTTGGGAAGTTGGCGTACATATTGCCGATGTATCCCACTACGTAAAAGAAGGTGGAATAATAGACAAGGAAGCACTGAAACGTGCCACATCCGTCTATCTTGTGGACCGTACGATACCTATGTTGCCGGAACGACTTTGCAACTTCATCTGTTCACTACGCCCCAACGAAGAGAAATTAGCTTATTCTGTAATATTCGACATGAATGAAAAGGCTGAAGTCAAGGATTATCGTATCAGACATACAGTGATAAAGTCCGACAGACGTTTCACATACGAAGAAGCACAGAACATTATAGAAACCGGAGAGGGTGATTTCAAGGAAGAAGTGCTTGAACTTAATAAACTGGCACAGATTCTTCGTGAGAAACGCCTTGCTGCAGGAGCAATTGACTTCGACAGATGCGAGGTGAGATTTGAAATTGACGAAAAAGGAAAACCTTTGAGCGTTTATTTCAAACAATCCAAGGAGGCGAACAAGTTGATAGAGGAATTCATGCTTCTGGCAAACCGTACAGTAGCCGAACATATTGGGAAAGTACCTAAGAACAAAAAAGCAAAGGTATTTCCGTACCGTATCCACGATCTGCCGGACCCTGACAAATTAGACAACCTTAACCAGTTTATCGCACGTTTCGGATACAAAATCCGTACAAGCGGAACAAAAACAGAAGTATCAAAGTCTATAAACCGACTGTTGAAAGACGTAAACGGGAAAGGCGAACAAAACTTAGTGGAGACAGTGTCGCTACGCTCAATGCAAAAAGCCAGATATTCTATACACAACATAGGGCACTATGGTCTGGCATTCGACTATTACACTCATTTCACTTCGCCAATACGCCGTTACCCCGACCTGATGGTTCACCGGTTACTGACACGCTATCTTGACGGAGGAAGAAGCGCGCAGGCTGATAAATATGAAAGCATGTGCGAACACAGTTCTGCCATGGAACAGACTGCCGCAAGTGCAGAACGCGCATCCATCAAATACAAGCAGGTGGAATTCATGAGCGAGCATATCGGAACCGTTTATGACGGAGTCATTTCGGGAGTAACCGAATGGGGAATCTATGTCGAGATAAACGAAAATAAGTGTGAGGGAATGGTAGCAATGCGCGACCTCGGCAATGACTATTATGAGTTCGACGAAAAGAACTATTGTCTGATAGGACGACGCTATCATCAGAAATTCAGTCTTGGCGATGCCATCAAGATAAAAGTTGCACGCGCCAACCTGGAAAAGAAACAGCTTGATTTCGTTTTGGCGGAATAATATATGGTTCATTCACTGTTTATAAACTGTTCAGTGAACATTCAATGAACGTTCACCGAACACAAAGTTAACAGAACAAGAATACAATCTAAAGAATCGAGACTGTCTTATTTAAAACTCTTAGACAGTCTCGTTTCTTTTACAAACAAATGTAACAGTCGCTTAACAGCAACGTAAAACACATCCGATATTTTTGCGGGAAATTAATTTAAAACATGAGTTTATGAAAAGAATCTATTTATTTCTCGCAATGGCAGGAATGCTACAGACTGGTTTCGGACAAAGCAAGGATAAAGACATAAATATCCCTGATTTGGACAATTACAAAACATTAAAATGCGACTTTCACATCCATACTGTATTCTCAGACGGTCTTGTATGGCCTACAGTAAGAGTCGATGAAGCATACTCGGAAGGACTTGACGCGATAGCATTGACTGAACATATAGAATACAGACCACATAAAGATGATATAAAGGCCGACCACAACCGCTCATACGAAATAATCAAACAATATGCCAAAGATAGAGATGTAATCCTCATTAAAGGTAGTGAGATAACCAGATCTATGGCTCCAGGACATCATAATGCCATATTCATTACAGACAGTAATCCACTTGATACAACAGACTTTAAAGACGCGTTCAACGCCGCAAAATCACAAAAAGCATTTATCTTCTGGAATCACCCCGGTTGGGATGCGCAACAACCGGAAAAGACTCTTTGGTGGGATGAACACACATATCTTTATGAAAACGGATGTATGCACGGGATAGAAGTAGCTAATGGCAAATACTATTTTCCGGAAGCACAGCAATGGTGTCTTGATAAAAAACTTACAATGATAGGAACGTCCGATATTCACCAGCCTATACAGACTGACATTGATTTTAACAAGGGTGAGCACCGTACAATGACTTTGGTATTTGCAAAAGAACGGAATGCAGAAAGCATCAGAGAGGCTTTGGAAAACCGGAGAACAGCTGTTTTTGTAGGTGATAAAATTATCGGTGAGGAAATGTGGCTCAAAGACTTATTCGACAATGCTGTAAAAATAGAGAATATAGAGAAAAAAGACAAGTCTGTAAGAATCACGATATATAACGACTCAGACCTTAGATTTTATCTAAAGAAAATTAAACATGATCCCGGAATCACATATTTCAGAGATTATGAAATTAAACCTAATTGCAGACATACAATAAATGTGAAGTTAGATAGTGGAATAATATCAGGCAAGATTGATTTTGAAGTCAGCAATATGTTAGCCAAACCAGGTAAAGGACTTGACTATCAATTCCGTTTCTAAAAAACATAACAAAGATAGAAAGCAGACAGGACTAAATTAGTTTTGCCTGCTTTTTTGTTTTCATGTAAACATTCTGTAACAAAATCATAACCGAATTGTTATTTTATCGAAATGAAACCTTAAAGCCTTTTATCGTACTTTGCAATCGCAAAAACTTTAACTTTTCAATTATGATAACAAGAGAGAAAACAATCCTATTCTTTTTATTCCTATTCGGAATAGTACAAATGTCATTCGGACAAGCATCTGTCACAGCTACTGTTAAAGGTACAGTGACAGATAAAGAAAAAGAGCCATTAATCGGTGCTACAATTGAAGTAAGAAACGAATCTACAGGTTTCAGCACAGGAACTATCACATCGCAGGACGGAACCTACATCATCAGGCAGTTACCACTCGGCTCTCCATATACCATAAAGGTTTCGTACGTTGGTTTTGGTGACCAGACAAAATCAAATTACAGTCTTAATCAAGGAGATGTGCTGAATGTAAATTTTGTAATGAGTGAAGAATCAATGAGTATTCAGGAAGTGCAAGTTGTAGCCAACAGTCTTAAGAAACAAGCCTTGTCTTCCGGTGCCGGCACTTCTATTTCGGCACATGACCTGAAAACAATGCCTGTAAACGGACGTAACTTTACAAACCTTATGGATTTATCACCATTAAGTAATGGCAGTCAAATTAACGGTCAGTTAGCTTCATCTACATCTTACACAATTGACGGTATGACAGCAAAGAGTCCTACTTCAAGCGGTACGACAAACCGTGGCCCCTATCTGGTATCTATGGAGGCTATACGTGAATTCGAGGTGGTTACAAACAATTACGACGTAACTATGGGACGCTCCGGAGGAGGTACAATAAGCTCTGTGACCAAATCAGGAACAAATGAATTCCAAGGTTCAGCCTTTGTATATGAACGTGCTGATTTCCTTTCAAGTCCATTCGATACAAGAGGTAACCGCGTGAACAACCAATACTCAATTTCTCAATTTGGAGCGACTCTTGGTGGCGCAATTATAAAAGACAGATTACACTATTTCGTGGCATGGGACCAACAACTTGACGCGCGCCCGCTTCAGATAGGAGACATAAGATCTGTAGAAGACGAAAAACTATACGGAATTTCTAAAGATGTACTTGACCAGTTTGTACAGGTGGGAAGAGACAAATATGGTGTTTCAAATAACCCACAGACAGGCTCTTTCGACAAGAGACGAAATACAACAAGTTTATTCGCACGTTTAGACTGGCAAATAAACTCAAGAAATCTTCTTACAATACGCAACAACTATAATAGAGATATGAACAACCTTGGAGTAAGCGATAATTCTACAATCAACTTATACGAGGTTTATGGTTCACATCTTTCTACAGATAACAGCCTTCTGGCATCACTGCGTACTGTAGTAGGTCCTAATGCAACAAATGAACTTAAAGTGCAATATCTATACACTAACGACCATGGAACTCCTAATGAAGAATTACCTCAATCAAACATACCACGAGCAATCGTGCAAAATGTAAAATCCGTAATTGAAGGAGAAGAATATACTATAGGCAGTTTACAACTCGGTGGACAAAGATATCTGCCTGAACAATTCAAAAATCATGTGGTACAGGCTGTCAACAACTTCTACCTTAATACAGACAGGATAGACTATACTTTTGGAGGAGATGTTATGTTTACCCATCTTAATTCTATGGCCACAAGTGAAATGAACGGACGCTTCTACTATGACAGCATGGAGGCATTCATAAACAACCAGCCTTACAGATACGCAAGAGAAGTTGCAGTTGGGGATCCAAGGGTTAAACAAAATGTATTAAACGGCGCATTATATGCCCAGGGCAAAATCAAACTTATGCCTGGAGCGGATATCACAATAGGTCTTAGAGGTGACTATACACACTATTTCGCAAACCCGGAAAGAAATGTCTTATTGGAACAGGAACTCGGTCTTAGTACTACAAACAAACTGAAAGCATTCCAACTGCAACCACGTGTACAATTTACATGGGATATAAACAATCGTCATACAGATATCTTTAGAATAGGTGGTGGTATATTAGGTTCTAATATGAACAACTATGCAATGATTAACAATCTGCAATTTGACGGAAATAAGGTGCTGTCAATAGATATCAGTACTCCTACTTACAATATTCCTACACCTGATTTCCCCGCATACAGAGAGGACCCTTCCAAAGCACCGGGTGTAGAACTGTTTGACCAGCTAAACTTGAAAAAGGTAGCCACATTCAATATCAATTCAAGTGATATAAAAATGCCGACAGTATATAAATACAATCTGTCATACACACATTTCTTTACTGATAACCTTAGAATGGGTATAGCAGCGTATGGTACACACGCAAGAAACAACTATATGTACGTTGACAGAAATATGGTTAAAGATCCTTATTTCAGACTTGCAAATGAAGGAAACAGAGGCGTATATGTACCTGCAGAAAGCATAAAAGCAAATGGTACCACAGACTGGACTAAAGGTAAAATATCACAAGAGATAGGACGTGTACTTGAGTTGGTAAGTGAAGGTAAAGTAAATACCTATACATTCGTTGCAGACGTAACATACAGATATTTCCGCGACGGAGAAGTCACACTAAGCTATACCTGGAATGACTCAAAAGACAACACATCATATAATGGCAACGTAGCAAACAGTTCTACTCTATATCAATATATTGTAGATGATCCGCGTGACTTGTCAAGAATGACATATTCCGACTCACAATTCCGCCACAAAGTTGTATTCTACGGTAGCAGTCCAACTTTCTGGGGTATCAACGTAGGTGTAAGATATAGCGGAATAGGAGGAACACGATATTCGGCTGTAGTTAACGGAAACATAAACGGAGATTTCGTTACAGGAAATGATTTGGCATATATATTCGATCCTAACGACAGCAGTACTCCTGCCGAAATACGTGACGGACTAAATGAATTATTAAACGATCCGGACGTAGAACAAAGTTTCAAAGATTACATTACTAACAGTTACGGCAAAGTAGCAGAACGCAACGGCGGAATAAATAAATTCTATGGAACATGGGATTTGCGTATCGCTAAAGATTTTGAATTCCACAACAAAAACAAAATACTGTTGTCTGTTGATTTCTTCAATGTAGCAAACATCCTGAACAAAGAATGGGGGTTAGCTCATAATTTAGGAAAGCAATCACTATATACAGTAAAAGGATTTGACGCAAATACTAAAACATACACTTACAGTGTAAATAAAAATGCCGGAAAAGTAAGTCCTTCAGGTAATCCATGGCAAATTCAGATAGGATTGAAATACACATTCTGATAAAAATAAATTATTATAACAAAGATACCCATATATATTCATTAGGGGTATCTTTGTCTAACTTATATATGATATACAATGAATACAATAAATAAAATCGCTATATTATCATTGTCATTATTCTTCCAAAATATTCTTGCAGAAAACATTGAAGTAAGAGGAAGCGTAAAAGACGTACAAGGAAGCCCAGTACAAAATGTTGTAATTACTGATGGAATTAATTTCACTTCAACAAACAATAAAGGAGAATATTCTCTAATATCTGACACAGAAAAAAGCAGATTTGTATATATGTCAATTCCATCAGGATTCGATATCCCCAACAATAAAAACATCGCAACAGGTTACTACAAAGAGTTGACAGGCAATGACTATAATTTTGTTCTGCAAAAACGTAAGGAGTCGTCAGATAACTTTATCTTCATTCCTATTTCTGATCCTCAAATGAAAAATAAAACACATTTGAAAAGATACGAAACAGAGACTATACCAGATTTGCAGAAAACCATAAGTTACTATAACGGACTGCCTTGCTATGCAATGTTATTGGGTGACATCGTTTTTGATGAAATGAACTTATTCGATGATTATAAATCAGCAATGTCAAAACTTGATAATATAACTGCATTCCACGTTACAGGTAATCATGACTTAAACCTGCTATATAACGATCGTGATAATACCAACCCTGGAGACATTTATGCCGAAAAAGATTTTGAAGATACTTTCGGACCTGTCAACTATTCTTTCAACATAGGTAAAATCCACATCATTGGGATGAAAGACATTAACTACCATAAAGGAAAAAACTACAAAGAAAAATTCGGGGAGACTCAATTAGAATGGTTAAGAAAGGATTTAAGCTATGTTGCACCAGGAACAACTGTATTCATTAATCTCCATGCTCCTGTATTCAACTCCAGCGAAGGTGAAATTAATTCCAATGCTGATGATTATGCTGAGTTCAGAAGTATAATATCCCCATATAATGTACATTTGTTTGAAGGACATACACATTTCCTTGAAAATAACCGTCTTAGTCCTAACCTCTATGAACATAACATAGGTGCTGCATGTGGAGCGTGGTGGAAAGGAAATGTAAACCGTTGTGGCGCACCTAATGGTTATCTTGTTGTAGAAGTAAATGGGAATGATATAAAATGGTATTACAAGTCCACAGGAATGGATAAAAGAAAACAGTTTAAAATATACCGTCAAGATGAATTTAAATCACAAAAAGACTATATAGTCGCCAATGTATGGGACTGGGATACTGATACTACAGTAGAATGGTATGCTGATGGAATATACAAAGGATATATGGATCAGTTTCAAGATGAGGACCAAAGTTTCATAACACAAAACGGTAAAGCCTTAGGATACAAAACTAAACACCTGTTCCGTGCAAGACCTGTAAAAGGGACACAATCCGTAGAAATAAAAGTAACCAACCGCTTTGGAGAAATATTTATAGAGAAAATCTCACTATAAAAAAAATACCGTTACAACAAACCCATAAGGGAATTGTAACGGTATAGTTTTATTTGTTAATATACTCACAAAGTTTCTGTACAGCTTTTGCACGATGGCTAATCTTATTCTTTTCATCATTACCCATCTCGGCAAAAGTTTCTGAATAACCATCCGGCATAAATACAGGGTCATAACCGAAACCGGATCCGCCTTTTCTTTCACGAATTATGCTGCCGTTCACTATTCCCTCGAAGAAACGCTCCTTACCGCCCTCTATCAGACAGATAACAGTACGGAAACGAGCCTTGCGGTTATCTTTATCCTGCATTTCTGAAAGTAGTTTCTTCATGTTAGCCTCGGAGTCGTGACCTTCTCCTCCGGCATATCTGGCAGAATAAATTCCAGGCGCACCGTTCAGAGCCTCAACTTCAAGGCCTGTGTCATCAGCAAAACAGTCAAGACCATAATTCTCATATATATACTGTGCCTTCAAAGCTGCGTTACCCTGAAGTGTGTCTGCCGTTTCAGGGATATCGGTATGACAATTTATATCATTAAGACTAAGAATCTCTATCTTATCACCTAATATAGCACGGATCTCATCTAATTTATGCGCATTATTTGTTGCGAATACTAATTTCTTCATAATTTACTTCACTTTCAATGGGTCAAAACCTTCGCCATAAACTCCAACTACATTACTCTGAGAAATAAAAGCGTTAGGATCAATATCCTTCACCAAACGGAAAATATCAAGCGACTGGCTCTTCTTTGCAAGAACTACAACAACCTTTATATCCTGCTTACTGTACCATCCTTTACCGTCAAGCAATGTAACTCCACGGTTTATTTCTGTGGAAATACTCTGAGCTATTTCATCATGCTTGCGTGAGAAAATAAGGAACTGAACGGACTGGCGTGCACTATTTATAACATAATCTATTACTATACTCATGACAAACAGTACACAAAAACCGAATAATACACGACGCCAATCGTGGAAAATAAAATAACAAGATGATATAATGATTATATCGCAATACATCATCATACGTCCTAAAGTAACATCTTTATATTTGTTTATTATCCATGCTATTATATCAGTTCCTCCGGTACTACCATTATGACAGAACACAAGACCAATACCAAAACCTAAAAGTCCGGCTCCTATGACACATGCCATAAAGTCCTGTCCCGGACCAAGCAGCATGGGCAGTTTACCACTATCGTCCTTAAATAACATTTGGAAGAACCATAGCAGAAACGTCAGCATGATTATGGCATATATGGTCTTGATACTGAACTTAGGTCCGAGTATTTTCAATGCAAACCCTAAGAATACGGCATTAATTATGAAATATGAAACCTGAATTTCAACACCTGTCGCATAATAGATTATAGCTGCTATACCTGTCACTCCACCTGTAGTAATCTGATAAGGCAAAAGAAACGCTGCCCAACCAATAGAGTAACATATCAAACCTAAAGTTATGGCCAGGTAGTCTTTCGTCTCCCGGCCAAATTTTCTTTTTAACAATGCTTCCATAAATATGGTTTACAGAACAATATTTACAATCTTCTTAGGTACGATAATCACCTTCTTAGGAGTCTTGCCATCAATCCATTTCTGTGCCTGTTCGTCAGCTAGAACTGCAGACTGGATTGTTTCATTGTCTGCATCTGCAGCAAATTCCATAGTGAAACGTGCCTTACCGTTGAAAGAGATTGTATATTTCACTGTATCTTCTTTCAGATAGTCTTCGTTGAATGCAGGCCACTGAGCATCACAAACAGATGTCGTATTTCCTAAAGCAGCCCAAAGTTCTTCCGCCAAGTGAGGAGCAAACGGAGCTATAATAACAACCAGATTGCTTAATACAGTTTTGTTGCGACATTTCAATGAAGTGAGTTCGTTTACACAAATCATGAATGCACTGATTGAAGTGTTGTAAGAGAATGTCTCAATGTCTCCAGTTACTTTCTTTATCAGTTTGTGTACTGCCTTTAGTTCTTCTTTTGTAGCTTCACCGTCCTGAGGAAGGAATTCGTCATTACGGCTATAGAACATACTCCACAATTTCTTCAAGAAACGATGAACACCATCTATACCGTTAGTATCCCATGGCTTAGACTGTTCGATAGGGCCAAGGAACATTTCATACATACGCAATGTATCTGCTCCGTAACGTTCAACAATCATATCAGGGTTTACTACGTTGTACATAGATTTACTCATCTTCTCTACCGCCCATCCGCACACATACTTGCTGTCTTCAAGGATGAATTCAGCATTATTGTATTCCGGACGCCAGTTCTTGAATGCCTCAACATCGAGGATATCGTTTGATACGATATTTACATCAACATGAAGAGGAGTAACGTCATACTGGTCTTTCAGTCCGAGAGAAACGAATGTGTTTGTATCCTTGATACGATATACAAAGTTGCTTCGTCCCTGAATCATACCCTGGTTTACAAGCTTCTGGAATGGTTCTTCCTTAACGCTTACACCGAGATCGAACAAGAATTTGTTCCAAAAACGTGAATATATCAAGTGACCTGTAGCATGTTCAGTACCACCTACATAGAGGTCAACATTCTGCCAATATCTGTCTGCCTTTTCAGATACGAGTGCCTTGTCATTGTGTGGGTCCATATAGCGCAGATAATATGCACTTGAACCGGCAAAACCAGGCATTGTATTAAGTTCAAGAGGGAATACGTTTACATTATCTATTTTAGAGTTTTCAACTACCTCGCCGGCATTTACATCCCAAGCCCATTTTGTGGCATGTCCCAATGGAGGTTCGCCAGACTCAGTAGGAAGGAACTTGGCTACTTCAGGCAACTGCAAAGGCAATTTACTCTCGTCTATCATATATGGCATACCGTCCTTATAGTAAACAGGGAATGGTTCTCCCCAATAACGCTGACGTGAGAAGATAGCGTCACGCAGACGGAAATTAACTTTTACACGTCCGAGGTTATGTTCTTTCACATATTTCTTTGTAGTAGCAATAGCTTCCTTTATTGTAAGACCGTTAAGGATCAAATCGCAATATGGAGTTGCACCATCCTTTGGAGAATTGCAAACGATACCTTCCTTTGCATCAAAGCTTTCTTCGCTTACATCGCATCCTTCAACTAACGGAACGATAGGCAAGTTGAAATGTTTTGCAAAAGCATAGTCACGACTGTCGTGAGCAGGAACTGCCATAATAGCACCTGTACCATAACCTGCAAGTACATAGTCACTTATCCAGATAGGTACGGCCTCTCCTGTAAACGGATTTACAGCATACGAACCGCTGAACACACCTGTCACGCGGCGATCTGATATACGTTCGCGCTCTGTACGTTTCTTAGTACGGTCAAGGTAAGCCTCAACTTCAGCTTTCTGAGCCTCAGTAGTAAGTTGTGCCACCAATTCGCTTTCAGGAGCAAGAACCATGAAAGTTACACCGAACATAGTATCCGCACGTGTTGTAAAGATAGTGAACTCCATGTTACTGTCTTTAACTTTGAAACGTACTTCAGCACCTTCTGAACGGCCAATCCAGTTACGCTGAGTTTCTTTCAGAGAGTCTGTCCAGTCAACAGTTTCAAGTCCGTCAAGCAGTCTCTGTGCGTATGCAGAAACTCTCAAGCACCACTGACGCATTTTTTTCTGTACTACAGGATGTCCACCACGTTCAGATACACCATCTACAACCTCATCGTTGGCCAATACAGTACCTAATGCAGGACACCAGTTCACCATAGTCTCGCCAAGATAAGCTATACGGTAGTTCATCAAAATTTCCTGCTGTTCCTTTTCGGATTTTGCGTTCCATTCTTCGGCTGTGAAACTCAATTCTTCGCTGCAAGCAACATCAAGACCTTCAGTTCCTTTTGTTTCGAAAGCCTTAACCAGATTTTCAATAGGCTGAGCCTTACCGCATGAATTGCAGTAATAGCTGTTGAACATCTTCTGGAAAGCCCACTGTGTCCAATGGTAATAATCAGGTTCGCAAGTACGAACTTCACGGTCCCAATCAAAGCAAAAACCGATTTTGTCGAGCTGTTCACGATAGCGCGCAATATTAGCCGCAGTAGTTACAGCCGGATGCTGTCCTGTCTGGATTGCATATTGTTCTGCAGGTAATCCGTATGCATCGTAACCCATCGGATTAAGAACGTTGAAACCTTGAAGTCGCTTGTAGCGAGCGTATATATCACTTGCTATGTATCCCAATGGGTGACCTACATGAAGCCCCGCTCCCGATGGATAAGGGAACATGTTCAATACATAAAACTTCTTTTTTGATTCATCTTCCGAAACTTTGTAGGTCCTGTTTTCCACCCACTTCTGTTGCCATTTTTTTTCTATCTCCCTGAAATTATATTCCATAGCGATGTACTTTATATATTTGATTTTACGTTATTTATCCAATTTGTCTGCAAAGATACAATAAAAAAATAAAGATACTCCATCAGTAATAGAACAAAAAAGGGGACAACGCCTTGTCCCCGTACCTTGTTAACCTTAAATCTAATACTATGAAAAAAATCACGATGCAAATATATAATATGCATATGTTATATGCAAATATTTTCCATGAAAAACTTATATATTTAAAACTATTTCACACTAAAAGTTACGTAATTAATCTTATTGTAATTCAAAAGTAAACTTAATATGACAAAATGCAATAGAAAAGACATAAAAAAATCCGGTTCCAAACATAATGAAACCGGATTATAATTTAATTATTTTGACTTAATTAGTCTTTCAGTTTAGCCTTGATAAAGTCGCGATTCAAACGAGCGATATTGCTGATTGAAACACATTTCGGACATTCTGCTTCACAAGCACGAGTGTTTGTACAGTTACCGAAACCAAGCTCATCCATCTTAGACAACATAGCTTTTGCACGACGCAAAGCTTCTGGCTTACCCTGAGGAAGAAGGTTCAACTGGCTGACTTTTGCAGAAACGAAAAGCATAGCAGAACCGTTCTTACATGCAGCAACACAAGCACCGCAACCGATACATGTAGC
>CALUIE010000051.1 GCA_944320605.1 uncultured Phocaeicola sp. | reverse complement strand
CTTCTCTTTGAGTGTGAAACGTTGTTGCCAATCATGGCTTTCTTTCCGGTAATTTGACAAATTTTTGACATTTCTATATAGTTTTTATAGTTTCAAATTGTTCATTCTTTAAAACGGAGTGCAAAGTAAGCGTTTTTATTCCAAACATGCAAACTTTTAAGAAACAAAATCTATTTTTCCTCGTTATTTTCTTGATTTTTACATAATTCGCGCAATAAATACAGTGCTTTTATAGTCGCATTATGTACATTCTGCTCTCTTCCGTTGTCTTCACAGATTTTTTCAGTAATTACATTGTCTTTATTGCCTGCCGCAATCCACACAGTACCTATAGGTTTATCAGGAGTTCCACCGGTAGGTCCTGCGATTCCCGATGTCGCCACAGCAAAATCAGCATTGAAAGCCTTCATGGCACCTTTTACCATTTCAACCACAGTTTCCTCACTCACCGCACCGAATTTCTCAAGAGTTTCCGGATTTACACCTAATAAATTCTGTTTAGCCTCATTAGAATAAGCCACAATTCCACCCTTATAGAATTTTGAACTTCCCGGAATAGCCGTAAGAGTTGCCGCGATATTTCCCGCCGTACAACTTTCAGCAGTCGCAAGCGATAATTCCTCTCTCCAGAAAATCTCGCTTATATCCCTACTTAACATTTTACCTTCTACAGACATAATCTCTTTATATTTTATATTGTTCTACTTTATTGTCACTCTTGAATATGCAGGTTTGTCTATACTGCAAAAATCCTTATCAAGGAATTTATAATATCCCGTTATCGCAATCATGGCAGCATTATCAGTAGTATAGCCGAATTTAGGAATATAAATGTTCCATCCATATTTTGCCGCATGTTCACGGAAAGCATTTCTCAATCCGTTGTTGGCCGAGACGCCACCAGCTACAGCCACCTCGTTTATACCGGTATCCTTTACAGCCTTGCGTAACTTATCCATAAGAATATCCACAATTGTTTTTTCCAGCGATGCGGCCAAATCTTCCTTATGGTGTTCTATAAAATCAGGATCATCTTTAAGCCATTCCCTTAACGAATACAGGAAAGAAGTCTTCAGTCCGCTGAAACTATAATCATATCCCGGAATATGCGGCTTGCTGAAAGTATATGCCGAGGCGTTACCCTGTCTGGCAAGTCTGTCTATTATCGGACCTCCCGGATAGCCTAATCCCATAACCTTAGAGCATTTGTCTATAGCCTCTCCTGCAGCATCATCTATAGTCTGCCCGAGCACTTCCATATCATTATACGCATTCACACGGATAATCTGAGAATTTCCTCCCGACACCAACAAACACAAAAAAGGATATTTAGGCTGATTATTATCCTCACCGGATTCCTTTATAAAATGTGCGAGCACATGCCCCTGCAAATGGTTAACCTCCACCATAGGAATATCAAGCGATCTGGCAAGCCCTTTAGCAAACGACACACCCACAAGCAGAGACCCCATAAGCCCTGGTCCACGTGTAAAGGCAACCGCACTAAGTTCCTCCTTTTGTACGCCCGCTCTTTTCAGAGCCTCATGTACTACAGGCACTATATTCTGCTGGTGAGCCCTCGAAGCCAACTCCGGGACCACACCACCATACGCCTCATGCACAGCCTGACTCGCAATCACACTCGACAGCAATACACCGTCTCGTATCACAGCAGCCGAAGTATCATCACATGACGACTCTATACCTAATATAACGACATTATCCATTATAATCTATAATATAAAAGTTTGAAATCAATAAGTAAGTATCTCCAGCCCGTTTTCAGTCATAAGGAAAGTATGTTCCCACTGCGCAGAAGGAAGCTCATCTTCAGTCACCACAGTCCAGTCATCTTCCTCATCAACAAAAACCTTATATGTACCCATATTAATCATAGGTTCTATGGTAAACACCATTCCCGGCACGAGCAACATTCCCGTTCCTTTTCTTCCGAAATGCTCCACATCAGGTTCTTCATGGAAATCCAGTCCCACTCCATGACCACACAAGTCTCTCACTACGGAAAAACCGTTTTTCTTGGCATGTTTTTCTATCGCGTTTCCAATATCACCCACAAATCCGAAAGGAGTAGCAGCTTTCATTCCTATTTCAAGACATTCCTTGGCCACTTTTACTAATTTTTCTTTCTCCGGCGAAGTCTTGCCGATAATAAACATTCTCGAAGCGTCAGAATAATATCCGTCAAGTATAGTCGATACATCTACATTAATAATATCGCCTTCCTCAAGAATTTCATCTTCTGATGGAATGCCATGACACACCACCTCATTTATAGAAGTACATACGCTTTTCGGAAATCCCTCATAATTGAGCGGTGCCGGTATAGCCCCGTGCGAAACAGTAAAATCATATACCATCTTGTCAATTTCAGCCGTACTCATACCGGCTTTTATCTCACTTGCCACCAAATCAAGCACAGCAGTATTGATAACTCCGCTACGTCGTATTCCCTCAATCTGTTCAGGAGTCTTTATCAGTTTTTTCGAAGGTACCAAATGACCTTTGTTCTGAAAATACAGCACTTTCTTGTCTAATTCAGTAAGTTCTGCCCCTTTAGGAACTCTCCAGTTTATTTTGTTTCTTATCATAAAATCAATATTGAAATACCATGCAAAGGTAGTAAAAATCAAATTAGACCGGAAACCATTATGTAATACTTTTCTTTGCCATTATTAAAAAATGCTAAATATCAGAATATACTACAATAAAAGAAGAATAAACCTTTTTATTCTAACCCATTAGGACTATATTTGTACTCAAAGGTTATAACCTTATTCTAATAACAAATTAAAACATATCAAAATGGACAAGTATCAAATCGGCAGAAATGCCGGAATTGTCTGGAACAAATTGAAAGACAATGCACATTGGGATTACAAACAGCTGAAAGCAGCGACAGGTTTAACAGACAGGGATTTAAACGCTGCAATAGGCTGGCTGGCCAGAGAAGATAAGATTGATTTTGACATCAGCGATCAGCACGACACATTATTTCTGAACGTTAATGTTTACATTGGATGATATAACAGTTACAAAATTAATTCCATGCCCCGTACAAAACGTGAAGTTTCGTACGGGGCTTTTTCATTTTCAATTCATAATTCGTAACTTTGCGAAATTAATAAACCTAACATCATTTTTATGAAATACAAAATCATCGTTTTAGACCTTGACGGTACACTCACCAACACAAAAAAAGAAATAACCCCTCACACACTCGAAGTACTTCTTCGCGCCCAGGAAAAAGGTATCAAGATAGTCCTTGCGTCAGGACGACCAACCTACGGCATAGCACCTTTGGCAGAGAAACTCCAGCTGTCAAAATATGAAGGATATATCCTGGCATACAACGGCGGTGAAATCATAGACTGGAAAACAGGTGAACTTATGTACAAGAATCTTCTCGATCAAGAAGTTCTTCCCTACCTCTACCAATGTGCAAAAGACAACAATTTCGCAATCGTGACATACGACGGCGAGTACGTCCTCACCGAACATCCGGACGACGAATATGTTCTGAAGGAAGCCCTTCTTAATGTAATGAAAATAAAAAAGGTTGATAATTTCCTCGAAGCCGTAAAACATCCGATAGCAAAATGCCTGATAGTGGGCGAGCCCACCAGACTTGCCGAACTTGAAAAAGAAATGTACGAACACCTCAAGGATCGCATGGGAGTATTCCGTTCCGAGCCATATTTCCTCGAACTCGTACCTAAAGGTATTGACAAGGCACAGTCACTTGCCGTACTATTAAAAGAACTCGGCATGACCAAAGACGAGATGATTGCCATAGGCGACGGCTTCAACGATCTGTCAATGATAAAATACGCCGGCATGGGAGTAGCCATGGGAAATGCCCAGCAAATAGTTAAAGACAATGCCGATTTCATCACCCTTACCAACGAAGAAGACGGTGCAGCATACGCAATAGAGAAGTTTATGAACGAGGAATAAAATCACATATAAAAATCAGCGCAAAACAAAATGTATTTTTTATTGTTTTGCGCTGATTTTTATATACATTACAATATCACCTAAATATTTAAGATTAACACTATCTTTCGTACTTAACGAACATGTTCTTTAATGATAATTATCTTTTCATCCCTTGCATAACCTGCCCAAATACCTTTTCCACCTTTTATATTCGATTTTAAATTCGTTGTACTTGGGAAAAGTGGATTTTTCCCGTTCATTATCTCATTCTCATAATCACTCCAAAAATCGAAAATTTCCTTTGGAAGCTGTGCCAACTTTACAGTAACGGTATCTTCCAATTTATAATACGGCGTATATTTTACATTCGTTTTCTCTATTTTAAGTCCTCTATTAACTTCAAGACTAATCATATCATTATCATCACTACTTTTATCCGTTATAGTACTCATAAAAGATGGAAGAAACCTCTTATTTACAGATTTTACCTTCGAAAAGAATTTATAATAATTATCCTGATTAGGATCATCCTTAAAAGTTGCAGTTATACTGTATAAGCTATCTTTACACTTCTCCACCTTAAAATCTTCTATTTTCACCGGATCCGGAATATAAGTTTCAGCAGTTACAGTTTTTCCGGAATATTCAACTTTCAAGTAATACTTTTTTCCACATTCTCCTTTAATTACAGAGCTGGTATATACGAACGATGTCAAATAATCTCTATCAACTCTTCCAACTAATATTTCTTCCCTCTCACCATCAGACAATGTAACCTTAGCCCACTTTATAGGAATATCCATAGCAGGCACATCTTTTCCTTCCGAATAAAGAGGAAGCCATTGTGTCAGTAATACATTTGCTCTTCCATTATCTTCTATCCATCCTTCAACAACTATTTGCGGCTCAAAATCTATATCACCAAAATCCAGTTTAGGAGTACATCCGCTCATCAGAATCAAGACTAAAAGTCCAAGTATCATTTCTTTTGAATCGAATAAATATCGTAAGTTCATAATCCTAATATTTAAAAATATAACTTATAGATGGTACTACATTATAAAGTGATGCTCCTACCGGTCTTATCCGTATATTTTTTTTATCGTTTATATTAGTCTTTATATGCACAAAAGCCGGATTATTTCTACCATAACAATTATAAAGCGAAATATTTATAGAGTTTTGTACTTTTCTTCTTTTTTTGAAGTTATAGGTCGCCGAAATATCCATTCGATGATACAAAGGCATCCTAGCTCCATTGTAAGGTCCATATTCATTAACCATATTATCCCCTATTATATATATAGCCACAGGCATAGTATAAGCATTTCCTGTTGCCATAACAAACACACCAGATAAATTCCATCTTTCATTAAATTTATAATTACCGGCTACAGATAAATCATGTCTTCTGTCATTTTTTGCTGGGAAAACTTTACCATCGTTAATATCAGGAAAAACTCTGTCAGACTTTCCGAGAGTATAACTCAACCACCCATTGAATTTCCTTTTATTAAGTTTAAGCATAACCTCAAGCCCATAACTACATCCTTTACCATAAAATATATGCTCGTCAATTCGATACGTTTCATTAATAAGGTTGAACAATTCTCCATTGAACTCCAACTGGTTGTTAAATTTTCTAAAATAAATATCAGTATTTATTTCCAATGAATTATTCAATAGTGACTTATATAAGCCAGCAGAAAAGTTATATGATGTCTGTGGTGGAATATAATCAGAAACAGATAACCAGAAGTCTGTTGGCATTCCTATACCTGAAACCATCACCTGATTCATATATTGTTTTTGTATAGTAAACGAAAAGTTACATCTTGTATTAGCATCATGAACATATTCTATATTTAGTTTTGGCTCTATTCCACCATATATTCCGTTTTCTTCTCCATCGTATGCAGCACAACTGTATCTCAGCCCTATGTTAGAATTTATCTTCTCCGATATTTTTATTATTCCCTGTGCAAACACAGCCCCCTCATATACATGCATCATTCCAGGCCTTATATTTTCATAATTAGCACCAAGCAAAGTATTCACCCCAGGATATTGAGGCAGAACATTATGTGTTATAAAATCAAGACCTGCATTCAATTTAATTCTTTTCAAATTTAAGTCTATTTTCCCTTTATATCCGAAATCATTAATTTTCGAATCCATAATCATTTCACCTCCACCAAATTCAACCCAAATATTATTATCGTAATGGCTCGTATGGATATTGTTTTCTATTTTTATCTTGTCATTTATTTTATTATCCCATCTCGCCGATACCGCATAGTTCATCCATCCGCTCCCCCCATTTGTCTGATAATAATACTCATTCATAAAAAGATCATCTTTACCTATATAGCCATTCACTGTAATTGTATTTTTACTATCAGGTCTGACAGTGTAAGTAAGATTATAATCCTGAAAGTCATATTGCGGTTTATATCTTGCATCATCACTGAGAAACATATTCAGTAGTGCATTGATATAAGTTTTTCTCCCTGAAAGTTTTAGAGCTCCTGTTTTCCCAAACGGCGATTCAATTGTTAGCTGTGATGCAATAATTCCAAGACTACCGTCAATTTTCACTTTCTTTGTATCTTCCACTTCACATTTTACATCTATTACCGATGATAACTGACCGCCGTATTCGGCAGGAATAAACGATTTCATTATAGATGCATTACTCACATGAGAACTATTGAAAATGGAAAAAAAGCCAAGCATGTGCGAAGGATTATATATAGTCGCTCCATTTACAAGAAATCTGTTATGCGATGAATCCCCTCCTCTTACATACACACCTGAATTCATTTCCCCACTGGTCTGAACTCCTGGCATAAGTTGCATAGTTCTGAGCAAATCTACAGTTCCCATGAATTGAGGCATATTTTGCATGTTTTTTATATCCAGTGTTATTTTGTCCGACATTCCACCAGTGATAGGTTTAAATGTTTTTTCTGCCGTAATTTCAACATCATTAAGCAATATCGGATCAACAAACATAAACGCTGAATCCTTTTTAGTATTTTGTGCATCTATGCCTTCAGAAAAAGTCAATAAAATTATTATAATAGTAATAAACTTGCCCATTAATGCATTAAGTTTTAAATCATAAAAAAGGTGAGTGATAGAGAGTTAAATCCTGTCACACACCTCTTGATTAAGATACTATATGTACAATCTTTTCAGATTTCCAACAAATACTTACTGATTAATCATTAGATTACTCTTCTTCATCTTCTATATAAGAATCAAATTTGTCTCCTAAATCCTCTATCTTATCAATAAGACCCTCGAAACTGATTCCGTCATCAAAATAACTTTCAAAGCTGAATTTCGAATTATCACTCTCAAAAGTGATAACAGGTTCAATATCATAATCCTCGTAATACTCATCACTGTCATCATAAGCCTGCATACTGAATTTTGCTATAACATTATTGCCATTTGTGTAATACATTTCACCTTTCAAGAATTCATTATAAGCATCGGCTACTTTGGTCTGATGAGACATTGTATTTTTTTCATTATAATCGACTTTATCAAGTTTATCCAATTTGTCAATTAATCCTTTAACACTTGACACAGAACCTTTCAATACAACACCATCTTTGCTTCCGTAAACCTTTACTTCTACAGCACCATCTGCAAACAAATCTTGAGCATTATCATTGTCAAAATTATCCTCCAATTCGTTTCCGTCAGTCATATTTTTACCGTTAAGCCATGCATTAGCTTCAACAATTTTTTCACCGTCAATAGAGAATGCCAAGGTTGTACTTGCATTGTCCGGTTTCACATCAATATGTTCTTCATATTTATAACCGTTTGCATCAATAGTTATATCAGATACAACAGTCTTCGCACCATTATCAACTTTCATATTGCATTCCAATGAAAGTAGAGTTTTACCATCAAAAGCAACCGTAACCTTTGCTGTCTCAGGAACCTTTACTGCATAGTGAGTTCCTTCATCATCATCATAAGCATCAAATTTTTGTTCTGTACCTTCTTTTGTGATTTTAATAATACCATCCTTGTTATCATCAACTTCGAATATGAACTCCAACTTGTCTGTTGCATCTTCAATTTTATCCCATTGATAATATGAGCCATGACTATCATAAACTTCATTCATCTCATATACTCCAGCATATCTTCCCAATGAATAAAGTTCGCCGTCAGTTGCTCTTGACAATTTACTCAAATTTCCAAGACTATTGTTTTCACAAATACTCTTCAATGTACTGGCAAAACCTTGTACGTTTCCAGCTTCATTATCCTCAAGTTCAAGATCTTCGGCATACTCAATAAAAGCATCCAAAGTCCTAATCAAATTTTCTTGAGTCTCAGGTTTGATTTTGTTTACAATATCCAAACCTATTTCTTCCAATTTTGCCTTGTGCTCGTCCGGAGTCAATTCTGTGTAAGGACTTTCCTTTTCGTCGCCTTTATCACATGAATATAAACTAAACGCAGAAACACACAAAAGACCAACAATAAAAAACTTACTTATTCTCATAATAATTACTTTTATATAAAAAATTGTTATTGTCCTAATACTAACATCCCTTTTTGTTACTGTTTACAAAAATAGACATTATATATTAAATCTGTATGTTATTATTTTTTTTTAACTCAAACAAAATTAATAACAGTCACAAATAAGTTCTATTTCACTTCGAATATTTCATTAAAGCCACTCTCATAGAAAGCAACACTACTTCCTCATAAATGCCCAAATCACTGAAGAATTTTTTAGTTTTTGACTCATTCTCTTCATTTGCCAGATAATAAGCATAAAAGAAATTATCGGCATTACTTTCTGTTTCAAAATAGCTATACAAACTATAATAACATAAAGCTATGACACACATTTCCTCAACACTGTAATTGCTCAGATTATTAGGCATATTGCTATCACAACGTTTCTGCAATGCCTTGTAGTCCGCATCTGTTTTGGCCTTCGAAAAATCTTTCATAATCTCACCCCATACTGAAGCATTTTGCTCCATCTCTACTGCAGATGCCTTCGACGTGTTAATGTTAATTATTGGCGCAATAACCATCAACATAAAAAAACATAAAGTTCTCATAAATACTAAATTCGCAACACCAATGATTAATATTAATTTTTCCATCAAAACGACAATACCGTTATTGATTTAGCCATGCATGAGTTCCCCGATTCCGTGTTGCTGTTAAAAAAAACGAGTCTTTCCCACAGACATGTTAAAAATACAAATAAAATCTGATAAAACAATATTTATAGCAAATATTTTTCCACATTAAAATATTATCACCAATTTTATTAAACAATTATTACAAAATCACCTCTCATGCCTAAGCAGTGAACGCCAAATGAACACTCACTGAACACTGTATAAACTCGACGTTCATTACATATTCATTTACCGTTTATTGACCGTTCACTGACTATATAAAAAAGGTTTGCAAAAACTTTTAAAAGCCTTTGCAAACCTTTCGCAAAAATTCATCAGGCTATAGAATTCATCGCGTCTAAAAGGTCATCGTATGTTGTCACCTTATGATATATTACATTGGCAGTTGACATTGAATTAAACAGCTTTTCAGCACAGTCAATCTTTGCATTCTCTATTTTAGAGAGCTGCATTGACGACATCGAGCCTTTTGTCTCGGCTATAAAGAATATATGTTTCACGCCATCCCTTTTCATTGCGATAGCCCAGTCGGGCGCATAATTACCTACAGGAGTAGGAATCTGGAATGAACGCGGCAATTTGGCATACACAACCACCTCACTTGCCTCGTCAAGGTCATGAGCAAAGTTTCTTTCTCCTTTACTGTCACTGAATACATAGTCCGTAACATGCTTTTTAGCCTCGTATGCCTTGTCAAAATCCATTTTACTTTTTGAAGTAAAAATCTCACTGTCGTATTTGCCGTCCGTCATATTATAACGTATAGCCTCTACAATCATGGTAGATTTCTGCTCTTTGATTATACCGATAACCTTTCGTATGAACTCCTCAGGATTATTCTTGAAGAAATACAGTTTGCTTTCCTTGATACCTTTCAAAATCCTGACTACACTTCGGCGAGTAAGATTCGCACCCTTGGCAATATCGCCCACCAAATCATACCTGACAGTAGAGGTACATACATTAGTAAGCGTACGCGATTGCGAACGTGTATCACCAAACTCCGCCACATTTTTCTCATCCTGAGTACCCTCTATCATCACATACCTCAACTGCTTCACATCCAGTTCGGCATCAATATGCAGAATCACATTCCTAATAAGTTCCTCACTGTCATAACTTACGGAATATACATACTTATGATTAATCTCCTTCCACAAAGCCTGAAACTCCTCCTTGTTGAAGTTATCGTTCAGCTTGTTTTCCGGAATCACCACCTTGTCCTCCACTATCATATCTTCCAGAGCCTTAGGATCAAAGATAGAGTTAATCAATCTGGTGACTCCCTCTGATATAGGCTGAAGTTTCAGTGGAAGCGGAGCCACACATCCGTTAGTCACAGCCTCACGATATGCAGCAGTGATATTCTTATTTTCATCTATATATCCGTTGTCCTCTAAATATACAATTATACGACTTGCCTCCGACTCCGTAACCACATGGATTTCCTCTCCAATCTTGATTTTCTTGTCCTGGAAATAACCTATAGTAGCCTTTGCAGCCCTTTCCCTCAACACCTCTCTTGTTTCACTCTGCAATGCACTTGTAAAGTCGGCATAACTTTCATTGGCAATAACAGTCAGTTTGTTCACCTCATGCACCTCATCGCCAAGCAGTTCGGCATCCATTCTCGTACCGTTCTTATCGACACATATACGCAATCCACGTCCCACCTCCTGACGCTTTGCTGTAGTGGAATTGGAATGTCTAAGCGTACAAATCTGGAATACGTTAGGATTATCCCATCCCTCGCGCAAAGCGGAATGAGAGAATATAAATCTCGTCGGTTCCTCAAAACTCAGCAGCCTCTCCTTGTTTTTAAGAATAAGGTCGTATGCCGAAATATCATCCGACATACCAGTCTTCTTCTCTATCTTTCCGTCTATAACCCTATTGGTTTTCTTGTCAATAGAGAAATATCCGCGATGCACATCCTGAGCAGAGAAACGGCTTATATATCTGTTATAGTCCTCATCCCAGATTTTCAACTGGTTTGCAGCCACACGTTCATATTCTTCCTCGAATATCTTCTGGAACTTACCTTTCACCTCATTTCCATCATCATCATAGCTCTTATATTTAGCCACTTCATCAATAAAGAAAAGCGAAAGACATTTTATGCCAAGCTTGAACAGCCTGCGTTCCTTCTCGAAATGCGAAAGAATTGTTTCCCTTATCTGCACCCTCTGCATAGTTTCCTCACTACTGTCACCTATCACCTCTCCACGCTTTATCGTTACACCGTTCAGGAAAGTAACATACCCTTGAGGATTGATTTCGGACACCACAAAATTATCATACTGGGCAAGTCCAGATGCAGCTTTCAAGGTATCAGTAACTCCAAAAGTCTTTATCCTTCTTACAATATTGCCTGATTCAGTCTTTACCTCTATTTCAATACGCGCCATAGGCGGATGCTTGGGCGAAAGCACTATATTGTCAAGATAAAGATATCCGCTTGTACCACGCAGGTTCTTCACCTCGAAACCCTTTACATGAATTCTCTTGACAAGTTTCTGACGGTAAGCATCAAGAGCGTCAAGAGCATACACAGTGTTATGACGGGTTCTGTGAGTAGCCGAATAATTCAGGACGAACAGCGGTTTGAATCTCTTTATACCGGCCTGTGTAGCCTCTCCCTCCATTTTCTGTGGCTCGTCCATTATTATGATAGGATTATTGGCAGCTATCACATCAATAGGCTTTCTGCTTCCGAACTCGTCACGTTCCGAATAGATAATACGACTTTCCTTGCTTCGTCCACCCTCTTTCATCGAAGCCGCAAAAGCCTGAGTGTTTATAATCATCACGTTAAGCCCTGCATCCGAAGAAAAACTGTCAAGTTTCGTAAGGTCGGAACTGTTATACACAAACCAGCGAGCCTTTTTGCCGTAATGCTCCATAAAATGCTCCTCAAGCATATTGAAACTCTTTGCCACTCCCTCACGAATGGCTATGCTCGGCACAACAATAATAAACTTGCTCCAACCGTATCGCTTGTTCAGTTCGAACATAGTTTTGATATACACGTATGTCTTACCGGTTCCGGTTTCCATCTCTATGTCGAGGTTCACCGCTCCCATACTCTTTATCAGAGCCGTAGAAGGAGTTATATCATAAAGGTTCTGCACAGAATTGATATTACTCAGCAACTGTCTTGCGTCAAGCTCCACCTGACGGTTGCGGTATCCCAAATCAAACTCATCCCCTTCATCAGTTTTCCTCTGATAGTTTCGTCCCATGTCACGACGATAGCGTGTTACATCATACGACGGTTGTCCGGCAAAAACAGCAACCGTATTTTCCACCGCTTCAGTCTGATATGCCTGTATCTTAAAGTTGAATTTCATTATCTTCTGTATTTTCAGTTTAATTCTTCTTACCTTTCTTTCCGAAATCATCGATTGCTCTGATAGAATCAAGGTAATCCTGTTCCACGTCACTTATAGTGCGTTGTTTGTATTTACGGTACTCATTTGTAGCATGTTCCATCGCCTCTGTATGCGACACACTGCCGGAGCCTTCCAATAGTTGTTCGCCCGACATTGTAAGAATCCTATCCAGATAGGCAGCCCAATCATTCATCGTCATCGGCTGTTCTCTCTCTGCCTGTCGTTCCGCAAAATCCAAATATCCGGAAACAAGCTGCCCCATTGACCGAAGTTCTTTTTCGTCCAAATAGTTTTTTGCGGTCTTTGCCTCAACCAATGTCGGATGAGTTCCCTTAAAGGTAAATAGTCCCATAAAGTCCTTTTCAGCATCGGCACGTTCCACTATCAGTTCTGCCGCAGTATGCCCATGTACCGCATAGTGTATCTTGTTCTGTACTTTCTTGAAAAACTCCTGCGATACTGAAGCTCTTGGATCATAGTCAATACTTGTAGCATATATCTCAAGTACCTGGCGGTAAAACACCTTCTCCGTTGCACGAATATCTCTTATGCGTTCCAACAATTCTTTCCAATAACCACCCCCACCAAGTTTTTTAAGACGCTCATCATCAAGAGTAAACCCCTTTATCATATATTCTTTCAGACGTTGTGTCGCCCATTGTCTGAAATGTGTAGCTACACGCGATTTTATTCTATACCCCAAAGATATAATCATATCAAGGTTATAGAACATCATATCTCGTTCTACCTGCCTACTACCTTCGTTACGAACCTGTCGGAATTTCCGACAGGTTGAAAGTTCATCAAGTTCCTGTTCCTCATAAATATGCTTTATATGTTCCACAACATTTGTTCTTGACGTTTGATACAACTCAGCGATTTGTTGCTGCGTAAGCCACAAAGTCTCATCTTCTATCCTGACATCAATCTTTGTCTGCCCGTCAATAGATGTGTATATTATAATCTTGTTGTCTTCCATTTTCTATATTTCTAATTACAGGATTTTTCTTCTTTGTTCCACACACTCATCATAGCTTTTCCAATATCTGTCAGTCTATACTTCTGTTTAGGATGATGCGGACTATCCGGATAAAGCGATTCTACCAATTTCATTGCAATGGCAGGTTTTAAAATATTATTCATAAAAGTACGTGCGGAGTTCTTGCGGAGTTCTTGCGGAGTTCACACGAAGTAGAATAACATTAGAGCTTAGTTCCGACCATTCAATACTGAAAATCAGCAGTTTAAGCTGCTCGTTAAATTTCTCTCCATGATTTGCCAAGTTTTTGCGGAGTTCATCACAACTTCGTTCCAAGTCCGTAGCATTTGCATCTTTCACCACCACTTCAAACACCGTCAATTTGTCAATATAAAATTCCTCTTTTGTCATGGGACTTATATTTACAGGATTTTCCTTACCGTATCTTTGCTGTATGCTTCAAACAGCTGATCGAAGTTGTCTATCACATTGTCCGACGCAGCCGAGGCATCTCTCATTACGAAATAGACAGGATGCATCTTTGCTATCTCCGTAATGGTAGTTTCGTTCACATCCTTGTCGAAACATGCTATAAGATAGTTTTCATCCACAAGAAAGACTTCCTTGCCTGCTATTTCCTGCTTTTCTATCTTGGCAGACAGTTCTATTCCCAAATCAAGCATCACCTGGAAAAGAAGGTCTTCGGCAGTTCTGTTCTCTTTTACGTTTTCGCTGAAAAGAGTGTTCAGGCTGAATTCTTCCGGTGTATAATATACATCGTTCATATTGCTGCTGTCAAGTTTCAGGACGCGAAAACCTGTGTCGAGGGCTTGAGTTGTTAATGGACTTTCTTCTTTTATCTTTTTACCGGCTCTTCGGATACGTTCTTTGCCTATTTCGCAGATGTTTTTATAGCCATGGTCTTTTTTTGTATTACTTACTTCTTCAGGGAATTGTACAAGAATAAATTTACAATGTTTACTTTTTTCTGAATTTACTTTAATTAAAGCATGAGCAGTACTTGCAGAACCAGAAAAGAAATCAAGTACAATAGAATTATCACCCAAATTAGCTAATGTAATAAGACGTTTTAAGAGTCTTATTGGTTTTGGGCCATCAAAAACTCCTTTATTATCAAATAATTTAATAACTTCTTGTGCTCCTTCTTGGCTATGTCCTACATCTTTATAAAATAAAATTGAAGTTGGTGCCATTCCTTCAAATTTAAGTTCTGAGAGAAATCTTTTTATACGAGGTGTATTATCGCCATTAGGTCCAAACCAAATACGATTATCACGGAGTCTCTCACCGAAAGCTTTCGGTGAGAGACTCCAGCAGCGTCCTGCTGGAGGCTCTACTACTCTCCCCGAAGGGGTCGTTATTGGATAATCACATGAAGCTGAATAAGTCTTAACTGTCATATTATCAGACTGCCATACTCCACGTGGATCATTATCTGGATTAGAATATCTTGCATCTGCCTCTGCTGTTCTTTCTAATCTACCAATTTTAAAACAATTTACATCTTTTGAATATATCAAAATATAATCATGACTGTTAGAAACGAATTTTGCATCATTTTTAGGAGAAAAAGCCCTTTCCCATACTAACTGAGCTATAAAATTATTTCCACCAAATACTTCATCACATACATTCTTCAAATTCTTTTGCTCATTATCATCAATCGAAATAAATATAACCCCATCATCAGAAAGCAAATCCTTAGCAACCTTTAAACGAGGGTAAATCATATTCAACCAATCCGTATGAAATCTACCATTACTCTCTGTATTACGCTGCATTGGGTCTATTGTCTGATTACCTTCTTCATCAAACAATCCGCTATTTTGCTCAAACTCAGTCTTACCCTGAGCAAAGTCATCATTATATACAAAGTCGTTTCCTGTGTTATAAGGTGGGTCTATGTAAATCATCTTTACCTTGCCGAGATAAGTTTCACGAAGCACCTTCAGCACTTCCAAGTTATCTCCTTCAATATAAAGATTCTGAGTATTGTCAAAATCCACAGACTCCTCACGGCACGGACGCAAAGTCTGTGTAGTAGTTTCATTGGCAAGTCGTGATGCCGCACGCTTTCCCGGCCATGTAAACTGATAGCGTTCTTCTCCTTCCTCCATCACATCATTAGTGAGTTCAGCTTTCAACTTGTCAAAGTCTATAGCCATTTCCGGTTTTCCGTCCTTACCTATTCGTTCTGTCACACAATTTGGAAACAATTGTGCTATCTTATCTATATTGTTGCCTGTTACATCAAGGCTCTGCATTTTCAGTTTTTCCATAATCTTAAAATTCTAATTATTACTGCATCACAACACTTTGTATATTTTAATGTAAAAGGTTATAACCATACAACCTTTTCGCAATCATTTTTCAAAAAACTTACACTTGTCACACCATACCCACGGCAAGACCACAGATGAGAGCAATACCAAAACTCAACAGAGTTCCGGCCAATACATATTCCGTCTTTGCCGTATCAGTATCCTTGAAACGCAGCAAAGACTTGGCAACAATGATAAAACCTATCGCCTCATACTGTCCTATAAGAACAAACACCAAGGTCAATACACGTTCCAGATTTCCGATTAACGCACCCGCATTCTTTATGTCCTTACACGAATCCGCTTCGCCTATTTTATAACGTTCCAAAACAAGTTTTATAAGGATATTTACAGGCTTCATAAGAGACAGTACCGCTATCAGGAAAGCAGGAGCGGAAACACTGCCATGTGTATTGATATATTCCAAAGGCAATGTACCACTAAATGAATATATGCACGAAATGACATAAAGTATCAGGATATGAAGAAACTGATCAATCATAAAAGACATCAGCCTGGTTCCAAGATATGATTTCACAGTATCGATAAAAAGATGAGTCACAGCTATAAGGATAGCATACAGCCCAAAACCCGCTGTGGGAAGCAATGCCCATGACAACAAACCGATAGTCAAAGAATGAATATAAAGAAAAGGACTCTTGATATTCTTTTCTGCCTTATTACGGCAAAGGTTGTCATTCTGAAGATAAAAGTCGCCTACTACATGAGCCAGCAACAGACTCAAAAACACCATACCATTCATAAGCTTCAGAATTTCAACTGTTCAAAATAATTCAAGGCCTCTTCTATACAATACCATTTTGCAGTAGTGGAATGCTGGTTTACAGCCGACTGCGTAAGCCCAAGAATATCGGCAATCTCCTGTTCGCCCTTCGATTGGAGCTTATAAAAAAGCACCTCACACTGTTTTCTTGTAGCATTATTAATCAATGCATCGACAAGCATTCCTATAGTTTGCAAAGCCTGTCTTTGCTCTTCACAGGAAGAATCGATTATAATTGTACCTCTCTTGTTTGGAGCCTGCATACCGTCAAGAGCACGACCGGACATATATATAGCTTCTCCGTCCATTATCCCCTGCTCCTTGTCAACCATACGCATATCCCCTATACCTATGGCTATACGTACACCATAAGTCTGGAATATCTTCTTTTCCTTAGAATCAACCAAAGGAAAGGACTTTATACATGTTTTTATAAGCAATGCAACTCTGAAAGCATCCTTTGCTGACGGAAGGATACATTCCATATAGTCCCCCTTAATAAGCCTCCCCCAAACACCGGGATACATATCCTGCAAAACCAAGAAAAGATTTTCTATTCTCTTTTTCAAGGAGACCGTTTCGTCTATACTCAATGAAGTCGAGGAAACTACATCGGCAGAAATAGCAGCATACATCATAATCTGTTTAATAAATCTTTTACTGCCACAAATATATATAAAGTAATTCTTTTTTGCAACAATTATAAGCTAAATAACTTATAAACACCTATTATAAGGTCTATAACTTATAACTATATTTTATTAGCTAATTAGCTTATATTTTCCTTCAAATTCCTTATCATCTCAAAATATTCCCTTTTCTGTACATTCCACCATTACTGTTTACCACCTGTTTAGCAAATTCCAAATTATCTTTACTTTTTGACACAGATACATCAATATCGCTTACAATATACATACGGTAAATTATCAATCTGGAACGAAAAGTTAAACAGGTACATCTATATACTTGATAATTTATAAATCAAAAACAACAACACTTTTAAAACGCAACAACAAATTAACAGTATCTCATCTCAAAAGACAAGAAAAAAACACGGCGGTGTTCGGGTTGAAACGCCGACGTGTTTTAATTAAAAGACGGCCGTGTTTTTCCGGAATATTCAGAACGAAAAAAATCAAGAGAAAAATCGGGCTATTTTCATCTATTTCACAATTATAATCTATAAAAATAAATCAGTCATAATAACACGCAAACAAAAGAAACACCTTAAAAAAGTCATATTATTCCCGAATACTCCGCACATATTTCTCAATATAAAACATCTTTTATTTCTATCTGCCACACGAGTAATCCGTATGGATAAATTTTTCAGGCACACCATTGCCATAGCACAAAAAAACAGCACTCTCAGCAACCGAAATTAACATATTGTCAAAATGACAAATATGCCTTTTGCCGCTTTTCCAAGATTTCAAGATTATACAATAAAAAAGCCCTTCAAATCTTCACGATCTAAAGGACTCTTTGTTCGTTTTTTCCGGCCAATGGATTCCCCAACCCAAAAAACCGTCAGTGTACGTACACCCTCAGGGATTCGAACCCTGGACCCACTGATTAAGAGTCAGTTGCTCTACC
>CALUIE010000050.1 GCA_944320605.1 uncultured Phocaeicola sp. | reverse complement strand
ATTGACGGTTTATTCTTTACTTTCCATCACACATTATTATTTATATGTGACGCTTGTACTACATTACGTCTGTTTATTTAAAATCTTTCAAAGAACTTAACTCTCGTTTTAGAAGTGAAAGCGTTTGCAAAGTTAAAGGCTTTATTTTTAATAACCAAACTTTTTCGAAAGTTTTTTTTGAAAAAGTTTTTCTCTCTGAAAATCAAGACTCTCTTTCTCGCTCCCTTGCCACAACAAGGTTAGATACTAAAAAGGATTCTAAAGCCCATCACCAAACATCCAACATGTCAACTCAAACACTCTCACTCTCGAAAGCGGGTGCAAAGGTACAAACTTTTTTATTTAATGCAAGACTTTTATTAGTTCTTTCTACAAATTTCTATAATTGCAAGACACAACTTATTGTATTACAAAGGAATAATACTTAAAATATTTTCTTATATATTATAAGTCATAAAGTAGTATTAAAAAATCACACATTATTATATTATTACATTGGAAAGTAAACACATATTCATATATCAATATAAAACAATCCTTATATAAAAAGGGAAATAAACATATCTATTCCCATTTATATAACATAAAGTCTATCATGTACATTATAAAAACTGATAAACTATTAATTATTAATACATTATGGTTTTCACATGTACATTAAAATTTCTAAAGGATAACATATAAATAAAATATCTTTGCAAATAAAAAATTAAATATTATGACTAGAATTATCTATTTATCATTAATCACAGCTTTTATCATTAATTTTACATCATGTAAAAAGAAAGAAATTCAAAGCAGTAATAACACAACCATTGAAATTACGTTAGAAAACGAATTAGGAGAAAAAATTTCTGGACAATATATAAAAATATTCGACGAAGAAACATTTTCTATATTTAAGAAAGATTCTAATACAAAAGCATTATATGAATCATTAACAAATGCTGATGGGAAAGCTATATTTATTATAGATAATACTAAATTGTTTAATCAAAGAGCAGCTATAGATTTAATATTTGTATCTACAGAATATAATGACAACAATTTCTCATATAAAAGAAAAACTTTAAATATAAATGAGAAAGCAAAAGTCACAATCATTCTTCCATGTGTAAAAGAAACTTCAACCTTTATAATTGAAAACAACATATTAAAAGGAATTACCGACAATAATCTAAAAAGTATTATTTTACCACCAAACGTAAAAGAAATAGCTAATAACGTATTTGAAAAAAGTGAAATAACAGAAATAACTCTAAATGAAGGACTTGAAAAAATAGGAGACAAATGTTTCCTCGGTAGTAAAATTAAAAAAATTAATTTTCCAACAACTTTAAAACATATTGGGAAAGCCGCTTTTTCTGACTGTATGGAAATAGAAAAAGTCGATATGTCAAAAACTCAAATAGATTCAATATCCGAATCAACATTTCTTGATAGTGGCATTAAAGAGATCGCGCTCCCAACAAATTTAAGAAAAATTCTAAGTGAGTCCTTCTCTGGTACAAAAAAACTACGAAATATAACAATAAGCGAATCGATCAATGAAATAGAATACAGAGCATTCTATCAATCAGGATTAACAAACATAACTCTTCCCAATAGTCTAAATAAAATAGGATATATGGCATTTGCAGATTGTATTTATCTGACTAAAATTAATAAAACCTCAGAAGAGCCAAAACACAATGGCATAATTGAAATTGGTGCCTTTCAAAATTGTCCATCACTTAAAGAAGCAATATTACCAGACAATATAACCAGAATAGAAGGTTATACTTTTATTGAATGCAAAGAACTGAACAAAATATTATTACCTAAAAATTTAAAAAGTATAGGAGAGCAAGGACTAAGAACAAATTACAACATCAACACTATTGTCTTCAATTCAAATCATATACCCAGTTTTGCAAATGAAGAAGGAATTCAAACCCACAATGTACTACCATTCGTTAATAATATAAACGAAATATATGTTCCAATACAAAGTATTGATGAATACAAAAGAACATTCACATCATATTCCCACAAAATAAAAGGATATTAAAATATCACTATATCCTTTATAATTTAAAAACAATAGACACTATCTATTTATATATGGACAGTGTCTATTTATTTACATAAAATCAAAAATCATTATTCAAGGCTTTCCATTTATTTCGCAAATAAATGCCGTCTATCACACCATCAGCAAGACCTATGACAGGAACATAGATATACGTAGCTTTAATAATTCCGGCAATGGTAAGGAAAATATCACCGGCCGGAACAATAACATCCGCACGGTCGGGTTTAAGATTGAATTTCTGCATTCTTTCGGACACAGTCAATTGCTTCAGTTCATTATGAAGCTCCTCAAGTGACGCTACTGTCATGCGGGCACGTTTCTTATCCTTCTTCTCAATCATGCGATACAACTTATTGATATTACCTCCTGAACCGATAATATTTGTATCCGGATAAGACTGCGCCAGTTCCGCCATGTCATTTTTCAGTCTCTCCCACTCGCCTTCTTTCACTGCCTCATTAAGAATACGCACAGTTCCGATATTATAAGAACGGCTACATACCAACTGACCTTTCGACAGTAAATTGATCTCAGTACTGCCACCACCTACATCAACATACATATAATTTCCCTTACGGTCTTCCATCGACTCAACATGATTATTATACACAATCTTTGCCTCTTCCTGACCATCAATGATTTCTATCTGTATTCCGGTTTCTTTTGCTATACGTTTTATTATCTCAGGACCATTCTTTGAGTCACGCATCGCAGAAGTAGCACATGCACGGTAATCCTTTACATCATATATCTTCATAAGATAACTGTAAGATTTCATCAGACGAAGCATATTTTTGGCGCGCTTATCAGAGATCTTGTTTTTCGAAAATACATCAAATCCCAATCTAAGAGGGACACGCAACAACAAGACTTTTGAAAACTTAACACCTTCTTTAGTTTCTTCCAAGTGCTTTATAAGTAAACGTACCGCATTTGATCCGATGTCTATAGCTGCATAATTTACTCCATTCTGCATTGTTTCAATTTCTTTACTCATAGTATCTATCTTTTATATTTTAACAATAAGTTCATAAATGAGATAGTTGCTTGCCACCATACTCCTGCGAGCAAGCGACAAGCAACGTTGTGAAAAATCAAGCTATAATATCTATTCGTTTTCAGCAAGATAACTATTGTAGAGAGCTTCCTGAGAGCGGAATGGCGTCTCATTTTCATTGATAGGAACAAACTTATTATCGCCAAATCCATCAACTATACGTCCTTGAAGAGTATCTTTAAGTCCATAGTCAACAATACGCTTCAATTCCCCTTTTATAGCCGGATCGTAAACAGGGGTTATAACTTCCACACGGTTATCAAGATTACGAGGCATCCAATCGGCAGACCCCATGAAAACCTTCTCCTCTCCTCCTGCAGCGAATATAAAGATACGTGAATGTTCCAGATAACGGTCTATTATACCTTTAATCCTGATATTACTGCTTACTCCAGGAATACCCGGCACAAGAGAACAATTTCCTCTTACCAATAAATCAATATCAACACCTGCCTGAGAAGCCTCATACAGTTTCTCAACCATCACAGGATCTGTGATATGATTTATCTTGACTTTTATATATGCCGGTTTTCCTGCCTTACGGTTCTTTATCTCGTTATTAATAAGAGTTATAAACTTATTCTTCATTTCATTAGGAGAAACAAGCAACTCTTTGAACTTAACAGGCGTATAAGGACGTTCGATAAAATCGAAAACCTCATCAACATCATTCACCAATCTTCTGGAAGCAGTCATCAAAACACAATCTGTGTACATACGAGCATTCCCTTCATGGAAATTACCTGTACTTACGCAAGCTATATCCGGACCAGTTTTCATTCCAATGTGTGTTATTTTGGAATGTACCTTCAAACCTTCCACTCCGAAAATAACCTTTATGCCGGCATCCTGCATTTTCTTTGACCAGTTTATATTCGAAGCCTCATCAAAACGGGCAAGCAATTCTATAACTACAGTCACCTTTTTCCCATTCCTTGCAGCTCCGATAAGGGCCTTTACTACTTTTGATTCTTTTGCAAGACGATACAAAGTTATCTTGATGCTACTTACTTTCTTGCTTACAGCAACTTCCTGCAGCACTCTAATGAATGAATCGAAATTATGGTAAGGAACATGTATAAAACGATCCTTTTCCTGAATCTTCGACAAAAGGCTCTCAGGACCGTCCAACTCTTTCTTCATTATAGGAGTCCAAGCCGGATATTTCAAATTCTTTCTTCCACAGTCCGGAAACTTCATCAAATCCTTATGATTCTGATATCGACCACCTGAAAGAATTGTATCCCATGAATCAACATCCAGTTTATTCAGTACACGTTTCATTAGATCCTTCGGCATATCACCATCATATATAACACGCAACGGCTCACCACGCTTACGACTCTTTACACCTTTAGAAATCTTCTGCAATGTACCCGTTCTAAGATCATTATCAATTTCCATCTCAGCATCACGGGTAAATTTAAAAGCGTATGCCTCATAATCTGTAAATTCAAGACCCTCAAAAACAATAGGAAGGCAGCACCTTACTACATCATCAAGATACATCATATAGCTCTTTCCATCGCAGTCAGGAAGACGCACGAAACGTCCGCACAATCCTACAGGGAGTTCAAGAAAGGCATAGTCAGTAATCACCTTTGAGCCATTTTTCTTCTGAAGCCTTACCGCCAGATAAATATTCTCATCTGTTTCAGAATCAAGAGTTTTTACAGCCGAGAACCACACAGGTACTATAAAACCATTCAGCTTCTCTTTATAATATGAACGTATATACTCTAATTGTTCAGGCGATATATTTTCATTATCAACCAAATATATATTTTCCTTCTCCAAATCAGAGATAACATTCTCTACAGCCTGTTCATATTCCTTGGCATATTCAGAGTTGAGCTTAGTAATTTTCTTTATTATCTTCTTAGCCTTCTCTCTGTCCTTGGCTGCAGATTTGTCCTCACATTCAGCTATGCGGTTTTGAGAAGCCATACGGACACGGAAAAACTCATCAAGATTATTCGAATATATTCCAAGGAAAGCCATCCTTTCAAGCAAAGGAACATGTTGGCGTGTAGCTTCCTGCAAGATACGCCTGTTAAAATACATCCAGCTTATATCTCTTTCAAGATATGGATCTTCTTTCTTCTTAATTGCCATAACTACTAAATTTTGCGCAAAGGAAAGTAATACATATTACATTGTTATTGCAATTTACAAAAAAAATCGATACAAAGATTATTTCTTACAATAAAATATAATTACGTTTTCAGATATACTCCTCCACCATATACATGTTTGTCATAAATGCAGTTGAAGCGAGTTCCTCAAGCTCGTTTACAATCATATATTCAGCCGAATTAACCCAATCTTTAAACTTTCTGTCAGGTTCATAAGTCTTAGCAAACTCCAACAATTTACTTAAATCGAAATCACTGTCAACAATTCCGGCAGAACTCTTCATTGCATCAAAAGCATTACATTCCTGTTCTATATGTGCCGGTACCATCATTAAGGGCTTTCCTAAATACATCGCTTCACATACTGATTCAAAACCCGCAGTACTGGCATACGCCTTGCAACCTGACATCTGTCTTAGGAATTCCACATCATCAAGTTGATAAAAAGACAACGTATCGTCAATTTTCTTAACCGGTGACTCTTCCCATCTATCCCAGAAAAAACGTAAAGGTGTTTCAGGATGTTCTTTATGCCATCTCATAACACACTCCGAGAAACCGGAATTAACCATATATCCATGTATATAATTACCTTCCGAAGCCTCCTGACGGAACACATCACGTCTCAACAAAGGTGGAACTACCTTTATTTTATTTGCATCATCATTTTTCATACCGCGGAAAGAAAGAGCCAAATATTTCTTCGCTCCAATTGCAGTCAAGCGTGTAAACATATTAAGCATTTTCATCTCTAACCTATGTTTGTATGGTATCTCAAAATCCTTATGCAAAAAAAGATACTGGTGTCCGATACAAACTTGTGGTACAAGTGGGCGGTAAAATAAATATGTAAGACCTGTCAGAAGTTCATAAAAATTAATAACCATATCAGCACCAGTCTTAACAATACGTTCATTTATATAACGCATACTTCCCCAATATTCTGGAACCTTCATTACATTGTATAAGATACTGCGAGTTATATTGACACGCTTATTAGCTGGTGTAGGAAGAAAATTAGGACTGACAAACTGTTTTACCGGAGCATGTACGCTACGTGTAAAAAATCCTGGCAAACGTCTTGATTCACTCTTGCCCACCAGAATTTCCACAACCTCATGACCACTTCTTAACAATACATTTTCCAAAGTTATAGCTTGGGTAAGGTGTCCACGTCCTTCTCCCTGAACAATAAACAAAAATTTCATGATGCTACAGATAATAATGTTAGTTTGGCAGTTTTATTTAATTGATTTATCAACTCTGAATAATTAACAACTTCCCACACTCCGTTTTCATCCTCTGTCAATGCAGAAAGAGTTTCCACCCAATCACCTGAATTCAAATAATGTACTCCGTCAATAACTCTGTTTTCCGGATGATGAATATGTCCGCAAATAACCCCGTCGCATTCACGTTTACGTGCAAAATCCACAAGAACAGTTTCAAAATCAGAGATATACGAGACAGCAGACTTTACCTTATGCTTTATAGCCTGCGACAATGAGAAATAAGGTTTACCATGTTTGGCACGATATTTATTATACATACCATTCATCCAAAGAAGTAATGTATATCCCACATCACCCAATTTAGCCAGCCATTTCATCTCCGTAGTCACTTTATCAAACACATCGCCATGTATCACAATATAATGCCTTCCATTACTTTCCAATATGTAATCCCTTACAATAATTATATTAGAGAACTGCAATGGCACAAGATTATCCAAGAAATCATCATGATTACCTCGAACATAAATAACCTCCGTACCACATTTTTCCATCATCTTCATTATAATCTTAAAAAAACGGGTGTGCTGCGGTTTCCATTTCTTTACACCCGATTTCTGCAGATGCCATCCATCTATAATATCACCATTAAGGATTAATCGGTCACAATCAACCGTACTTAGAAAATCACTTACTTCATCCACCTTTGAATGCGAAGTTCCAAGATGAATGTCTGATAAAACGATTGTTCTGTAATGTGGTCTTAATTCCATTTCTCTTTCATTTTTGTCTGATGCAAAATAACGGAATCAATATTACAAAGACATGTACTTTAGATTAACAAAACAATACATTTTAAATATAAAAAAAGTGGAGATTATCACATACGGACAATCTCCACTCACATATTAATTAAATAAAATATTATTCAGCCAACTTGTTGTCTGAGCCCAAAACGTTGATGATTTTGTGCTTGTAAAGTTTTTCCATGTTGTCACGAGCCGGACCAAGATACTTACGTGGGTCGAATTCAGCTGGTTTTTCAGCGAAAACCTTACGTACAGCAGCAGTCATAGCAAGACGAGAGTCTGAGTCGATATTGATCTTACATACTGCAGACTTAGCAGCCTTACGCAACTGATCTTCAGGAATACCAATAGCAGCTTCCAATTTACCACCATACTGGTTGATAGTATCAACTTCTTCCTGTGGAACCGAAGAAGATCCGTGAAGTACGATAGGGAATCCAGGAAGTTTTTCCATTACAGCATCCAATACATCGAAAGCCAATGGAGGAGGAACCAAACGACCTGTTGCAGGATCAACGTGGCACTGTTCCGGTTTGAATTTGTAAGCACCGTGAGAAGTTCCTATTGAGATAGCCAATGAATCGCAACCTGTACGAGTAGCGAAATCAATAACTTCTTCAGGGTTAGTATATGTGTGATGTTCAGCAGAAACCTCATCCTCTACACCAGCCAAAACACCAAGTTCACCTTCTACAGTTACATCAAACTGATGTGCGTAATCTACAACTTTCTTAGTCAAAGCTACGTTTTCTTCGTATGGAAGGTGAGAACCATCGATCATTACTGAAGAGAAACCAGAGTCAATACAGCTCTTGCAAGTTTCAAATGTATCTCCGTGATCAAGGTGAAGAACGATTTCAGGATGTTCGCAGCCCAATTCTTTTGCGTATTCTACAGCACCCTGAGCCATGTAACGCAACAAAGTAGCGTTAGCATACTGACGAGCACCTTTAGAAACCTGAAGAATAACAGGTGATTTTGTTTCAACAGCAGCCTTGATGATAGCCTGCATCTGTTCCATATTATTGAAGTTGAAAGCTGGGATTGCATATCCACCTTTGATTGCTCTGGCAAACATATCTCTTGTGTTTACCAAACCTAAGTCTTTGTAATTAACCATTGTTTTTACTATTTATAATGTTAGTGATTAAATTCCATTGCAAAAATAGCAATTAATATATACCCAACTTCTATTTTAAAAGGAAAAAATGCTCTTTAAAAGGTATATATAGATGAAATAAAGCAAATATTTCAAATCCATGTATGCATAATGCTATGTGGATATTGCAAGTTTTATTTCAATTCATAAAATCAACAAATACTTTCATACATAAACATTATAGCAAATGCCAAATACACGAACACATTTTATATTAATGTATTACATAAAAAGATTTCACAAAAAAGATTGATAAAGTTTTTCTCATTTAAAAGAAAAAGCGTAACTTTGCAACCCGAAACAGACCATTACACACGACTAAGTGTTACCAACTAGTCAAAAAATAATAATAAATAAAGTATATACTGAAATGAAAAAAGGAATTCATCCAGAAAACTACCGTCCGGTAGTATTTAAAGACATGTCAAATGGTGATATGTTTCTTTCTCGTTCAACTTGTGCTACAAAAGACACTATTGAATTCGAAGGTGAAACTTACCCATTAGTAAAGTTGGAAATCTCTAACACTTCTCATCCGTTCTACACTGGTAAATCTAAGTTGGTTGACACAGCCGGACGTGTTGATAAGTTCATGAGCCGTTACAACCGTATCAAGAAATAATTCAATACGAGTTTACGATAAAAACGGGCAATCTTAGAAATAAGTTGCCCGTTTTTATTTTAGACATAAAGAAAAACTATCATCAACGTGTTTCCAAATAAAGATATTACCATAAACGGTAAAACATATACTGCCGAAGAAGCAGCAAACCTAAAAGGGACTTTAGCATCAATATATGGTAAAGACAGCTTCATGTCATCACTCGGAGAGTTCCTCGCCGAATGGTACAATTCCAGTCCTCTAATAAAAGTACATACTTCCGGTTCCACAGGCACACCAAAAGAACTCTGGGTAGAAAAGAAAAGAATGATAAACAGCGCACGCATGACAGTATCATTCTTAGGTCTGAAAGCCGGCGACAGCGCATTGCTATGTATGCCCCTACCCTATATAGCCGGAAAAATGGTAGTAGTACGAAGCATAATTGCCAGCCTCAATCTTATGGCAGTTACTCCATGCGGCCGTCCACTGCAATGTCTAACAAAGATTCCGGACTTTGCAGCCATGATACCAATGCAGGTATTCAACTCACTAAAACATCCAGAGGACAGAGAAAAACTGATGAAAATCCGTCACCTGATAATCGGAGGAGGAGCAATAGACAAGAAGATGGCAGAAGAGCTGGAATCTTTCCCAAATTCTGTATGGAGCACATACGGAATGACAGAAACCTTGTCACACATCGCCCTGCGCCGTCTTAACGGTAAAGCAGCTTCAGAATGGTACACACCTTTCGACAATGTATCTCTTACCATTTCCGATGAAGGAACACTTATAATCTCAGCTCCGTCCGTCAATCCAGAAACATTAATCACAAACGACATCGTAGAGTTTAACGAACAAAGACAGTTCCGCATACTCGGACGTAAAGACAACACTATAAACACCGGAGGAATAAAAGTCCAGATAGAGCAGGTAGAAGAAAAACTGAGTCACTATCTGCCTGAAGGATCGTATATGATTACCTCTGTACCGGATTCCAAATTCGGCGAGAAAATAGTAATGCTTATCTCACAAGAAATGAATACAGACAATGCAGTAAACAGTCTTCCGCTTTACTGGAAGCCAAAACATATTATTCACTTCCCAAGACTTCCACTTACAGGAACCGGAAAGCCTGACAGAGCAAAAGCAAAAGTTATAGCATCTGAACAACTACAATGCAAATGAAGCATTCATATAAAAGTATGCCTGATTTTTAATAGAATTATCAGAAGGTTTCCATATTCTGAAATTAGGAGAGAGCTTGATATACTTTCCAAACTTCAATTCCAAACCGACAATACCTGCCATTCCTTCCGAAATTTTATCCCATGACTCTTTTGATGAAAGATAATCCAATCTGCCATACAGACCTATGTTATCATTAAGATTCACAGTCGCATAAACAGAAGTTCCGTTTCTGTCAGCATCGTTCACAAAGCCGGAATTCATCATCACATTATATTCCGCGCCCACTGAAACTATTTTATTTCTGAAACCGGCAAAACATGCCAGGTTAACCTCTCCCCTATACCAAACTTCCACATCTGTTTTCACACCATCAGCAGCTTCATTATACGAAGCGTATGCCCTAAACACAAATCCTTTGAAATATCCGGCTGTTAGTCCCACACCATAAAGTAATCCGTGATCAACCTATACCAACTTTACCCGCCGTTAGCCACTATTCCATCAAATATCCGCATCGTTCCACAGCTGTGAAACGATTATTCCACACGTGTGAAATGATTGTTCGACACGTGTAGAATGAGCGTTTGACACGTGTGGGACAATAGATTAATTACGAGCTTACGGCACAAAGGTATGTTTGTGGATAATATGCGTCAAAACGGAAAATAAAATGCTTACAATATTTTCAAGAATTCTCTTCCTCAATACCTTCAGCAAGAAAGTAAATTATCGGATACACCTCATCTGCATTACAATATCTCAACACGCCCTCACTATTTTCCAAAACAAATATAGGTGTTCCAACATTGGCAAATTCTTTTACACTGGCTGTATATACAGTGTAATTGTTCCATTTCTTATCTTCTTTTCTGATATCTAAACTTTCGCTATCATCATTTAAAAACTTTCTTATTCTATCCATAATATAAATTACTCAAATCATTTAATCAACTTTTTTATCCATTCTAAAACTTCATCATTAGCATCAAGTACAAACTCCTGCCCTTTGGATGCAGACACAAAACAATCAGCAGTCCATGCCTTGCTATTATAAGTTATATGAATCTTCCTAAAAAAATCAGGTAAAAACCAGATACTCTTACTGCACCCTTTCTTGGTTAATACCAAATCTTCTTTATACTTTAAACAATTAGCCCCAGGTAATTCAGTACATAAACTCAATGTTTTGGAAGATATATAAATAGCATTCGATTTTTCCCAATATTTATTTTTTACGTGAGGATGAGACGAGAGCCATTCTGGTATATCTTTATCAGAAGTTATAATATTACCAACTTGTAAATATCCGTAAATTACATGTACAGGTACCGCATTGCTTATATACCTTAATCTACCGTTTATCAACTCTGTATGTCGAAACGTCCCAAAGAACAAGAACAAATCTCCTATACCAATATTTTGTTTCATAAGATGTCCTAAGGCAGAACCTGTTTGTCCAAACGAAGGTATCCAATCACCTAATCTTGGAGTAATATTCTTCCTGATATCGGGATCTAAATGACATGTATAATATTCTTTTATCCTACTATTTGCTTTTAACTCATGTATTAAATCATAGTATGATTTACCATCCCAATTCAAATCTGAATATTTTATATTATCATCTTTTGATGGTATTGGTAATGACAACATTGTTCCATCGGGAAGTATCGGACTGGGCATACCTCCGTATTGTAAGTCAAATCCTTTTCTACTTAATATTACTTTCATTTTCACATCACTATATTACATTGTTCTGTATGTAGTTTTATATAATTAATAAATTTTCCTCACTATGATAAATATTCGGTATCTTCAAAAAACAATCATCAAAATATTTATTTACTAAAGTATGATTTAGTCTCTACTATTCCTAATTATTCAACTTTTTTAACTACCTTTGTTACAATAAGCAATCTAAGTTATAATTAATAAACTTTACCATGGAAGAATTTGCATTTCTGCAACCTTTGCTGCTCACTATCACAGGACTCGTTATAGGAGCACTTTTAAAATCATTACTAAAACACAGCCGTTTCCCATACACGGTAGGACTGTTTGCCATAGGACTATTGGTTGGAATACTGAACCGTTCCGGAGTTTTTAATGCGTTGCCTCAAATATCGGAAGCTGTGGACAGCGTGGCAGACATAAATCCTGACCTTATACTGTATCTTTTCCTTCCTATTCTTATATTCGATGCCGCATACGAGCTGAATATGCACATATTCAAAAAGACTTTGGCAAACGCTACTCTGCTTGCGGCACCGGGTCTTGTAATCTGCATGATACTTACAGGCGTACTGATGGTTGTAATAGGACTTACTATACCGGGATATGAAAACTGGACATGGGCATTCGCTCTGATGTTCGGAGCTTTGATAAGCGCGACCGACCCTGTGGCTGTAGTAGCACTACTACATGAATTGAAAACCAGCAAGCGTTTTTCCACACTGGTTGACGCAGAGTCGCTGCTTAACGACGGAACAGGTATCGTCTGCTTTATGCTTTTCTTCGGAGTATATGCCGCCACAGGCGGAACAGAAAGTTCACCGGTCATGGAATTCATAAAGGTGATAAGTATCAGTACTATATTAGGATATTTCCTCGCACGTGTAGTGATATGGTTCATTACGAGAATAAACTCTGAGGAAATGATACAGAACAGTGTGATAATTCTTTCGGCATACATCACTTTCATAATATCACAGTTCTACCTCGGTGTATCAGGAGTAATAGCTTTGGTGGCATTCGGCCTGACTGTAACATACGTTGGAAAACCTCGTCTGAAACCACAGGTGAACAACTTCATGGAACATTTTTGGGAACTTGCCACATATATAGCAAACACGCTCATTTTTATCATTGTGGGTATAGTAATATCAGAAAAGGTCACTTTCTCATGGAGTGAGTTCGGAATACTTATACTTATTTATATATTCCTCAACCTGTTCCGATACGCCATGATTTCAATGTTATATCCGATAATGAAAAGAATGGGCTACGGGCTGACCAAACGTGAGTCTGTGATACTTACGTGGGGTGGATTGCGTGGCGCGCTTGCCATGACATTGGCACTGATGGTTTCATATACGGAAGCAATACCGGAGGACATAAGAAACCAGATATTGTTTTTCACCGCAGGTATAGTCACTCTCACGCTGTGTATAAATGCCACTACCATGAGATGGCTGCTCAACAAAATGGGACTTATCAGTATTCCTTCGGCAAGAGTCAAACTGGAATACAATATTCATAAGCATATAAGAGAGAATTCAGAAAAATATCTTGAAAAGCTGAAATCCAGGGATCATCTGACTGGAGCGAACTGGAGAAAAGTGGAACACTACATGGCTTCTGCACCTATTTCGCCGATAGTGGAGACAAAAGAGAAAGACGTAATTTCAGAAATCCGTCTGAAAGTTCTGGATAGAGAAAAAGCCACTTGTAAAGCCATATACGAAGAAGGTATCATATCGGAAACTGCTTTCCGCCGATTGATGAACTCATTAGACGAACTTTATGACCATGACGGCAAATACACTCTTGACTTCAGAAACTCAATATTCAAATTTTGCGAACGCAGTAACACGATAAACTCGTTGAGAAAAACTCCGGTTATACACGACTGGATAAGTTTCTATTTCCGTGAACGTATCACTATAGTTTACGATTTGGGACGAGGATTCATTATCCTTCAAAAAGAGGATTTGAAACTGATAGATGAGTTAAAAGGCTCAAATCTTCTTGATGAAGAACAAAAGGCTGTATTGGGAATATTAAAAAAAGAGATAGAAAACAACATTACACGCATGGACTATGTTATAAATGAACTTGCAGACGAGTTCCCGAAAGCATACGGCCATGCACTTACGTTGAAATCAATACGTATGCTCCTAAGTAATGAAAAACGTACCGTGAAACAAATGATAAGTAATGGTATTATAACAGAGAAAGATGCGGAACCTCTCTTCAAAAACATTGAGGAACGTGCAGACGAAGTCAACTCATTCAGTCATACTATACCGGCATCGTTATTGAGATGGGTATTTTTTTCAAAGAAAACAAAAGGCTGGAAAAGATAGTATTAAAATGAATAAATACCGGCTATATTTTGATTTTACGTTTCAAAGTACAGCCGGTATTTATTCATTATCAATCAAAAATCACCAGGTTATGTATCTGCCATTCATGACGGGCATCAAGTGCCAAGACGCTCGCCCTTTCAAGATCTGAAGGTTCATCTAATATCTATAATGCCCGTAGATCTTGAACTAATTTAGAGATGTTTCTCGCATCAAGCAAGTCATTCTCTGAAAATTTGTATCGAACAACCAACTTATCATCCGCAATATATACCCTTGGAATTCCAGACAAGGCGAACAACTCATAAACATAACGTCCCATTTGGGCAGAAAAGGGAATGGTATAATTATTATCATCCCAATACTCTGAAACAGTTATATAATCTTGTTCACGACTTATAGCCAATATCACAACATCTCCTGCGTCAGAGAACATTTCATAAAGTTTCTGTATCTCTGGCATTAATTTACGGCAATCAGAACAATTTGTATTAAAGAAAACTATAACAGAGGTCTTTCCTTGTAAATCCAAAGTTGAAATATGGCTACCATCATTAACGGAAACCTCAAATTCAGGAAGTTCATCACCCACAGAAATTCTATCCCCACTCTGTACATCTCTGTCACGAACACAAGAATTTGTAATTAACAACATTAAAACACAAAACATCGTAAACCTGAAAATACAAAACTCAAATTTCATAACCCAAATTAGTATTTGATATTCGACAAGAATTAAACAATAAAAATACAGTAAAATCATACTATTATCCAAGCATCATTTTATCGAATAATCATAAAAATGCTCTAAACTCTTTTCTTATATATTCTTTCCCATTCCAAAATCATCTTTTTCTTTTCTATTCCCCAATAATAGCCGCCAATGCCACCATCAGACCGTAAAACTCTATGGCAAGGAATAAGAACCGCCACCGGATTTCGCCCTATGGCCGTACCGACAGCGCGTAATGCACGAGGTTTATTTATGGCCCGCGCCACATCACTATAGGTAGAAATTTTTCCTACAGGTATTTCAAGTAATGCTCCCCACACTTCAATCTGAAAATCAGTTCCATATAAATGAAATATAATTTCACAAGAGCAATCTTCCGCTACTTCACTAAAAAATTGTAATACCATGCTGTGAAACGCTGTATGCTGCAACAAAAGAGATGATTTTGAAAATCTTTTGCAAAGAAGTTGCAAAGCCTCAACATGATTATCGGCAAATTCAATACAACATATACCACGCGAAGTGGATGCTATTAACATTTCTCCTAATGGAGTATCATAGAATCCGTAATAAATATTCAAGTTACGGAATTCAGCATCAGTCATTCTTTCTATTCTGAACTTCATTTCTTAACCTTGATTTATTATACATCACAAAATAAATGAAATTCACAAAATAAAACAAACGGAGTTTGAAAACTTTACTATCTTCGCAAACAAAACTAAAATATAAATTATGGAGCCACAGGAATGGTATTGCAAAAATCTGTCAGACACAAAACTGAATCTAAACAAGGTAAACAAAACCATATTATATATAAGTATTATCAGAATACTGCTTTTCGTAGGCTTTATATCCACAATAATAGCCTTATGGAACTACAGCGCACAAACTATCATAACAGGAGCTTGCTGTACACTCATCCCATTCCTTATAATGATTAAGGTACATAACCGCTTCTTCTTGCGGAAACAATGGCTCGAGGTAAAGGCTGATATACTGAACAAAGAATTAAAGGGACTGCAGAATGATTACTCAGATTTCGATGATGGAAAAGAGTTTACCGACGCTGAACACTTATATTCATTCGACCTTGATATTTTCGGACGCAAATCGCTCTTTCAAGCTATAAACCGTACTTGTACACCTATAGGTAAAAATACCTTGGCCGTATGGATGAGATATCATTTACGAGACAGGAAAGATATAGAAAAGAGGCAGGAATGCGTGAAAGAATTAGCCCTTAAAAATGATTTCAGATTAAAATTTGCCATAACAGGCATGATAAACAGCAGTAATAACAGTGACGACTGTGATATACGAAAATGGGCAGAAACAGAAAGTACTCTGTCAAAATCGGCTTGGAGTAAATTATTGATATGGGCTGTTCCTTCAATAAATATAATACTGTTGTTATGTGGACTGACAAACCTTATATCCATGTCCTGGTTCGGACTGACATTCTCGCTTTTCGTAATACTAAGTTTCAGCGTAATAAAACGTGCCACCGTGCTTCAGGAAGAATATGGGAAGAAACTGAAAGTGCTAAGTACATACGCACGCCTTATTACATTGGCACAAAATGAAAAATGGAATGCCGAAGGTATAAAAGATATAATAAAGAAACTTGAAATTAACGGGAAATCGCCTGCTGAGGCCCTTAATGCACTAACCAAAGAACTCGACAGGCTTGACCTGCGAAATAATCAGATTCTTTATGTCATACTTGAAGGGAGCATGTTTTTCCAGTTAAGACAGATGATACGCATAGAAACATGGAAGGACAAATATGGAAAGTATCTCTCCGAATGGCTTGAGGCTGTTGGAAAAATAGACGCTCTATGTTCGCTCGGAACTTTTGCGTATAACCACCCAAACTACCGGTATGCAGAAATAACTGATACTCCTTTTTGCTATGAGGCTGAAGAGTTGGGGCATCCGCTTATGCCTGAAGGACAGTGCGTAAAAAATGATGTGCTGATTCCATCAAGACCTTATTTCCTAATCATCACAGGGGCCAATATGGCAGGAAAAAGTACATATCTCAGAACTATAGGAGTGAATTATCTATTAGCATGTATTGGCGCGCCGTCGTGCTGCAAAAAGATGACAGTCTATCCTTCACAGCTCGTAACCAGCTTACGTACATCAGACTCCCTAAGTGATAATGAATCATATTTCTTTGCGGAACTGAAACGCCTGAAAAGGATTATTGAGATGCTTGACGACGGAATGGAGCTGTTTATCATACTTGATGAGATACTAAAAGGAACAAACTCAACTGACAAGCAAAAGGGTTCGTTCAATCTGATACGACAGTTTATGAGCTTAAAGGCTAACGGTATAATCGCAACCCACGATCTGTTGTTAGGCGAATTAGCAAAGAGTTTCCCTGAACAGATAAAAAATTACTGTTTTGAGGCTGATATAAAAAATAATGAGCTATACTTCAGCTACAAAGTACGCGAAGGTATAGCCCAAAATATGAATGCCTGCTTCCTAATGAAGAAGATGGGGATTGTAATAGAAGAATAAATCAGATAGCGCAAGTTCCTTTACCACCATAATCACAGCTTACATCGCCCTGATATTCCGGATGACGCTGAAGCCATACAACAGCATACGCACACGTGGCTACAGGTTTCAGGCATTTACAACGCGCATAATCGTATGCAGCCTTTACAAGGGCTGATGCTATTCCACGTCCGCCTATTTCTTCTGGAACTATGGTGTGACGGATGTCCAAACCGCCATCATCTGTCAGCAGATAAGATACGTGCGCAGTATATCCATCTACTTCCACCTTGAACTGTTTCCTTGCTTCATCATGTACAATTTCCATAAGCTATATTTTTAAAATTAACTGTCTGTGTAATAATACAAAGTTATTGATTTCATTTTCAAAAGTCAAACAGTTCAATTGTTTTTTTGATATGGTTGTACATAACATTTATTTTATATCCAGATATAAACACAAAGAATAAAGGCTGCCCATTTTTATTTGAGACAGCCTTTATTCTTTGTTGCGGAGGCCTGACTCGAACAGACGACCTTTGGGTTATGAGCCCAACGAGCTACCAACTGCTCCACTCCGCGATGTTATATTTCTATTTTTGTTGCGGAGGCCTGACTCGAACAGACGACCTTTGGGTTATGAGCCCAACGAGCTACCAACTGCTCCACTCCG
>CALUIE010000049.1 GCA_944320605.1 uncultured Phocaeicola sp. | reverse complement strand
CATATCGGGTTATAAAAAATGGTTTTTAAATTTTGCCGCAAAATTAAAGAAAAAATAAGTAAAAAAGAACTTTTTCGGCATATAAATAAAGAATTTTTTCCTTATTTATTACAATTCCCCGATACACCTGTACATCTGTAAATTACGCATCTTATACATTATTATATAATTAATGGAGGTTATTTTTGAAACCTCCATCATTCTACAGGTGTGGAATGATTATTCCACACCTGTCAAACAATCGTCCCACACGTGTGGAACGATTAAACCACACGTGTGGGACGTTAACATATTAAACACGTTTATTCATCTTGCTGCAATGCATTCTATTTCAACCAAAGCTCCCTTAGGCAAACCTTTGACAGCCACAGCAGAACGTGCCGGATATGCACCATCAAAATATTCGGCATACACCTTATTCATGTCCGCAAACAATGACATATCAGACAAGAACACCGTGGTTTTTACTATATTTGCTGTTGTAAGACCAGCTTCAGCCAGTACATTTTTTATATTCTCAAAAACTTGAGTTGTCTGTTCCATAATATCTCCTTCCACAAAATTGCCTGTTGCCGGATCTACAGGAATCTGACCTGACATAAAAATCATATTATTAACTTCTATTGCCTGACTATAAGGACCTATTGCGGCAGGTGCCTTTTCTGTAAAAATAACTTTTTTCATAATCCTACTCTATATTAATATTCAAAATCGAAGGCTAAATTAATACTAAATCACGATTTTTGCCAACCATGAAATAAAAAAAAGACAAAAGCATTGTAAACTTAACAAAAAAAGCGTATTTTTGTACGCAACATATAATTCGTATATGTTACGACTAAGGATACAAGACTTATTTCCAAACAAAACAATCAAAAAAAATCATTTTAATAAAAAATAGAACATTCCTGTAAATACGTTCTATATATACGTCTATTATATAATAGGACAAATAACTCAATACAAGAAATAATTAAAACAATTCATATCATACACTAAGTTTATGTATAATATCATACAATTAAATGAAAAAGACCTGTCCGAACTGCAAGAAATAGCCAAAGAGTTGGGTCTAAAAAAAACAAGTGCACTCAAAAAAGAAGAACTTGTATATAAAATATTAGATGAACAAGCCATTAAAAGTGCATCACAAAAAGCAAATGACGGACAAACCAAAAAAAGAGCAAGAATCAGTGTAAAAAAAGAAGGGGACAAAGTTTATACAGCGACAAAGGACAAAGCCCTCAAGTTAGAAGCTAATACACCGGCTGTACAAACCAGAACTGTATCAAAAGAAAACGAAGAAACAAAAGATGAAGTAGCTAATGAAACTGTTCCTCAAGCTGTTGCAACTACAGAAGAAAAGCCCAAAGCAAAACGGGGAAGAAAACCAGGTTCAAAGAATAAAGCTACAATTGAGAAAGAAAATAGCGCATTAGAAGGCTCTGAAAACAAGTCGGAAAATTCCCCAAAAGAAAAATCCAAAAACAAGCCATCAAAAAAAGAAGTTCCTGTACCTGTATTCATGGACGATGACATGGAACTTCCACCGCTCGATTTAAAAGGTGACAGCGATTTCATTCCTATCGAAGATCTTCCTTCTGAAAAATTTGAAATTCCTACAGAACTGTTAGGTAAATTTGAGGCTACAAAAGTTGAGCCTCCTGTTGTTGCGCCTAACGACAATAAATTCCAACAGAAACAAAAAAAGAATAATAAGAAACAGCAAAACAAAGCTCAAAACAACAAGCAACAAACAAATACAAAACAACAGGCCAACAACAAACAGCAGAACAATAATCAACAGTCTGAAGCTGCACAACAACAGAATATACAACTTCCTGCCGTTCAACAGATTAAATTACCGGCACCTGAAGAACAACAAGCAGCAGAAACTGCAGCACAAACTGCACCGGAGCCACAACAACCTCCAAAACCGGTTGAGAAAATATACGACTTCGAAGATATAATAAGCGGTTCGGGTGTGCTTGAAATCATGCCTGACGGATATGGATTCCTACGCTCATCAGACTATAATTATCTCTCATCACCGGATGACATATATGTATCACAATCTCAAATAAAGGCATTCAGTCTTAAGACAGGTGACGTGGTAGAAGGAACAATCCGTCCGGCTAAAGAAGGTGAAAAATACTTCCCTCTTGTAAAAGTAAACAAAATAAACGGCGCAGATCCTGCACTGGTACGCGACCGCATTCCATTCGATCATCTGACACCACTGTTCCCTGACGAAAAATTCAAACTTTGCAAAGGATACAACGATAATCTGTCAGCCCGTGTTGTTGACATGTTCTCTCCTATCGGTAAAGGTCAGCGTGCACTTATCGTGGCACAGCCTAAGACAGGTAAGACTATCCTTATGAAAGACATTGCAAACGCTATTGCAGAGAACCATCCTGAAGTATATATGATAATGCTTCTCATCGACGAACGTCCTGAAGAAGTAACAGACATGGCACGCAGTGTTAAAGCCGAAGTGATAGCTTCCACTTTCGACGAACCGGCAGAACGCCATGTGAAGATTGCAGGTATAGTACTCGAAAAGGCAAAACGTATGGTTGAAAGCGGACACGATGTTGTTATATTCCTTGACTCTATTACACGTCTTGCACGCGCATACAACACCGTATCTCCTGCGTCAGGCAAGGTATTGTCCGGAGGTGTCGATGCGAACGCACTTCACAAGCCAAAACGCTTCTTCGGTGCGGCACGTAACATAGAAGGCGGAGGTTCGCTCACAATCATTGCAACTGCCCTTATTGATACAGGTTCTAAGATGGATGAAGTTATCTTCGAAGAATTCAAGGGTACCGGTAACATGGAGTTACAGCTTGACAGAAACTTGAGCAACAAGCGCATATTCCCTGCTGTAAACATAGTTGCTTCAAGCACACGCCGCGACGATCTGTTGCTTGACAAGACAACTCTTGACAGAATGTGGATTCTGCGTAAATATCTGTCAGACATGAATCCTGTAGAGGCAATGGATTTTGTAAAAGACAGACTTGAAAAGACAAAAGACAACGAAGAATTCCTGTTAAGTATGAATTCATAATTGAATAAAGACAGAAAAACAGCCATACCGCAATATTCCAGAATAAAAATGCGATATGGCTGTTTTAATTTTAATTCTTCCCTAAAATCAGAAAGGCAAATCATCCTTGTCGTCTGTAGCCGAGAAATCAGCAGGAGGTACCGGAGCTGATGACACTGGAGGGAAAGAATAATCCGCAGGTTGTGGTTGCATACCCGCTCCCTGTGCCACTCTTTCTACTTTCCATGCTCTGATACTGTTAAACCACCTGCCTTGCCATTCACGAGCATCTATATCAAACGAAACGGTGAGTTCTTCACCTGCCTGTATATTGAATTGCTGGATTTTATCTTCACCAAACACATCAAAACACATCTTACGAGGATACTGCTCATTAGTCTCCAAAACATACTCCTGAACCTTCCAGTTGTTTCCAGATTTTGAGACACCACCACGAGGTTCAAGAACAGCAATAATTCTTCCAGTTATTTCCATATTAAAATTTCTATTTTGATTTTGGTCACGAAATTACTCTTTTCCTAAGAAGTGAACTAATTTTTCACAATATTTTTTATCCCGATGAAAGTATTTTTATCAAGCATTTGCTTTAGCCAAATAATCTTTTTTTGTAACTTTGGCATTCGATTATTTACCGTTTTTCTTGTAAAGAAATTTAAGCAGAAACAATAATTAAAAAACAATTTAATATAACATCAATCATGAGATTTTTAGTTTCAAGCACAACATTATTCAGCCATTTACAGGCTATCAGCCGTGTTATCAATTCAAAAAACTCTCTTCCTATTCTGGACTGTATCCTGATAGAACTTAATGATGGAACCATCACAATGACAGCTTCGGACAGCGAAACAACACTGTCAACAAGTATTGAAGTAAGTGAATACGAAGGCGAAGGCAAATTTGCCATTTCTTCAAAAACAATTCTTGAAGCATTAAAGGAAAATCCGGAACAGCCTTTGAATTTCAATATAAATACAGAAACAATGGAAATTACCGTAAGATACCCTAACGGTAAATACAGCATGATGGCTCAGAACGGTGATGAATATCCATTGCCAAAACAAATGGGAACCGAAGTTGTCAACCTGACAATGGCAGCCGATGTCATGCTTACAGGAATCAACAGATGTATCTTCGCTACAGCCGACGATGAGTTAAGACCTGTAATGAACGGTATATATTTCGATATCAGCCAACAGGACGTAACACTGGTTTCATCAGACGGCCATAAACTGGTACGTAACAAATCATTCTCTTCTACCGGTAATGAAAAAGCAGCGTTTATTCTTCCTAAAAAGCCGTCAAATATCCTCAAAAACATACTTCCTAAGGAACAGGGCGATGTTCAGATATGCTTTGACGACAAGAACGCCATGTTCACAATGGAAAATTACCAGATGACATGCCGACTGATAGAAGGACGTTATCCTAACTACAACTCTGTAATTCCGCAAAACAACCCTCATAAGGCAGTCGTTGACCGTGCAATCTTCATCAGCGCGCTGAAACGTGTTTCTGTATTCTCATCACAGGCAAGCAGCTTGATTAAATTGAGTCTGAAAGAAAACAGCATGACTATTTCTGCACAGGATATTGACTTCTCTACATCAGCAGAAGAAACCCTGACATGCCAATACGACGGAAAAGACATGAGCATAGGTTTCAAATCGTCTTTCCTTATCGATATTCTGAACAACATCTCATCTCAGAATGTAATTATTGAATTGGCAGACCCTTCACGTGCCGGACTTATTGTTCCGGAAGAACAGGAAGAAAACGAGGATCTGTTAATGTTGCTGATGCCTATGATGCTTAACGATTAATCCTTTTATAATGAAACTGAATCTTAAAAACCCTATAGTTTTCTTCGACCTGGAAACTACAGGAACAAATATCACAAGCGACAGAATAGTAGAGATATGCTATCTGAAAGTATATCCTAACGGAAATGAAGAGAGTAAAACTCTTAGAATTAATCCTGAAATGCACATTCCGGAATCATCGACAGCCATTCATGGTATAACAGATGAAGATGTTGCGAACTGCCCTACTTTCAAGGAAGTGGCAACAAACATATCCAAAGATTTTGAAGGTGCAGATATAGCAGGATTCAATTCCAACAGATTCGATGTTCCTGTTCTTGTAGAAGAATTCCTAAGAGCCGGTATAGACCTCGACCTTACAAAAAGAAAATTCGTTGATGTACAAGTCATTTTCCACAAAATGGAGCAGCGGACATTATCCGCGGCATACAAATTCTATTGTGGAAAGAACCTCGAAGACGCCCATACTGCAGAAGCAGATACGAGAGCAACATACGAGGTACTAAAAGCACAATTGGACATGTATAAAGACACTTTGGAAAACGACATAAACTTCCTGTCTGAATATTCAAGTTATTCAAAGAATGCGGACTTTGCAGGAAGAATAGTTTATGACGACAACGGAGTGGAAGTGTTCAACTTTGGTAAATATAAAGGTATGCCGGTAGCCGAAGTTTTGAAAAAAGACATCGGATACTACGGATGGATTATGAACGGTGATTTCGCACTGAACACAAAAAATGTACTGACTAAAATCAGACTGAGAGAAACCGGAATGTTAAAATGACATATCTATGATGAAAGGTAAAAAAATAGTACTCGGCATCACTGGTAGTATTGCTGCTTACAAAGCGGCAGTACTTGCCAGAGCCTTGATTAAAAAGGGTGCCGAAGTACAAATAGTTATAACTCCCGCAGGAAAAGAATTTATTACGCCTCTAACACTATCAACCATAACAAGTAAGCCGGTCATAAGCGAGTTTTTCGCGAGAAGAGACGGCACATGGCATAGCCATGTTGACCTTGGACTATGGGCAGACGCAATGCTGATAGCTCCAGCCACAGCATCTACAATCGGGAAAATGGCAAACGGTATTGCCGACAATATGCTTATCACCACATATCTGTCAATGAAAGCACCGGTATTTGTTGCACCGGCAATGGACCTTGATATGTTCGCTCATCCTTCAACTCAAAAGAATCTTGACACATTGAGATCGTATGGTAATATTATAATAGAACCGGCCGAAGGTGAATTGGCAAGCCACCTTGTAGGTAAAGGAAGAATGGAAGAACCGGAAAAGATAGTCGAAGTTCTGGAAAATTTCTTTGAAAAGAAATCCGACCTCAAAGGTAAAAAAGTTATGATTACAGCCGGCCCTACTTACGAGAAGATTGACCCTGTCAGATTTATCGGTAACTATTCATCAGGCAAAATGGGATACGAATTAGCTGAATGTTGTGCGGAGAGAGGCGCGGAAGTAACTCTCATTAGCGGTCCGGTAAGCATAACAGAGAAGCATCCCAATATCAGAAAAATCAGCGTGGAGAGCGCAGAAGAAATGTATCAGGCAGCAGTAAGCGAGTTCGGTTCAAGCGATGCGGCCATATTGTGTGCCGCAGTTGCTGATTTCACTCCTGAAATAAAAGCCGGACAAAAAATCAAGAGAGAAAAAGACGACCTGATAATAAAGCTGAAACCTACACAAGACATAGCAGCAGCTTTGGGAAAACTCAAGAAAGATAATCAGGTAATGGTGGGATTCGCTCTCGAAACTAACGATGAAATAGAACATGCAAAAGCTAAATTAGCAAGAAAGAATCTTGATTTCATCGCCCTTAACTCTTTGAACGACAAGGGAGCAGGTTTCAGGCATGACACCAACAAGATTTCAATCATCGACAAAGAAAACGTAATAGAGTTTCCGCTTAAAAATAAAAAAGAGGTGGCTACAGATATAATTAACCGTTTGGCAGAAATATTATAAATATGCTACAGTCCATATTCATCCAGAACTACGCCCTTATTGATAAACTGGACATTGCGTTCGAACCGGGTTTCTCCGTTATTACGGGAGAGACAGGAGCCGGAAAATCCATCATACTCGGTGCTATAGGTTTGCTGCTCGGGCAAAGGGCAGACGTGAAGGCCATAAGGAACGGAGCTACGAAATGTATCGTAGAAGCCAAGTTTAACATAGCATCGTACGGTATGGAAGACTTCTTCAAGGCAAACGACATTGAATACGACAGCGAGGAATGCATACTTCGCCGCGAAGTAAACATCAATGGCAAAAGCAGGGCATTTATAAATGATACCCCGACATCACTGTCACAAATGAAAGTCCTTGGAGAGAAACTGATAGATGTACACAGCCAGCACCAGAACCTTCTGATAAACAAGGAAGGATTCCAGCTCAACATTCTTGACATATTAGCTCAAGACATCAGAGAACTGACAGACTATCAGAACGAATACAATGAATACAGAAAAGTAAGCCGTGAACTTGATGAATGTATAAGGCAAGCCGAAGAAACGAGAAAAGAAGAAGACTATATCCGTTTCCAACTTCAGCAACTCGATGAAGCCGATTTGAAAGAAGGCGAAATGACAGAGCTTGAGCAGGAAGCTGAAACTCTTACTCATGCCGAAGATATAAAAGCCGGACTTTATCGTTCCGCACAAAACATCGGAGGCGATGAAGGCGGATGCCTCACACTGATTAAAGACAGCATAAATACTTTGCAAACAGTTTGCAAGGTGTTTGCAAAGGCAAACGAATGGAAGGAAAGACTTGAAAGCTGTTACATTGAGATTAAAGACATCTCCCACGATATGGACGATGCTCAGGAAGCCGTAGAATTCAATCCTTCAAGACTTGATTTCGTCAATTCACGTCTCAACATGATATACTCGATGATGCAGAAGCATCACGTAAAGACTGATGCAGAACTTATCGAGATAGCAGAGAACTACAGACAGCAACTCGACATGATAACATCATCTGACGAACGTATCTCTGAGTTGGAAAACAAAAAGAAAGAATTGTACGACAGCGTAATCCGTAAAGCGGAAATCCTGACAGCCTTACGTACTGAAAGTGCAGGCAAAATCCAGTCACAGATGGAATCTCTGCTCATACCTTTGGGAATGCCCAACGTAAAGTTTGCCGTAGAGATATGCAGAAAGAAAGATCCTGACATAAACGGCATGGATGCAGTAAACTTCCTTTTCTCAGCCAACAAAAACGGCACATTACAGAATGTTGCTTCCATTGCGTCCGGAGGTGAGATCGCCAGAGTTATGCTTTCCCTGAAAGCCATGATAGCAGGAGCTGTTAAGCTGCCTACAATAATCTTCGATGAAATAGACACCGGTGTATCCGGTTCCATTGCCGAGAAAATGGCTCTGATAATGCAGGACATGGGACGACAGAACAGACAGGTTCTAAGTATCACTCACTTGCCACAGATAGCGGCAAGAGGTAATGCACACTACAAAGTATATAAAGAGGATAATGAGACAGGAACAAACAGCCACATCATACGTCTCACAGACGAAGAACGCATAGACGAAATAGCCAATATGTTGAGCGGTTCAACAATGACAGAAGCTGCAAGAAACAATGCAAGAGCATTACTTGGACTTTAATCCATTAATAAATTAAAATTAGACCTACAAATATGATAGAAAAAAATGAAATGATATTCGGTGTGAGAGCCGTGATTGAAGCAATACAGGCAGGAAAAGAAATTGACAAAGTACTTGTGAAGAAAGACATTCAGAGCGAACTGTCAAAAGAACTTTTTTCCGCTTTGAAAGATACACAGATACCGGTACAGCGTGTTCCGGTTGAGAGAATCAACAAAATTACACGCAAGAACCATCAGGGAGTAGTTGCTTTCATCTCCCCTATTACTTATCAGAAGACTGAAGACATCGTACCGTTCCTGTTCGAACAGGGTAAAAACCCATTGATAATACTTCTTGACGGACTGACAGACGTGCGCAATTTCGGTGCGATAGCACGTACATGCGAATGTGCCGGTGTGGATGCCATAATCATACCTTCAAAGAACAGTGTAAGCGTGAATGCCGATGCCATCAAGACCTCTGCAGGAGCCCTCCACACAATACCGGTATGTCGTGAGAGTAATATCACAAACACAATCAAATTTCTTAAAGACAGCGGTTTCAGTATTGTGGCCGCTACTGAGAAAGGTGATTACGACTATACCAAAGGCGACTACACCAAACCTACATGTATAATAATGGGAGCGGAAGATACAGGAGTACCTTACGAACATCTTGCGCTCTGCGACGAATGGATTAAGATTCCTCTGTTCGGTACAATAGAATCACTCAACGTATCCGTTGCAGCAGGAATCCTTATTTACGAAGCCATCAAACAACGTGGTTTCTCTACTGAAGAATAATAATACCTGACAATATCATGAGGAAAACAATATTTATAACACTCTGTGCCTTAAGCATAAACGGTTTATGGGCACAGGAATTACCGAAATGGGCAAAGAAAGCCAAAAAAGCAGTTTTCTCTGTTATCACATACAATGCGGAGAATAAGATACTAAATACAGGAAACGGTTTCTACATTGACTCAGAAGGAACAGGAGTGTCAGACTACAGCCTGTTCAAAGGCGCACACAGAGCAGTTGTAGTCACAGCCGATGGTAAGGAACTGCCTGTAACACTCATCTTAGGAGCAAACGACATGTACGATGTAGTGCGTTTCAAAACAGAAACCACAAAAAAGCAGGAATCACTTTCCGCAGCGTCAGTTCCCGGAAAAGAGAACGACAAAGTATATGTAATGCCATATTCCACACAAAACTCTGTAAACGGAACTACAGGTACCATACAGAACGTTGACTCCATAGGAAACAACTCTTTCTACTACACCCTCTCCATGAGTACGGGAGCAAAAGACGTCAGTTGTCCGCTTATGAACGAGAACGGAGAAGTTATAGGTATGATTCAAAGAAATTCCGACAGTGAAGACAAAAAGAGTTACGCTCTCGGAATAAATTTTGCAAAAAGTCTGTCTATCAATGCTCTTTCAGGAAATGATACGACACTGAAATCCATCAAGATAAAGAAAGGGCTTCCCGAAGACGAATCACAAGCACTGGTATTCCTGTACATGATGTCGTCACAGCTTGACGCCGAAGAGTATCTTTCAATACTGAATGATTTCATCAACATGTACCCGAACAATATGGAAGGCTATCTCCGACGCGCCACATATTATATGGACAAAAACTCTGACGAATTCGTAAGTACTGTAGAAGATAATCTGAAAAAAACTTTAGATGTCGCTGAAAACAAAGCCGAGGCTCATTACAGCATAGCGAAACTGATGTATAATTTTAGTATAAGCAAGGCAAAAAAAACTGAAAAGGCAAACTGGACCCTAAGCAGAGCTTTGGACGAAGTAAATCAAGCTATTGCTGTTTCCGGTGAAGGATTGTATTACCAGATTCAAGGCGACATTTACTTTGCTCTGAAAGATTACAGCAAAGCCGCCGCTGCATACGAAAGTGTTTGTAAAACTCCTATGTCATCAGCATCTACATATTATGCTGCAGCCAAAGCCAGGGAATTGGTGGAAGGCACAGATAAAAAAGAAATTATTGCTCTGATGGACAGTGCTGTAGCATACTATAATACACCATACGGTAAAGATGCTGCACCATACCTCTTCGAACGTGCCCGTATCAAATCGGATGCAAAGATGTACCGTGAAGCAGTCATGGACTATAATTCTTTCTACGACGCAATGCTCGGACAGGTTTCGGCAGAGTTTTACGTAATACGCCAACAGGCAGAAATGCAGTGCCGTATGTACCAGCAGGCTATCAACGATATAAACAAGGCTGTAGAACTTGAACCGTCAAATGCAGGATATTGGACAGAAAAAGGCGGTGTACATATCCGTCTCAACCAAAATGACGAAGCTATCACAGCATTGGAAAAAGCAGTGTCAATCGATCCTAAAAATGCAGATGCTTTCCGCATGTTAGGGTATTGTCAGGTAAAAGGCAAGGACAAAAAGAAAGGACTTGAAAATCTTAACAAGGCAAAAGAATTAGGCGACACAATAGCCGAAGACCTGATAAAAAAATACGCGAAATAATAATCACAGGACAGAATATTAGAGGGGCGAAACCGGAACAACCCGATTTCGCCCCTCTAATCTTTTTCTATTCGGTGCATATTACTGCTTTTTCATCTCAAATCCGAGTAACAGACCGTCATAATGTGACAAAACTGAATTCAGAGTACTGACAGTAGCATTCGATGATTTTCCGGCTACAGCTCCCGTAACAGTCTGTGCAAGCGACATCAATTTGTCGGCCTTGAAAAGCAAGCTCATAGTTCCACCGTTCAGAAGTGAGGTAGAAACCTGTGCAGTCATCTTCAGACCGATTTTGGTCTTCAATGTAACCTCTTTTGTATCCTTGTTATAACTGTAAGTGCCGTTAACTGTACGTCCTGCAACAGTAGAAGTATAAGTACTGTCAGCATTGAACACATATACAGTATTTTCATTGAAACCAAGTTTAGACAGATAATTGCTCATCTGTTCCTCCACTTTCTTTGCCGCAACCTCACCACCGGCTTTCGACAGCAAATCATCACTCTCAAATTTACAGTCAGGAGCAGTATATTTCCAGGTTCCCACTATTGAAACACTTTCGTTTACTTTGGAAACTGTTTCTTCCACCTTGTTTACTACCCCACCAAGCACAGACTTCCAGTCCTGTGCAGATACTGCTGTACTTACAGTAAGTATCAAACCTGTCAGAAGAAATCTACCAATCATAATCAGCAAGCTTTAAAACTCATGTCAAGTCCCTTTACAGAGTGTGTAAGGGCACCTACCGAAATAAAATCAACTCCACATTCTGCATAATCGCGAAGAGTGTCGAAAGTAATACCTCCGGATGATTCGATTTCATATCTGCCGGCAACCATTTCTACAGCCTTACGTGTATTTTCTGGAGTAAAGTTATCTAGCATAATACGATCTACACCACCAAGGTCGAGAACCTGCTGAAGCTCATCGAAGTTACGAACCTCGATTTCAATCTTCAAGTCTTTGCCTTTAGCCTTGCAATATTCCTTAGCACGATTGATAGCCTTGTCGATACCTCCGGCAAAATCCACATGATTGTCTTTCAACAGAATCATATCAAACAAACCTATACGATGGTTCACACCACCACCAATCTTCACAGCCATCTTTTCAAGGATACGCATACCAGGAGTTGTCTTTCTTGTATCAAGTACGCGGGTCTTTGTACCTTCCAAACGTTTCACATACTTGTTTGTCATAGTAGCAATACCACTCATACGCTGCATGATGTTCAGCATCAGACGCTCTGTCTGAAGCAAAGACTGAACCTTTCCTTCCACTACCATGGCAACATCGCCCGGCTTAACGTGTGCTCCGTCGTTGATGAAAACCTCAACCTTCATTGTAGGGTCAAAACGGTTGAACACTTCCTTTGCTATTTCAATACCTGCCAGGATACCTTCTTCCTTTATAAGAAGTTTTGACTTACCCATTGCATCAGCAGGGATACATGAGAGTGTTGTATGGTCGCCATCACCTATATCTTCAGCGAAAGACAGGTCTATAAGGCGATCTATCAGATCTTTTACTACTTTTTCGTCCATAATGTTACAGATTTATTGAATTATAATGCAAAGGTATAGATTATTCGTATCTTTGCAAAGCCGTAATTTATAAAAACAGAAAACGAATATGAAATTTATATTACTTGTAGTAGGCAAGACAGTGGAAAAACACTACATCACTGCAATAAACGACTATGTGGAAAGAACCAAGCACTATACTTCATTCGACATGGAGGTTATCCCCGAACTGAAGAACACCAAAAGCCTGAGCATGGAGCAGCAGAAGGAAAAGGAAGGCGAACTTATCCTGAAAGCCATACAACCGGGCGATGTGGTGGTACTGCTGGACGAACACGGCAAGGAGTTCCGTTCCATTGAGTTTGCCGACTGGGTTGAGAAGAAGATGCACACCGTAAACAAGCGTTTAGTATTCATCATAGGCGGTCCTTACGGATTCTCACCATCGGTATATGCGGCTGCACAGGAAAAGATTTCTCTGTCTAAGATGACATTCTCGCATCAGATGATACGCCTCATATTCGTAGAACAACTATACAGGGCTATGACAATACTTAACAACGGCCCTTACCATCACGAATAACACATACAGTCCGATAATAAGAAAATCCGCTTCCCTGCCATTCTACAGAGAAGCGGATTTTATGTTTTCTGTCTATATTCTATCTCAACCGGAGGATATCACCAACTTTAGGAGCCGGGGCGTCCTCGTCCATCTTGTTCATCTTGTAAAGGTATTTCAGTTTTATACCGAACATCTGCGATATGGAATACATCGAATCACCCGCCTTCACCACATATACTATATGGTCTTTTGTGGCCTTCTTGCGTTTTTCCTCCAAATAGATAACCTCACCGCCACGGAACTCATAATCCTTAGGCAATTCATTATACTTGCGAAGTTTTCGGCTACTGATATCAAACTCATAACCCAACGATTTGAACGTATCTCCTCTGCGAGCTATGACATATACCATCTCATTCGCTAAATAAGGCTGATGCGGATTAGGTACCCTTTCCACCCATTCCAGACCACCCTTGCGGTCATATTTATAAAGTTCATAAAGTTCTATAATACTGATCAATCTGTCAGCATATTTAGGATCTGTAGCATATCCGGCTTTCTTAAGCCCACGTGCCCAGCCTTTATAATCCGTTATCTTCAATCTGAACAGAAAAGCATATCTTGCTCCTGTACGCAGAAATTTTGAATGATCCTCATACGATTCCCTGGCATGTCTGTATGCTCTAAAACACTCATTACGTCTGTCATCGTCATGGCGCACCGTACGCCCGTCCCATGAGCTTCCACACTTTATACCGAAATGGTTGTTTGATTTCCTTGCCAAAGTACTCCTTCCGGCTCCCGATTCCAACAATCCCTGCGCCAAAGTGATACTTGCCGGAATGTGGTACTTCTTCATCTCGTCCACCGCAATCTCCCTATATTTCTTTATATAATCCTCGTAAGCCTGATTTCTTTTTTGTGCATAACAGGTAGCCGAAAGCCCTGCCAAAAATATTATGATAAGTGTCAAATATTTCCTCATATCCTTTAATATTGAAAAACGAATACAAATATAGCACATATCTTCGTATAAAATTACAAATGTCCAATAGATAATTCTTTTTAAGAATCTATCCTCCTATAAACTTTGTACCCTCCCAATTCCAATATGTGGAGCATGTTTTTTATTACATTTTCATCTTTTTTCTTCTGTTCAGGCTCTTTTACCTTCAGTTCGTTATACGGCATAATAAGATTATGGATCAAATGAGTATTGTCACGTTTATCTCCACGTCTCAATCCCGCTATCGTTCTTTCCGCATTCCACCTGTACTTCTCCATACGGCTCAATACAGACAGATAGCCGCTGTCAAGTTTTTCCTTAAACTCATCATTATCAACTATTTCCCAGCCTTTCTTAGGCTCATCCTTTAATATTTTATATCCGAGAGTACTACAATAAACAATGTAAGCATCTATCTGATAACGGTTTGACCATCTATATATCTCGGGCAAAGTAAACCATGAATTGAAAGCATATTTTTTCATTGATATTGCCTCCGGAGATTGTTCATTAATGAAGTTACACAATGCGGATACAAAATTATCTTTACCCTTACCGTTATTACTGAATTTACATCCTGGAGATTTATACAGGGCGCAATGTTCTTCAGGATTCTTATTTTCCTTCTCACCGGCTTCCTTACAATTACTGCATATATAAATCTGATTTACAAATGCCGGAAGTTCATCACTCAACAATGACATAGACATACCCTGATCAAGCATTCCAAAAATCTTCACATTTTTATATCTTCCACTATCCATATTTATCAGTTTTCCCAAATCGGTCTGTATCTCCTGACGGATAAGGACAGAAACCTCATTCTCATAAATCTCAGGAGGTAAATTCAGTCCCAACGAAAGACTTATGTCAGGATCACTCACACAAATAGCCACCGTAAGCATACGTTTCTCATCCGAAGACACATCGACAAGAAAACTTCTGACCTGAGTGCTACACACATCGGCATTCATATACTCTATGTCAATATCATAAATCTGACTTTCCAGATACGGAAACTGTGCCTTGAAATACGGCAGCATATTGTCCATATCCTTGTCTATCAGAGTAATCTTCGTACGAACCCTATTACATTCATCAACAGTATCATCATAATTCGCATAATGGCATACCCTTAACGCCTCCAAGAACAAGGAACGTCCCATACGGTTAAATCCTACAATCACAAGATGTACAAAATTCTCCGCATTATCCATAACCAGCTTCCCATCCTTGCATTTCATCGTCATAGGTTTGAAAAACAACGGTTTAAAGTCATAATTATTATCAATGGAATATAAACTCCAAAGCTGACGGGCCCAATTCTCATAATAATTGAAAGGACGGAAATATATATTGGGAATATCCCCATTGCATACATAATCCTTAGGCAAATTCATTTTCTGTATATTTGAATACGATGGAATCCTGTCAAACTGCACATACACATCCAGTAAATCTTTTCCGGCAGGATTACCCCTCAGTTTACTGATTTTGTGAACAGATTCAATACTTTTTGAGTCACGCCCAACCGTATTTCCGTCACCCAAGATATACACTTCTTTAGCCAGATGAATATTCAATCTTGCAAGTTCTTCTTCCGATTCTATATTTCCAAAATAAATAATCACTCTGTTTTCATCTTTCTTGGTCAGATGGGACTGAATTGTCGAACGGATATCCTCTGTCTGTACTCCACTCATAAGCAATACAACACTATTATCATCTTTTTTACATATTTCTTTTATAAGACTAAGTGTAGTATCACAATACCCCACAATAACATAGTGTCCGTTGACTTTTTTATACGTCACCCTGCCAGTTCTGATGGCATCCACCCTTCTTTCCATTATATTTGAAATAGTGGAAATAAGTACACCGCTCAACAGTACTGTACCGAAAAGACTCATTATGGCAACCAAAAACCGGTTCAGAAACCCATGCTCCACCACTTGGTTACCTGAATCAATAAAATTATTATATACCATCCACAGCTTGTCCCAGAATCCACGCGAGCCACCGATTTCTATTGAAAACACCAACACAATCAGGAAAAATATAAACAGCAGTGTCAAAATGGATATCACCAGCAATCTTATTTGCGGCGTTATTCCTCCTGAAATGGTTCTGTCAATATTTTCCTGCGAAAACAGACGTTTATAATACCCAAATATATTCATGCTTAATCTTTTTTTATAGTGTATCCCAATTTAATTATAAGTTTCAATGTATTGACAGCAGTATTCCTGTCATATTCTTTCTCTATGTCATCAAGTTCATCATACGGAACAATACAAGGATGTGTTTTCTTGCTGTCATTTCTTTCCGGTCCATACGTCCACCCTTCTTTCTTTCTGTTGTACGCCCACACATCATGCACATTCTCCGCAATCTGCTCCATAAGTTCCTGTAGCGATTCCGGCAATTCTATATCAGAAACATCAACCGGTTGAGGTATATAATCATTATTCTTCATATCAATTAAAAAAATAATTGTACATAAAATTCAAGACATTCTGTCAAGAATAATCTTTACATCATCATTAAAATTTTCATTTGCTAATAATTTTCTCAAAGTTAAATAAAACATATTAGCCTCTTTCATTAAAAAACGTTTTTCTGAACTAACATCATCAATATCAGCCGCCTCTATTGACAATATATCACGAGCCATCTGGTACGAGGCCCCTATACTTGTAGGAATATCACATACTATAAAATTTTCATTTTCGATTTTATAAAAAAATGACATATCCCTGCCTGAATCCATTTTCTTAGTCATCTTCTTATAACCATTATTGGCATAGTAATCATCAATATCCTTAAAAATACTACTACTTATATACAACGGAACTAAAATCCTTAATTCCTTCTTTTCCATTGGAATCCCAATATTATTAAGACCATGCACAATTCTTTTTATAAACATATTATAATAGCCAATAGCTGTAGAACATGCCGCACCTATAACAACAGGCGAAAAGACCTGCATTTCCATTTTAATATAATCAACGATAGAATTGTACAGTAAATCCAAACACTTTACATCTGGATATGTAAAACACTTAACCCCCAAAGCGGATGCAGACAGCAACGCTTCTTTATTGTTTATACCGGACACACCTATCAAATCATCAAACAAACGCACATTCTCATGCTGAAGAATAATAGTACGGTTGGAACCAAGTGCCATAACACACAAACCTATTTCAAATATTACATTATCTCGCATACATTGGAAATTCTCCTCCACCCCATTACGTATCCTATTTACAGAATCATCAGGTGTAGCCAATATTATTGCAAAATCGAAAGTCGGTATTTTTTTAAGCAAAGTTGGCAATAATGCAAATTTACTATTATCATCCTGACGAGTAAACAAATTTGTCCATAACGTACATTTACAATTCTTCCTTTCAAGTTCTTCAGACAACTTAATTATTGTATTCCGTTGACTCCCAGATGAAAAAATAACTACTTGTACTTCTTTGGTTTCCATAATGTAAAATTGAATATTAAAAATACATTATAATTAATAGTTACTATTCCAGATAATACACCCTTCTATCATTAGGTGAGAATTTAATCCCATTAATTTTTAACAACATTTCATCTATCAATTCCTGATAATCAGGAATATTCCATATACGCACAGTACCGTCAGCAGATGAAGTTATAACAACTCCGTCCATCAGGACTGAATAAAGCTGTTTTAACACTACCTTTATGTCCTTTAAACTCACAAAGACATTCTAATGTTTCCACATCCCAAACACATGCAGATTGGTTCATCGTGGAAGTTACAAAATAACTGCTATCTGGACTAAATACTTGTGAATAGTCTACCACTCTATATATTATATCAAGCATACCTATACATTTACCTGTCTTTACATTCTTATTGCAAACATATAAAATGTTATTATTTCAAACTATAGAAATTAAAAATATTTCAATATGAGATCAAATTTAAATACTAATATTGTTATCCAATTAACAGCAGACCAGACCTATAATCATTTCAGATCCAATCTGCTATCAAAATCTTACCAAGTAATAATCTTATCAATTATAGCCTGTTGTTCACTGCTACTTCTCCTTAAGTAAATACGAGTAGTCTCAATACTCTCATGCCCCATCAGGTCTGCAAGTAAAGATATGTCATTAAACTTCTCCAAAAAGTTTTTGGCAAACCGATGTCTGAAAGAATGAGGATAAACAACTTTTTCATTCATACCATATTTATTGGCATAATTCTTTAGCTGCTGAGATATACCACGGGTAGTTATTCTTTCTCCAAATCTGTTCAAAAAAATATAACCAGAACTTCGTTTTTGTTCTTCAAGCCAAACTATAGCTTCTTGTTTAAGTAATTTAGGGATATATATCCTCCTAATTTTACCACCTTTAGTATAAATATCATAATACCCCAAATAAATATGCTCTACTTTCAATTGAATGAGTTCACTCACTCTTGCACCTGTAGCGGCAAGAAAACGGACAACAAAATACCATGTTAGATTATCTTCCATTTTCAGTTTTTTCTTTAAGAACTGATAATCTGCATTAGAAATTACATTTTCCAGATAAGAACGTTGTTGCACCTTAACAGATTTAAGACGAAGTTTTTGCTTACCCATATATTCAAGATATTTGTTAATAGCTTGAATTCTAAGATTAACAGTCTTTGGTTTATAGGTCTCAATCAAATAAGTCTTATAAACCAAAAGGTTTCGTTTGTTTAATTCTTTGTGCCTCTTGTAGTACTCCCTTACAGCATACATATATGCTGCAACCGTATTTCTCGCCATATTTGCCTGTACGAGTAGCATTTCAAATGTTTCTTCTGTCATATAATTATATTTTATTGGGAACGACATTGTTCCATATATAATATAATTCATTGAATTCCTATTATGAGAAGTTTCTCGCTACTGGTGAGGTGAAATGTATTGATGACGAGATTCCGTTTGAAATTCCACA
>CALUIE010000048.1 GCA_944320605.1 uncultured Phocaeicola sp. | reverse complement strand
GGGATAGCTCAGCTGGTTAGAGCGCATGATTCATAATCATGAGGTCACCGGTTCAATCCCGGTTCCCGCTACAAAAAAAGACATCTAAGATTCAATTCTTAGATGTCTTTTTTTATTATCAATAAACGAAACTGCTTCCGCCTAAAAATTCTCTGAGTAATGATGTAGGAGGAAGTTCTGTATCTTGTATGGATACAAAATAACTTAGGAAATGAAGTAAGCGGTGTGCTTCTGAGTATTCCGGACAGTTGTTAGGAACTTTTCTTAAAATTGGTTCGATATGGTCTTTGATAACAGCAAGTTCAAAAAGCAGAGCAGAGTTGAACATTGCGTCTGCATTTTCCTGATAAGGGAATATCCATTTATCTTCACCGGTCCGAACACTTGGCCAGCGTGCAATGGTAGCTTCAGCAGAACTTCCACGATATTTTGAGTCTCTAATTATTCTGCGTAGTAACCTGTTGTCCGTAGTAGGAATATAATTATGTTTGTCCAATAGAATTGTTGTAAGGGCAGAAACATATATTTTATATTTGTTTTCGGCAGGAATGTTTGGCGTAAGTTCGGGATTTAACGCATGAATTCCTTCTAATATAAGAATCATGTTGTCTTCTAATCTGAATTTTACACCACTACTTTCTCTCATTCCACTTGTGAAATTGAACTTTGGAAGTTCAACTTCTCCTCCTTCAAGTAATGTGTCTAATTGTTTTTTAAAGAAAGGAAGATCAACAGCATAAAGTGACTCAAAATCGTGATTCCCGTTTTCGTCAATAGGTGTATTGTCTCTGTTTACAAAATAATCGTCAAGTGATATAGGAAATGGTTTCAGACCGTTTGTCATCAGTTGAATGCTTAATCGTTTGCTGAAAGTCGTTTTTCCTGAAGAAGATGGACCTGATATTAGTATTATTTTTACCCTGTTTTCTCCTACCTGTCTTGCAGCTATTTCGTCTGCTATTTTTACAATTTTTCTTTCCTGTAGAGCTTCTGATACATTTATAAGATCAATAGCATGGCCTTCGTTACATGCAATATTGAAATCGCCTACGGTGCTAATTCCAAGAATTTCATTCCATCTGTGATGTTCTTGAAATACTTCGAGCATTTTTTCCTGTTTTATCAGTTCTTCTATTTTTTCAGGATTGTTTTTGTTCGGTATTTGTAACAGAAGTCCGTCATAATACTTTACTATGTCAAATTTTTTTATATATCCAGTGCTTGGTACAAGGCTACTGTAGTAGCAATCCAAAGTATCTCCAAGTTTATAGTAAAAAGAATATAATTTTCCGGATGTAGCCAAAAGCTTTACTTTATCCGACATTCCTCTTTCTTGGAAAATCTTTATTACATCTTCGGTTCTTTGTTCATATCGTGTGATAGGTAGATCCTCATTGATTATTTCCTGCATTCTTTTCTTTATGCGTGATACATCATCAACTCCGATGGTCCTGTCAATATGTAATTTACAGAAATAACCTTTGGAAACAGGGTGTTCTAAAGATATTGTTCCACAAGGATAAAGATCGTCAACAGCTTTAACGAGTATAAAGCATAATGAACGAACGTATGTTCTCATTCCAGATGCATTTGTTATATCCAGGAATTCAATATCCTTATTGTAATATACACGGAAATTCAGATTTTCTACTTTGTTGTTAACTTTTGCACTAACCGGTCCGTATGGCATATTTAAGTTTAGTGCATTATAAATGTCTATAAGAGAAGTTCCTTCTGGAAATTCTCTTGTTTCTTTGTTATTTTTGCAATATATTTGTAACATAATTGTAATATGTATTACTAATTGGATGAACTGGCACTCAATTTACTCAATAATATTCAGATTGCTTATATCTTACCTAAATAATAACAGATGGAATATTCTTTTTATGATTTTTTAAAATTGTTAGGCTCTTTAGCTTTGTTCCTTTATGGAATGAAGATTATGAGTGAAGGTTTACAGAAATTTGCAGGTGACCGCTTGCGAAGTATTTTAACAGCGATGACAACCAATCGTGTAACAGGAGTTTTGACTGGTATGCTTATTACGGCACTGATACAGTCTTCTTCGGCTACCACGGTTATGGTTGTCAGTTTTGTTAATGCAGGTCTTCTTGAATTGGCCCAGTCTATAGGTGTTATCATGGGTGCAAACATAGGTACAACGGTTACAGCTTGGATAATATCGGCATTAGGATTTAAAGTTGATATCTCTGCTTTTTCACTTCCTTTGCTGGCTTTTGGTATTCCTTTGTTGTTTTCACAGAAAAGTTCGCGTAAATCGGTAGGTGAGTTTATTTTCGGATTTGCTTTCTTATTTATGGGACTTAATCTATTAAAAACAAATGCTCCTGATTTGAGTCACAATCCAGATATGTTGGCTTTTGTACAGAATTATACTGATATGGGTTTCATTTCTGTATTGTTGTTTGTTCTTATAGGTACAGTTCTGACAATGATAGTTCAGGCTTCAGCTGCAACAATGGCTATAACATTGATTATGTGTGCCAATGGATGGATAAGTTTTGAGCTTGGTGCTGCTTTAGTATTAGGTGAGAATATAGGTACTACCATTACAGCCAATCTTGCTGCATTGACAGCCAATACACAGGCCAGAAGAGCTGCTATGGCACACCTTATGTTTAATATTTTCGGTGTTTTTTGGGTCTTGATATTGTTTAGACCATTCCTTTCAATGGTTGAATGGATAGTAACAGATTTTATGAATGTGTCAGAGGCGGGTGGTGTTGCTGTATCATTTAAACTTTCAGCTTTTCACACATGCTTTAATATATGTAACGTGTTGATACTTATATGGTTTGTTAAGTTCATAGAGAAAACTGTTTGCAGAATTATTCCTCAAAAGGAACAGGAAGAGGAATATCGTTTGCAGTTTATTTCCGGTGGAATGTTGTCCACAGCAGAATTGTCAATCCTTCAAGCCAGAAAAGAAATTAATCTTTTTGCTGAACGTATTCAGCGTATGTTTGGGATGGTACGTGACTTATTACACGTCAAAAACGAGTCAGAATTCAATAAATTGTTTAGCCGTATAGAAAAATATGAGAATATCAGTGACAATATGGAACTTGAGATAGCAAAGTATCTTAATCAAGTGTCTGAAGGAAGGCTGAGTTCTGAAAGTAAGGTACAGATAAGGGGTATGCTTAGAGAGGTTACTGAAATTGAAAGTATAGGTGACAGTTGCTATAACATGGCACGTACAATTAACCGTAAGAATCGTGGAAACGATGATTTTACGAGTGCGCAGTATGAACATATTCATCAAATGATGAATCTAACTGACCAGGCTTTGTCACAAATGATAAAATTGGTTGAGGATACACATCACACTGTAGATGTAAATTGTTCATTTAATTTAGAGAATGAGATAAATAACTACAGAAACAGATTGAAGGGTCAAAATGTTGTTGATGTAAACAACAAAGAGTACGATTATCAGATGGGAGTTCATTATATGGACCTCATTGCAGAATGTGAAAAACTTGGCGATTATGTCGTTAATGTTGTTGAGGCTCACACAGATATAAAGGAAAAGAAATAATAAGATAAAAGGAATAAAAAAATCCGGTAGATAATTCTACCGGATTTTTTTATAATTTATTATTTCAATTATTTTTCAATACTGATAAGTTCAACTTCGAATATCAAAGTAGAGAAAGGTTTGATTTTACCAGCTTCACGAGAACCGTAAGCAAGTTCCTGTGGAATATAAAGTTCCCATTTAGAACCTACAGGCATCATAGTAAGAGCTTCTGTCCAACCTTTGATTACCTGATCAGCACGGAATGTTGTAGGCTCTTTACGTTCGTATGAGCTGTCAAATTCAGTACCGTCAATCATTGTACCTTTGTAGTGAACTTTTACGCGAGAATCTTTAGTAGGAATGGCTCCTTTACCTTCTTTGATTATTCTATATTGAAGTCCGCTTTCAGTAACTTTGATACCTTCTTTGTTCTTGTTGTTTGCAAGGAATTCTTCATTTTCCTTTTTGTACTCACCATATTTAGCTTCAAGAGCTTTAGTCTTGATTTCTTCTGATTTTGTACGTACATACACTGAAGCAGAGTCTGGAGTAACCAAACTGTTTTCTTCAACAGCTGCAATGAAACCAGCCAAGAAGTTTTCCTTGTTCATTGTTGTTGTAGAATCACCGGCAAACAACTGGTTATTGATAGCTTCGTACATGTCACCGCTAACCTGCTGTCCAATCTGCATACCGGCCATGTATGCTTTTTCTTTGGCAGAAGTTGTTTTCATTCCCTCTTTTATACCTTTGATGAAGTCTGCCATATATGTAGTGTCAACACCAAGACGTCCTACTACATAATCCTTTAAACCCTGAGAATTACTTACTCCAACCATATAAGAAAGTGTGTCAACATCACTTTTCATGTTTGCTTTTGGAGTACTTTGACCGCATGATGCAAGTCCTGCTGCTGCAGCCAATACCATAAATACTGAACTTTTTTTCATTTTGATTTTAGTAATTTTAAGATATTAATATTTAGTTATTTGTTTATTCGTTAAAGAACTTCCAACAGTTCAACCTCGAAAATCAGTGTACTGTGAGGAGGAATCATTTCACCGGCTCCATGTGCTCCATATCCTAATTCAGACGGGATATAAAGTTTCCATTTTGAACCTTCTGACATGAGTTGTAATGCTTCTACCCATCCTTGAATTACTTGGTTTACTCCGAATACAGCCGGTTCACCACGTTTGATAGAACTGTCGAATAGTGTACCGTCAATAAGCGTTCCTTCGTAATGACAACGTACTTTGTCTGTAGCTTTTGGCTTTTTACCATTACCTTCTTTTATTATTTCATACTGCAGTCCGCTTGGTAATGTAATAATATTCTCTTTCTTCTTGTTCTCTTCAAGAAAAGCTTTACCTTTTTCTATATTTTCAGAATTTACTTTTTCTTCAAGTTCAGAAAAAAACTTGTTTACTATTTCGCGAGCCTCATCGTGAGTGATTGCTGTTTTGTTCCCCTCAAGCACATCCTTTATAGCCTGTGCGAAATCTTCTACCTGAATATTGCGAGCACCCATGCTCCACAAATTTTGGCCTATCCCCAGACCAATGGCATAGCTGAATTTATCCATGAAATTTATTATAATTATTATATTAATTTATTCGGAAGGCAAAGGTATCTTTTTTCTTTGAAACAGAGGAGTTTTGAGTGATAATTTTTCTTATTTTTGTAAGACTAACATATAAAAAGTACAGATTAACATGAAAAAGATAGTTGTTTTGACAGGTGCAGGCATGAGTGCCGAGAGTGGAATAAGTACTTTCAGGGATTCCGGCGGATTATGGGAGAAGTATCCGGTAGAGCAGGTCGCTACTCCTGAGGGATATGCTGCCAATCCTAAATTAGTTATAGACTTTTATAATGAAAGACGTAAACAGTTATTGGAAGTGAAGCCAAATAGAGGACATAAGATTTTAGCCGAACTTGAAAATGATTATGAAGTTACTGTTGTGACTCAAAATGTCGATAATTTGCATGAACGTGCTGGAAGTACTAATGTAATTCACCTACATGGAGAGCTTACAAAAGTTACATCAACTCGTCAGCCTAATAATCCTGAATACATAAAGGAACTTTCGCCTGAAAATTTTGAAGTGAAAATAGGAGATTTAGCTGGCGATGGTTCTCAGTTACGCCCTTTTATAGTATGGTTCGGTGAGGCTGTACCTATGATAGAGACAGCTATAGATTATGTAGAAAAGGCTGATATATTTGTTATTATCGGTACATCAATGAATGTCTATCCGGCAGCTGGATTGCTTAATTATGTAAGTTCGTCTGTTCCTGTTTATCTTATAGATCCTAATCCGGTAAATATTACAAGCAGTCGTAAAATACACGTAATATCAAAAGGTGCATCGGCAGGAATGGAAGAATTGAGAAAAATATTGCTAAATAAATTATGATGTGAACATTTTTATAGTTACATTTGTTTTGTAATTAATATTGAAACGATAACTAACATTTATTTTAAAATTTGAAAGCGTTATGAAAAAGTACATTTGCACAGTTTGTGATTGGGTTTATGATCCGGAAACAGGTGATCCTGAAAGCGGAATAGCTCCAGGTACAGCATTCGAGGACATTCCTGAAGATTGGGTATGCCCGGTATGTGGAGTTGGTAAGGAAGATTTCCAGGTTGTAGAAGATTAAGGCTGACAATCCAGAAAAAATATAAGTCTCCGTTCCGGATATTTTTCCGTTATGGAGATTTTTTTTGTCTCTTTATAATCTTTTCTTAACTTTACAGCCGTAAAAGAAAAAACAGTCTTGAAGAAGTTTATATACATATTATTCATTTTTTTATGGGGAACATTATTCTCCATAAAGACTTCTTACAGCCCTGTTATCAATTATAGTATGCATGTTTTGGCTGATGCAGCCGACGATGATTCCGGACATTGTTATGACATGCATAAATTTATTTTGTCCGATTTTGACGATGCTCATACGGAAATGCTTGCAGCAGATGTAAATCAATTGGGAAGTTTGGCTGCGAGTTTTCGTGTTATGGTAAAACTTACTGCCAGACAGATATACAATACTTCTGTGTACTGGGCAAAATATGCGGTCCGTATGATTGCTGAGTATATACAGCATAAGAGTTTTATAATTGAAAATTTAAATTCAAACAGGTTCCGTATTGGCATGACCGGTAGTCATATTAAGTATCTCTACCAGTTGTGTCATATTATTATTTAGTCCGTTTTTGTCTATTTTAGAATTGATGTGGGTGATATAATCATCATCTATTGGGGGAGGATTGTGCCTTCCGGAATTTATCAAATATTTAAATTATTAATTGTAAAAATCAGACAAATAAAAAGATGGACACAAATTCATTATTTACAAATATTCATGAACACGTTTCACGTCGTACCGATATACGTTCAATCATTATTTCAATAGTTTTAGTTTTGATGGGTGTGGCAGCCTTTTATGCCTCAATAATGGAGGAAAGCGAATCATCATCAGTAAGTATGTTTATAATGACATTGGGGGCAGCATTGTTATTGGTAGGAGTATTTCGCCTTTTTTGGAAAAGTCATGGTTGGTTTTATACGCCTACACAAAGTCGTATAGCTGTGAAAAGTGAATTTTATGATACTTCAGATTTCCGCAGTTTGAAATCAGTCTTGGAAAGTAGTAATTTTTCGGGCGAAAAGACTGTTAAAAGTGGAAATACCGGTGGAATAAGAATGGATTACATGTATTCCAAAGACAGAAAGTTTGCGGCAGTACAGTTATTTCAATTCTCATCTTATATTTATCAGCCTGTTACAGAGGTTTTCTATTATAAGGATATGGCTGCTGATGAATTTATCTGTTGCGCGGAAAAGAAAATGTTCTGATATCGTTTTTTAGTTCCAAAACTTTTTAATCATAATAATATAACTTCCAAGGTGGTACTTTTTAGTACCGCTTTGGAAGTTCTTTTGGTATGCAGCTTATTTTACTTTTTCGATAGCCTGATTTATGTCTGCTATAATGTCATCTACATTTTCTATACCTACAGAAAGGCGTATCAAGTCAGGAGCTACACCAGCTTCTATCAACTGTTCGTCGCTTAGTTGGCGGTGTGTATGGCTTGCCGGGTGTAGTACACATGTACGTGCATCAGCTACATGAGTTACGATACAAATCATTTTTAGGCTATCCATGAATTCTATTGCTTCTTCGCGGCTACCTTTAAGTCCGAAAGCTATTACTCCACATGAACCGTTTGGCATATATTTCTGGGCTAATTCGTAATATTTGCTACTCTTAAGTCCACAATAGTTTACCCATTTTACTTTAGGATGAGCTTCAAGCCATTCTGCTATCTTTTGTGCGTTCTCGCAATGACGAGGCATTCTTAGGTGTAACGTTTCAAGTCCCAAATTCAGTAAAAAGGCATTTTCAGGTGACTGTATGGAACCGAGATCACGCATCAGCTGAACAGTGGCTTTTGTTATATATGCCATTTTACCGAAGGCTTTTGTATAAATCAGTCCGTGATATGACTCATCAGGTTTAGTCAGTCCCGGAAATTTATCGGCGTATGCTTCCCAATCAAAGTTACCGCTATCTACTACAGCACCTCCAACACATGTAGCGTGTCCGTCCATATATTTCGTAGTAGAGTGAGTAACAATGTCGGCACCCCATTCGAATGGGCGGCAGTTTATAGGTGTTGCAAATGTATTGTCCACAATCAAAGGAACACCGTGACTGTGAGCTATACGTGCAAATTTTTCTATGTCGAGGACATTGATGCTCGGATTTGAGATCGTTTCTCCAAACAGGCATTTTGTATTTGGACGGAATGCCTTTGATATTTCTTCTTCGCTTGCATCAGCATCGACAAAAGTACATTCTATACCGAGTTTCTTCATTGTAACGGCAAATAGATTGAAAGTTCCGCCATAAATAGTAGAGGAGCATACAAAATGATCACCCGCTTCGCAAATATTAAATACAGCATAAAAATTAGCGGCTTGACCTGAAGAAGTAAGCATAGCACCTACACCTCCTTCCAAAGCTGCTATTTTTGATGCGACAGCATCGTTGGTAGGATTCTGAAGTCTTGTATAGAAATAACCGGATTCTTCAAGATCGAAAAGACGTGCCATCTGTTCGCTTGTTTCATATTTGAAAGTTGTTGACTGATATATAGGCAATACCCTCGGTTCACCTTTTTTAGGTTGCCATCCGGCCTGTACACATAGAGTTTCTCTACTGAGTTTATTTTCCATAATGTTTTATTTTTATTGAATATTTATTTTATTGACGGCAAAATTACTAATATTTCCGTCAAATAGTGGACGGATGATAAAAAAAAGAATTATATTTGAACATTATATAACCTAATAAGAATATTTGTATGGAAGATGAAATCTTTTTTAAGCATGTGATACCGGCTCAAATCCGGTTTAGTGATGTTGACCAGTTCGGACACATGAACAATTCAGTGTATTTCTCTTTATATGACCTTGCAAAGACTACTTATTTTAAAGATGTGTTCGGCGATTTGCATGATTGGAATAAGTTTGCGGTCGTAGTGGCAAACATAAATGCAGACTTCATGGCTCCAGTGTTTTTTTCCGATGAACTTATAATTGAAACTACAGTCGTACATCTTGGAAATAAAAGTCTTACATTGCTTCAGCGTGCAGTAAATAAATCAAGCGGTGTTTTGAAATGTCAATGCCGGACAGTGCTTGTGGGTTATGATGTGACTACTAAGGAACCTGTTCCAATTCCTATGGTTTATAAGAAAGCGATATGCGATTATGAAGGAAAAACTCTTGAAGAGTTATCGAAGAAATAAGAATTTAAGGCCTCTTATAAAATAATAAATGATATTACTGTTCACCAAGTGTTCGTTAGGCGTTCACTGAATATCGGAATATGAACTTTTATTTAATGTAAAAACCGCTATAATCTTTGGGTTATAGCGGTTTTTACATTAATATATTTAATTATTTATACGATTTCTTGTAGATTTCCAGAACTTCCTCATCTGTGAGAGGGCGCACATCGAATCGGTAGAATCCTCCTGCAATGTCTCTTGCGTTTGTAACCATTTCAGGCAGATCTTCCGGTTTCATACCCCAGTCGCTAAGTTTCAGATTGTCCATGCCACATTCTTTCTTCATCAGAGTAAGGGCTTCAAGGAAGTCGCTTGGTCTGTTACTCTTCTTCTGAGTCATTACTTCCGCCATCTTCATGTAGCGTTTCATGCAGTCATTCTTGAATGTTTCGAAGTAGGCGTCGCTCAGTGCTATAAGTCCTGCGCCGTGTGGAAGTTCAGGATATTTCGCGCTCATGGCATGTTCCAATGCGTGTTGAGATACACACCTTGATGTAGCTTCCACCAGTCCGGCAAGAGTACTACCCCAAGCCACTTTAGCTCTTGCTTTAAGATTGCGTCCGTCTTTTACGGCAACAGGCAGATATTTATAAAGAAGTCTGACAGCTTCCAGCGCATAAAGGTCGCTGATAGGTGTGGCGCAGTTTGCGATAAATCCTTCCGAAGCATGGAAGAAAGCGTCGAATCCCTGATATGCTGTAAGTTGAGGTGGAACAGAAAGCATCATTTCAGGATCTACTATTGACAGTTTCGGGAAAGTGTATTGACATCCGAAACCTATTTTCTCTGTTTTTTCTGTATTTGTTATTACAGTCCAAGGGTCAACTTCTGTACCTGTACCGGCTGTGGTAGGTATGGCGATGATAGGCAGTGCGCCTTTTACCGGGCGTCCTTTGCCTGAACCGCTCTGAATATAGTCCCAATAATCACCATCATTACATGCCATTACCGCTATGGCTTTGGCCGAATCAATGGAACTGCCTCCGCCAAGTCCAATAAGCATGTCACATTTCATTTCGCGGCATATAGCGGCACCTTCCATTACGTGGTCTTTTATAGGGTTTGGAAGTATCTTGTCATATACTATTGAATCCACATCGTTTTCTTTAAGCAGTTCAATAACCTTGTCTAAATAGCCGTATTTACGCATTGATGAACCTGCTGAGATAACAATCATGGCTTTCTTTCCCGGAAGTTGCTCTGTGGCAAGATTCTTTATTTCGCCACATCCGAACATCAGTTTGGTAGGAATGTTCAGACTGAAAACTGGATTAGTATTCATAATGTCTATAGTTTTAAAGTTCGTATTTTCAAAATTAAGCAATTCCGTTGATAATAGGTCATGCCAATAGTTAAAAAATACTATTCGTATGATGTCACCATTGTACGTCATAATTATATCTTTAAAAATCAATACCTTTGCATCAGGATAAAAAGAGTGATAAACAATGAAAACCATAAAAAAGAGTTTCCCTGTAGTTGGAATGAGTTGTGCGGGATGTTCAGCCCGTGTTGACAAAACATTAAACAAACAACACGGAATAGTTAGCGCAACAGTCAATCTTGCTGCTGCAATGGCTACTGTGGAATACAATCCCGATGAATGTACCCCGGAGCAGTTGAAGGAAGCTGTCCGTAAAATAGGGTTCGATCTTATTATTGAAGAAAAGAAAGAGGTACAGAAAGAAGCGGATGAAGCACGCAAGCACCATTATAAGACATTAAAGGTAAAAACACTGTTAGCCATAGTGTTGGCAATTCCCGTGTCGGTGATAGCAATGTTTTTTCACGATATGCCATACGCTTTACATACAATGGCTGTGCTTTCCGCTGTGGTGGTATTCGGACTTGGATACGGATTTTTCGTCAATGCCTTCAAACTGCTCACGAAGGGTGGGGTCAACATGGATACGCTTGTGGCACTTAGTACCGGTATTTCTTTCCTTTTCAGTCTGTTCAATATGTTATTTCCTGAATACCTTCTTCGCCACGGAATAACTCCTCATGTATATTTCGAGGCGGCTTCCATGATAGTGGCATTCATCCTTATAGGCCGTACTCTTGAGGACAGGGCAAAGGGAAATACGGCCGAAGCTATAAAGAAACTTATGGGACTTCAGCCCAAGAAAGTGACAGTGATGCGGAACGGTACGGAAATGGAGACAGATATTGATATGCTCATGGTTGGCGATACTGTTGTGGTGAAGCCTGGTGAGCGTATAGCAGTTGACGGCTCTGTGGTTTACGGTTCGTCATACGTTGACGAAAGTATGTTGAGCGGTGAGCCTGTTGCTGTGCTGAAAGAGAAAGGTTCAAAAGTTTATGCAGGTACTATTAACCAAAAAGGAAGTTTCAGATTTCTGGCAGAGAAAGTCGGCAGTGAGACTGTTTTGGCACAAATCATCAAAATGGTTCAGGAAGCTCAGGGAAGCAAGGCACCTGTCCAGAAACTTGTAGATAAGGTGGTAGGGATATTCGTTCCTGTAATAATATCAGTAGCACTGCTTTCGTTCGTACTATGGGTGACACTGGATTCCGAAAGTGGATTTACTCATGGTTTTCTTGCTGGCGTTACAGTGCTTGTTGTTGCGTGTCCGTGTGCTTTGGGACTTGCCACGCCTACAGCCATTATGGTCGGTATTGGTAAGGGAGCAGAGCTGGGAATACTTATCAAGGATGCCGACAGTTTGGAGATAGCCCGTAAGGTTGACACTGTAGTTCTCGATAAAACCGGAACCATTACCGAGGGCAAACCGATGGTAACGGATTGGTTGTGGGATAATGAGACAGAGGAAGCAAAACGCATATTATGCGGACTGGAGAAACATTCTGAACACCCTTTGGCAATGGCGGTAGTGCAAGGCATAGAAGCAGAGCCGGCTGAAATAACAGGTTTTGAGAGCATAACAGGTCAGGGTGTAAAAGGAATCTATTATGGAAAAACATATATTGCAGGAAACAGGCGTTTGATTTCTTCCTGCGGAATTGTTATTCCTTCTGATATGGAAGAAGAAGCATCAACATTTGCGGCACAGGGTAAGACTATAATATGGTTTGCCGATGATGAGAAAGTATTGTGTCTGTGTGCCATATCAGATAATATCAAAGAGTCGTCCGTTACGGCAATATCTAAATTAAAGAATATGGGTATAAAAGTGGTGATGCTTACCGGTGATGCCGACGCACCGGCACGCTATATGTCCGAGTTGTCAGGAGTGGACGAGTATAAGTCGGAAGTTACACCACAGCAAAAAGCCGAGTTCGTCAAGGCTTTCCGTTTGCAGGGCAGGGTAGTGGCAATGGCAGGCGACGGTATAAACGACAGTGCCGCCCTTGCTGAGGCTGATTTGAGTATTGCCATGGGTAAAGGTAGCGATATCGCCATGGATGTGGCAAAGGTTACTATCATTTCATCCAATCTGGAGAAGATAGCGGACACTATAAGTCTTTCGCGTCATACAGTGCGTACTATCCGCCAGAACCTGTTCTGGGCGTTTATATATAATATAATAGGTGTTCCTGTAGCGGCAGGTGCCTTATATCCTATAAATGGTTTCCTTCTTAATCCGATGATAGCCAGTGCTGCAATGGCGATGAGCAGTGTAAGTGTGGTTACCAACAGTCTGAGGCTGAGAAAGGCTAAACTATAATCAGTTTCCACAAAACGTTTTTTGCTGCTGACTATAGTGGACAGTGGTGCCGACTATAGTGAGCAGAGGTACCGACTGTAGTCAGCAGTGCTGCCGACTATAGTCAGCACCAGAAGATACATGCCCTTTTCTTAGGATTTTTTTATAATCCATGATAATATGAAAAGGGAAAATATGAACAGTGAAAGCGAAAATGTCGTAGTGATAGTATTGGCGTAACACTCTAACTTTGCGCCAGATAAACAAGATAAACGATATGAAAAGACTATTACTCAATTTTGCTCTTGCCTGTTCGCTTTTTCCTCTTGGAGCGCAGCGGGCGTTGACGCTGGAAGAATGCCTGCAAATAGGTATAGAGAATAACCTTACATTGCAGACCAAGCGCAACGAAATTATAAAAGGAAAGCACAGCATTTCGGAGAACCGCTCCAAGCTGTTGCCACAAATCAATGCGGTGGCATCTTTCAACGACAATTTCAACCCTCCAGTTTCAGTCACCGACGGTTCGGCATACGGTAATCCTTACAACGTTACAAAGACACTGCAATATAATGCTTCGGCGGGATTGCAACTTCAGATGCCTCTGTATAACCAGACCATTTATACGGCAATGTCGGTTACCAAGATGATGGACGAAATAAACACTCTTTCTTACGGCAAGGCACGCGAGGACCTGATAATGCAAATCACAAAGATGTATTACTTAGGACAAAGTACAGCCGAGCAGATTTCGATAGTGAAAGAAAACATCACCCGTCTGGAAGAATTGAGAGACATTACCACAGCTTTCTTTGATAATGGTATGGCTATGGAAGTGGATGTGAAGCGTGTAAATATCAATCTGGAGAATCTTCAGGTGCAGTATGACAATGCTGTGGCAATGCTCACACAACAAATAAACATGTTGAAATATGTGATAGACTATCCTGCTGAAACAGACATCACACTCACTCCGGTTGATACAGAAAGTATCATTCCTGTAGAAATGAGCGGTCTGTACGAGGGTCAGCCGGAACTGGAGCTGCTGAAGAAGCAAAGTACACTGGCAGAGAAACAGAAGAAAATGATTTCGCAGGGATATATTCCTTCATTGTCGCTTACCGGAAGTTTCATGTATTCGGCATTCACCGATAAGGCAAAGAACTGGTTTCATGACGGACCGTCAAGCAAATGGTATAACTCATCAGGTATAGGCCTGACATTGAGAGTACCGATATTCGACGGACTGGACAAACGCTCTAAAGTGAGAAAGGCGAAACTTGACATTGAAAATGCAAAACTGTCGTATGACAATGCTCTGAAAAGTTTCAGGACACAGTATCTGAACGCCACGAATGATCTGATGAACAGCCGCCGCAATTTCACCAAGCAGAAAGACAACTACCTATTGGCGGAAGACGTTTACGAAGTTACTTCCGACCGCTACCGTGAAGGTGTGGCATCAATGACAGAAGTACTTCAGGATGAAATGCGTATGAGTGAGGCACAGAACAACTATGTGACTGCACATTACAACTATCGCGTGAATAATCTTACGATGCTTAAACTTACAGGAAAACTTGAGACATTATTGAAATAACCTAACTTCAAATAAAAAACGATATGGAAACAAAAGAACTTGATATAAAGAAAAATACACTTGAGAAACAAGCTGCAAAACTCAGAAAACAACGCCACCGTCAGATGCTGGCAAGTACATTCGGAATTATAATCCTTCTGGTAGGACTCTATCAGATTGGAGTAATGTTCTTCAGCTACAAGCTGAACGAAACAAGCAATGACGCACAGATAGAACAATACATCTCGCCGGTAAACCTCCGTGCTTCGGGATATATAAAGAAGGTGTATTTCACAGAACATCAGACAGTGAAGAAAGGCGATACACTGATGGTTCTTGACGACCGTGAATACCGCATCAGAGTTATGGAAGCCGAGGCAGCATTGAAAGATGCCATGGCAGGAGCATCCGTTATAGGGCAGACACTTCAGACCACAAAAGCTTCGGCTTCGGTTTATGAGGCCTCTATTTCGGAAGTGGAAATCCGTCTGGCAAAGTTAGAGAAGGATCGTAAACGTTATGAAAACCTTCTTCTGAGAAATGCTGCCACACCTATCCAGTTGGAACAGATAGAGACAGAGTATGAGGCAACGAAGAAAAAACTTGTGGCTTTGAAACGTCAGCAGGAAGCAGCAATGTCGGGAGTGAACGAGGTATCAACCCGTCGTCAGAACATGGAAGCTGCCATACAGCGTGCACAGGCCGCACTGGAAATGGCAAGACTCAATCTTTCATACACAGTAGTTACCGCACCGTGCGACGGACAGTTGGGACGTCGTGCTATAGAGGAAGGACAGTTCATATCTGCCGGACAGACCATAACCTACATATTGCCTGACACACAGAAATGGGTGATAGCCAACTACAAGGAAACTCAGGTGGAAAACCTTCATATAGGTCAGGAAGTAACACTTACGGTAGATGCCGTAAGCGACAAAGAATTCAAAGGAAAGATTACAGCTATATCAGGTGCCACAGGTTCAAAATACTCGCTCGTTCCTACCGACAATTCAGCCGGAAACTTTGTGAAGATACGCCAGCGTGTTCCTGTAAGAATAGATTTCGAGGGGCTGAGTAAGGAAGACAATGAACGTCTTGCTGCCGGGATGATGGTTATTGTGAAAGCTAAATTATAATCTATGTCAAAGAATTATCCATTCTATAATTGGGTTCCCAAACCTGTAGGTATAATCCTGCTGATACTGCTTTTCATCCCGATACTGACTGTGGGCGGAGTATATACTGCCAACAGCGGTGAGATGACAAGCGGACTGGGAATCCAGTCGGAACATATCCAGTTCGTGGGGTTCGTCACCTCAATAGGTATGGCAGCCTTCGCTCCATTCTTCTATCAGCTGGTATGTATCCGCCGTGAAAAAATGATGTGCGTGGTGGGTTTCTCACTCTTGTACATTCTCAGTTATGTGTGTGCTGTCACCGACAGTATCTTTCTTCTTGCATTGTGCAGCCTTATTATGGGTTTCCTGCGTATGGTACTTATGATGGTGAACCTTTTTACCCTGATAAAATATGCCTTTGGAATGGAGGCTACAAGGAATATCACTCCGGGAATGGAACCGACCACGGAAGAAGGTTGGGATGCCCTTGATGCAGAAAAAAGCAAGAGTATGCCTATCATTTACCTCTTCTTTATGATACTCGGACAGATAGGAACATCACTTACCGCATGGCTGGCATACGAATATCAGTGGCAGGATGTATATTACTATATGATGGGAATGACGCTTGCAGCGATACTTATTATAATGGTGACAATGCCTTATCACAGCTATAACAGCCCTCGTTTTCCTATAAACTTCCGTAAATTCGGAAATGTGGCTGTGTTCAGTGCTATGATGACATGTATAGTCTATGTGCTGGTTTACGGTAAGACTCTCGACTGGTATTCTGATCCCACAATAGTCCGTTCCACTGTGCTTGCAGTGGTATTCGGTGCAGCCTTCTTCTATATGGAATCTTCCGGACGTTCGCCGTATTTCATGACAGAAGTGTTCCGTCTGCGTACTATCAATATGGGTATAGTACTCTTTCTTCTGCTGATGATATTCAACACCAGTTCCATGTTTGTCAATGTCTTTACCGGAGTAGGCATGAAGATTGACAACTGGCAGAATGCCGCTTTAGGTAACTGGAGCATATTGGGATATTTTATTGGAGCGGTGATAGCCATAGTATTGGGTTCAAAAGGAGTTAAACTGAAATACCTTTTCGGTATGGGATTTCTTCTTATAGGAATGTCGGCACTGTTCATGTATTTCGAAGTACAGACAGCAGGACTCTATGAGAGAATGAAATATCCTGTGATAATCCGTTCCACAGGGATGATGCTTTTATATTCCCTTGCAGCTGTACATGCCAATCAGCGTATGCCATACAAATATATGTCCACTTGGATTTGCATAATGCTTTCTGTACGTATGATTTTAGGACCATGTATTGGTACTTCACTTTATACCAACGTGCTTCAGTATCGCCAGCAACATTACATCACACGTTTTGCTCATGAAGTTGATAGGGTAGAAGCACAGAATGCCGCTTCGTACGACCAGACAGTGCGAGGAATGCGCTATCAGGGTAAGAGTGAAACCGAGGCAGAGAATATGGCTGCCATATCCGCAAAGGGTAAGGTACAGGTTCAGGCTACACTCTCGGCTGTAAAGGAAATGTCCGGCTGGACATTCTATGGATGTATGATTTCGATGCTTTTCGTTCTTGTTTATCCATATCGTAAGAGGAAATTATCGGCTTAGCGGAATTCTTTCGCTAAGTCCGGTAATTTTATTAACTTAGCGAAAAGTTGAGTTGATATGACAAGCAGTTCTGAGAGATTAATAAAATTAGATGAAAATATAGCTGGTCAGTCTGATGTATGTTCATCGGGCGGACCGGTTTTTGATTTCCCGGAGAGCATAAAGAAAGGTTTTGTCAATTTCGGTATAGGTTTGATTGTATGTCATACCGGTAGATTTAATTTTGAACTTTCTGGTAAACAGTATGAGGCGCATACTGGAGAAACTGTTTTTATTCATGAGGGGGCCTATTTCAGTGTAACCGGTCAGTCTGATACCCTTGAAGTAAGTATTATCATATATAAGGTGGCACCTATACGTGATGTTCTTGGGAATATGGTTTATTCCGTGCATCTCTACTCGCAGATGTCGCCGGAAACATATTGTGTATGGAATACAGGCGATGAAGATGATGTGGCAGGATATATATCGCTCATCGGAACAAAACAACCGCAGCAGGATGACTTTTTCCCTGTATATGAAAAGCGTCTTCTTTTATTGTCGCTTACATATCGTCTTTGTTCTGTATTTCAGAAGAAATTTCTTTCCGGAAATTCTGTAGGAGCAAGACGTACGGAAATATTCCTCCGTCTTATTCGTCTTATAGACCGTCATTTCATGTCAGAGCGTGGAGTAGAGTTCTATGCAGACAAACTTTTTCTTTCTCCAAAATATCTTTCCGGGTTGTCCAAGACAGTATGTGGATATACAGTTCAAGAATTGGTGTTCAAGGCAATAATCCGTAAATCTATGGCTATGCTTGACAGTACCAACAAGACTGTGCAGGAAATATCAGAGGAATTTAATTTCCCAAATTCCTCCAGTTTCGGAACCTTTTTCAAGAAACAGGTTGGTATGTCACCACAGAATTATAGGGAGAGAAAAAGGTGATTAAAAGTAAATCAAATGAATATCTACGCTTTTTATTTCTTTTTATGTAAAAAAATTACCTTTGTATATGCTGCTGATTATAACTTTATAAAATAGATATAGCTATGAATAAAATTGTTAACTTCTTATTTTTATGCTTTTGCGTTATTTTTAATTATGGAATATGCATTGCAAGTACTATGAATGATGAGGTGTATGACCTGCAAAAAGTATCGGAATGGATAACCGATAATGTTTGTTTCCCTGAAGATGCTTACAAATATCGTGTGGCCGGTATTGAACAATTTTGTATCAGTACTTCATGGGATGGAAAGGTCTTTATATCAAGTGGACTTAGCACGTTGAATCCGGCATTTGAAGAAGAGATTAAAAAGGTTGTTGAAGGGGCACCTAAATGTAATATACAGCCTAAAAACATAGAAGATGCATATCAATATATTACGGTGGATTTTTATGAACTTATTCCTTTAGATAAACGTGATGGTATAAAAAGATATCCTTTACATGTTCCTCCAAGGTTTGCTGTTGACGAACAGAGAAATTCACCTTTTAATGGCAGTGATAATTTTATGAGGTGGGTATATGATAAACTGAAAATTCCTGCAGAATTGGGAAAAGGATATTCAGATACAGTCTCTATTAAATATACAGTTAATGAAAAAGGAAGAATACGCGATGTCTTGGTCGAAGCAAAAAGTCAGTTATTGTCGTCAGAAATACTGAATATATTAAATAAGTCTCCAAGATGGACTCCTGCTTATTCTGTTGATAAACAGAATATATCGGTTGTGTTCTCTGATAAACTAATAGTTGGTACAGAGTGTGATAATGGTGATAAATCTTTATATACACAGTTTGTGGAGAATGTATTCTCGAATACTTCGAGTTCTCCGTCTGACAGTGATGTAATTGTTTATAATCCTGAGGTCAAACCTGTTTTTATCGGTGACCATACTTTTCTTTGGGAATTGTCTTCACCGTTTAGGAAGATACTTAGTCAAAAAGGTATTAATGTTGATTACAGTGTGTCAGGCTCACTGATTATAGGAACTGACGGAATACCGGTTGATATAGAATTCGACATTCTTCCTGATTTTAGTTCAGAAGGTTTGAATACAGATAGCATCTTAAGGAATACCATAAATGGGATGAGATGGATTGCCGCAAAACAAGGTGGTGTTCCTGTCAGAACTGAATATACATTTGGTTTTAATGGACATAAAAAAACAAGACATTTCTATATGGAACCTTACTATAAGGCATTTGGAAAATATTATATTTATTTTATAGCGGACCCTATAAGAAGGAATTATGGTTTTGTCGGTAGAGATGGCTCTTTGCATTATTTCCCATTCAACAGATTCGGCTTGTTTGATTATGATGCGTATTATAAGGGAGTATTCTATTATAATAAGATAAACGGTAAAGGCAGTTCTTCTGACAAGTATATGAAAAACATTTACCGTAAATATGTGAAGTAAGTAATATAACTATCTATTTTTGATTATATTTCTTTAGAGAGTTTAATAAAAAAAGGCTGTCCCAAATTTTGAGACAGCCTGTAATTTTTATATTAATCTTTGAAGATTATTTTTCTTCGCTCCAGTCCATTGCAGCCATACGCTTATAAGAAGCATAGCGTTTCTTAGCCATGTCTTCGCAAGCAGCGAACAAGTCAGCAGCTTCAGTAGGATACTGTTTCAT
>CALUIE010000047.1 GCA_944320605.1 uncultured Phocaeicola sp. | reverse complement strand
TACCGCAAAGGATGGATAAGCGAGGAACAGATGAGGAAGAATGCGGAGCCTATGCTGAAGAACCAGTACGGACAGTATCTGCTGAAGGTGATTGAAGAACTGAAATAGAGATTTATTTTAAATAAGCTAAAGCCTGCCGGACATAGTCGGATTCCATATCCTTGGGTTTAAGGACTTTTCCATCGTATTCAAGTAAATCAATATCGAGAGGTACGATGCCTGTGGATTTGGAATCTGGTTCCCGTCCGCAGGCTTTTTCTATTTCCTTGAAACGGGATTTGAGTTCGGATATGCCCATATCGGTGGTGAACTTAGCGGCACGATTATGATAATCAGGAACTGTAAATGATATGCCTTCGGCAGGAGTGACTACTGTCTCGCCCCAAAGAATGTCCGGGAAAAGACAAGAAAGGCTTTCTACAGCAATTGAAATATTTGCTGTAGGGTTATGATTTGACCCTATACAGATGATACATGTTTTCATTTTTGTAAGTCGTTTAGAATAGGTATTGTATTCTTTTACATTATTTTGCATACAAATTTATGAATTTCTTCGTATTTTTGCATATCAATGATTAATTATAAATTTTGACTGTGGATAGAAAAATAATGCCGGCTATAGACTGTATAGCCGAACTCAATATACAACGACCGGTGAGAAAAATCATGCCTAACGGAATGGTACTTAATATTTTAGACACCGGGATGGAAGATGTGATAAGATTTGATCTGGTAATAGGCAGCGGACAATTAGACCAGAATTATCCTCTTCAAGCCATGATGACAAACAGGATGCTCAGAGAAGGAACAAGAAATATGACTTCGGCTGAAATAGCGGAAAAACTGGATTTCTACGGGGCCTGGCTGGATTTATCATCGTCTGTGAACAGCGGATTCATAACTCTTTATTCATTAGGTAAATTCTTTGAAAAAACCATTGATATATTGGCTCAAATGATAAAGGAGCCTGTTTTTCCCGAAAGAGAATTAAAAATAGTGACAGAAAGCAACAAACAGATGTTTCTGGTCAACGCTCAGAGGGTAGAGGTTATGGCAAGAAAGAGACTGAACAAAGAGCTGTTCGGACCAGAGCATCCGCTTGGAAAATTTGCCGAACTGGAAGATTACGAAAGGCTATCGACAGAGATGCTGAAAACATTTTATGACGATAATTATTATTCGGACAACTGTACTCTATTCGTAGCAGGAAAAATTACAGACAAAGTACTGAAGTGTATCGAACAGTATTTCGGTGAGACTTCATGGGGAATGAACAGGAATAAAAACATTCCTGTGATGCCTGAACCAAGAGGAATCATAGAAAAGAGAGTAAAAGTGGAGAAAAAAGACGGAATGCAGAGTTCGGTAAAAATAGGATGTTTCCTTCCTGACAGGATGCATGAGGATTTTCTTGATCTGAAGGTGCTGAACACCATGATGGGAGGATATTTCGGAAGCAGACTGATGAAGAATATCAGAGAAGACAAAGGATATACATACGGGATAGGTTCGGGTATAGTATCGTATCCGGATTGTAGTGTGCTAATAATCAGTACAGAAACCGGGAACGAGTATGTGGAGAATGTGATAAAAGAAACTAAAAATGAAATAGAAAGACTGAAATGTACATTGGCAGATAAAAATGAACTCACCATGGTGAAAAACTATATGATGGGAGATATATGCCGGGCGTACGAAAATGCTCTGTCGATAACTGAAGCATGGATTTATGTGCTTACGGCAGGAACAGACGATGATTTCTTCGACAGGTCTGTAGAATCTATAAAGAATATCACGGAAAAAAGAATTATGGAACTGGCAGAAAAATATCTGGACTGGAACAAAATGGTAGAGGTTGTGGCTGGTAATGTTTAATTTTCAAAAGAAAGGGAATATCATGAATTTAAGAATATACGGTTTGGCTTTAATAATGATGATGGTGTGCGGAATGACAAAAGCACAACTGTCAGTGGGATATTATAAGTTCAAAAATGGCGCAGAATACTCCGGTGAGCTGAAAAGAAGAAAACCGGACGGAATGGGAAGAACTGTATATCCAAACGGAGACATGTATGAGGGTGAATACACCAAAGGAAAAAGAAACGGTGAAGGTACCATGATGCTGAATATTGGAGAAAGGTATATAGGACAATGGAATGAAGATATGAAGCAGGGGAAAGGTACTTATTATTTTGCCAACAATAACATGTATAAAGGAGAGTGGAGAGAGGATATGCAGGAAGGAAACGGTGATATGGAATATTTCAACGGCGACCGATATACCGGTGACTGGAGCAAAAGCAAAAGAAACGGAAAAGGCAGATATGTATGGGCAGGAGGAGCCGTATATGAAGGAGAATGGAAAAATGACCTGAAAGACGGATACGGAAACATGACATGGGAAGACGGTTCAAAGTATGAAGGAGAATGGAGAGACGGGTTCAGGCATGGGAAAGGTACATTCGTATATACCAACGGAGACAAATATACGGGAGAATGGAAAAATGATGTACAGGACGGAAAAGGAGTATATTATTTCCATAATGGAGAGAGATACGAAGGAGAATACGCAAACGGAGAAAGAACCGGCAAGGGAGTATATACCTATCCTAACGGAGATATTTACGAAGGTGAATTCAGAAATGGCAAACAGGAGGGAAAAGGTATATTCAAATGGGCTAACGGAGCCATTTATGAAGGTCTCTGGAAAGATAATGCAAGGGACGGAGAGGGTAAATATATCTGGGCTAACGGAGACATATACGAGGGGCAATGGAAAAACAATATGGCAGAAGGGAAAGGCCGTTTGAAAATGACCGACGGATCTGTATATACAGGAGATTTCGTAAGAGGTAAGGAACACGGAAAAGGAACTATAACGGAAAAGAACGGAACTGTTTTTGAAGGTGAATTCAAAAACGGTAAAAAGGACGGCGATTTTTTAGAAAAAGATCCTTCAGGAAAAGTAATAAGAAAAGGAACTTTTAAGAATGGAAGGCTATTGGATGATAAAAAAATGTAAATCCATAGCAAAAAGGAGCGTTTTAGGGCTTTTTTTTTAGTTTTTTTTTCTTTCCTTGAAAAATTAATGTATTTTTGTAGGTAGAGAGGTTAGATTTTTTAATCGGCTAACTAAAAACTCACAAACTTAAAAACTTAAATAATTATGGACAAAGTCTTGAATATCATTAAAAATGACCCGTGGTTGGAACCGTATGCAGACGCCATTAACGGAAGACACGAGATGGTGCTTAGAAAAGAAAAGGAACTAACTAAAAGATGCTCTCTGGAAGAATTCGCATCAGGACATTTATATTTTGGCTTGCATAAGATTAAGGAAGGAAAAGAAACCAAATGGGTACTTAGAGAATGGGCTCCAAATGCCACTGCCATATATTTAGTAGGTGACTTCAACGGATGGAAAGAAACACCGGAATACAAACTGAACAAAATAAAGAAAACCGAGAACTGGGAAATACAATTGCCAGCCAAGGCAATGAAACATGGTGACCTGTACAAATTAAAAGTATATTGGAGCAACGGATGTGGAGAACGTATTCCTGCATGGGCTACAAGAGTTGTTCAGGACGAGAATACAAAAATATTCAGCGCACAGGTATGGGATCCTGCAAAACCTTATAAATTCAAAAAGAAAGTATTTATACCGAACGTTGGTCCCCTGATGATTTATGAATGCCATATAGGTATGGCTCAGGATGCCGAGAAAGTGGGTACATACAATGAATTCAGGGAAAATATATTGCCAAGAATAGCAAAAGACGGATATAACTGTATCCAGATAATGGCAATTCAGGAACATCCGTATTATGGTAGTTTCGGATATCACGTTTCGAGCTTCTTTGCACCTTCGTCAAGATTCGGTACACCGGATGAACTGAAACAGCTTATCGATACGGCACATCAGATGGGTATAGCTGTAATAATGGATATAGTACACTCTCACGCCGTGAAAAACGAAGTGGAAGGTTTGGGTAACTTCGCTGGTGATCCTAACCAATATTTCTACCAGGGAGGAAGAAGAGAACATCCGGCATGGGATTCTCTGTGTTTCGACTACGGAAAGAATCAGGTAATGCATTTCCTTCTGTCTAACTGCAAATATTGGATGGAAGAATTCAAATTTGACGGTTTCAGATTCGACGGGGTTACTTCAATGTTGTACTACAGTCATGGATTGGGAGAGGCATTCTGTAACTATGGTGACTATTACAACGGACACCAGGACGATAATGCTATCTGCTACCTGACTTTGGCAAACAAACTGATTCATGCCGTAAATCCAAGAGCCATCACAATAGCAGAAGAGGTTTCAGGAATGCCTGGACTGGCAGCTCCATTTGATGACGGAGGATATGGTTTCGACTACAGAATGGCAATGAACATTCCTGATTATTGGATAAAGATAATTAAGGAAAGAAGAGATGAGGACTGGAAGCCGTCAAGTCTGTTCTGGGAAGTAACTAACAGAAGAAAAGATGAAAAGACCATCTCATACTGCGAAAGCCATGATCAGGCATTGGTGGGTGACAAGACTATAATCTTCAGACTATGTGACGCTGACATGTACTGGCACTTCAAGAAAGGTGACGAAAACGGAGTGGTACAAAGAGGTATAGCACTGCACAAAATGATAAGACTGCTTACTGCTTCGACTATAAACGGAGGATACCTGAACTTCATGGGCAACGAGTTCGGACATCCGGAATGGATAGATTTCCCAAGAGAAGGAAACGGATGGTCTTATAAATATGCCAAAAGACAGTGGAACTTAGTGGACAATAAGGAACTGTGTTACCACTACCTTGGCGATTTTGACCAGAAGATGGTAGAAACCATTACGGGAGTGAAAAACATACAGAAAACTGATGTTGTGGAAATATGGCATAACGATGGTGACCAAGTTTTGGCTTACAGAAGAAAAGACCTTATATTCGTGTTCAACTTCAATCCGACAAGATCGTTCACTGATTATGGATTCTTAGTTCCTAAAGGGGCATACGAAGTTGTGCTGAACACAGACAGCAAGGATTTTGGAGGTTTCGGGTTCAACGATGATTCAATAACTCACTTTACATGTGCCGATCCTCTTTATGCCAAAGAAAAGAAAGAATGGCTTAAACTATATCTTCCGGCAAGAACTGCAGTAGTCCTGAAAAGAGTGAAAAATTAATTATGGAGTACTACGGATATAGAAAATATAATAAAGCTGCTGCACACCTGTGTGACTGGGTGTGCGGTAGCTTATTTATAGTATTTGCTGCTGTATATCTGGCATGTTTTCAGAAAGACCTGATAGAAGCCATGCATTATTCGATGGCTAATGGTAAGACGGAATTCAAAATAATTCCTGCCACAATCATTATCATCACTATTTTACTGATAATGAAATGGGGACTGAATCTACTGATGAGACTGAGAGGCAGAGTATGCGCTTTGTCATATCTTCCGTCATTCTTAGGACTCGTCACAATGACAGGTTTCGGTAGAGATATATATGCAGGGAGTAATTCCTATACGTGGCTGTGGCTCATGCCTATAATAATTGTGGTTTACGTAGGTATTGTGGTTGCAGCAAGAAAATTATTCGGCAATCCATATTACGGCAATACCAATACAATGGGTATGGTAATCAGCAACATATCTCTAATGATTGTGATGTGTATATCTACTCTGTGTCTGGGAAATACCAACAAATATCTGCATAATGAACTGAGAATGGAAAATCTGATGAGACGAAACAAGTACGATGAAGTACTCATGGTTGCCGCAAAATCAGATAAAGCCACAAGAACTATGACTGCCTTGAGAATGATGGCAATGACCAAAGAGGGGAAAACAGGGGAAATGTTGTTCAAATATCCGCAGAACTTTAAATCAGAAGGAATGTTTTTCAGTTCGGACCCTACAAAGACTGTAAGATATACCAACGATTCAATATATGCATTTTTAGGAGAAAAGCCACATGAAGGAGAAAACCTGATGGTTTATCTGAAAAGACTGGCGTACGAGAATGACAGTTGCCAGAATGCCAGATTATATTATCTGGCCGGACTGATACTGGATAAGGATATTGATGAGTTTGCAACTGCTATAGACAATTTTGGAATAAAAGGGGATTCATTGCAAAAATACTTTAAGGAAGCTGCCTTATTATACAAAGAGAAGAATCCACTGTGGAATCTTGAAATTCAAGACAAGGACAGTATCTGTCATAAGCAGATGGAAAGATACAAATACAGGCAAATGGATACATATAAATCGGAAAACGAGGAAAGAAATAAAATGAAAATGGAATTCGGAGATACTTTCCGATGGTATTACGACTATAAAAAATAACTTTTTTTAGCGCGCAATGAATTATTGTGCGCTTATTTTATTAATTTTGCACACTCGAAAAAACAAATAAAACAGCTATGGCTAAAGAACTGAAAGAACTTACCAAAAGAAGCGAAAACTATTCACAATGGTATAATGACCTGGTGGTAAAGGCGGACTTGGCTGAACAGTCGCCAGTGAGAGGATGTATGGTTATCAAACCTTACGGATATGCTATATGGGAAAAAATGCAAAGACAGCTGGACGACATGTTCAAAGCTACAGGACACGTAAACGCATATTTTCCACTGCTTATTCCTAAATCATATCTGAGCAGAGAGGCTGAACACGTGGAGGGATTTGCCAAGGAATGTGCTGTTGTGACACATTACAGACTGAAAAATGCAGAAGACGGATCGGGAGTTATCGTTGACCCTAACGCAAAACTTGAAGAAGAGCTTATTATCAGACCGACTTCGGAAACTATTATATGGAGTACTTATAAAAACTGGATTAACTCATACCGTGACCTGCCTATATTATGTAACCAATGGGCAAACGTTATGAGATGGGAAATGCGTACACGTCTGTTCCTGCGTACTGCTGAGTTCTTGTGGCAGGAAGGTCATACAGCTCACGCAACAAGAGAAGAAGCAGAAGCAGAAGCACAGAAGATGCTACATGTATATGGTGATTTCGCTGAAAAATTCATGGCTGTGCCAGTTATAAAAGGTGTAAAATCGGCTAACGAACGTTTTGCAGGAGCACTTGACACATACACAATAGAAGGTCTGATGCAAGATGGTAAGGCTTTGCAATGTGGTACATCACATTTCTTAGGACAGAATTTCGCCAAGGCATTCAATGTGCAGTTCGTTGATAAAAACAATAAATTAGATTATGTTTGGGCTACTTCATGGGGCGTTTCTACACGTTTGATGGGAGCACTGATTATGACTCATTCAGATGATAATGGTTTGGTACTGCCACCACATCTGGCTCCAATACAGGTAGTTATTGTACCTATATATAAGAATGAAGAGCAACTGAACCAAATCAACGAAAAAGTTGACGGTATCGTAGCAAAACTCAGAAGTATGGGCATTTCAGTGAAATATGACAACGCAGACAATAAGCGTCCGGGATTCAAATTTGCCGACTATGAGCTGAAAGGAGTTCCTGTAAGACTCGTTATGGGAGGAAGAGATCTTGAAAACAATACAATGGAGGTTATGCGCCGTGATACACTGGAAAAGGAGACACGTTCTTGTGACGGAATAGAAGAATATGTAAAGAATCTGCTTGAGGATATCCAGGAAAATATTTATCAGAAAGCTCTGAAATACAGAAACGAACATATTGTGAAAGTGGATACCTACGATGAATTCAAGGAACAGATTGAAAAGGGAGGATTCATACTTGCACATTGGGACGGTACAACAGAAACAGAAGAGCGTATCAAGGACGAAACCAAGGCAACAATAAGATGTCTTCCTTTCGAAGCTGACGAAGAAAGCCTTACTCCTGGTGTAGATATGGTTACAGGCAAACCTTCAGCAAGAAGAGTGTTATTTGCAAGAGCATATTAATATCATAAGAATGAAGAATAAAGGGTGAAAAAATCTTAATTCTTTGTTCTTCATTCTTTATACAATCTTCTTTGTTTTTATTTTTGCAAAGAATTTATTCGCAAATATGAAAATTAAGGAAATTATAGACGCCCTTGAGATATTCGCGCCTCTGCCTTTGCAGGACGGATTTGACAATGCCGGAATGCAAGTAGGATTGACAGACGTGAAAGCTACAGGGGCTTTGTTGTGTCTGGACGTTACTGAAGATGTAGTGGAAGAGGCTATTAACCAAGGTATTAACCTGATTATTTCTCATCATCCGCTAATGTTCAAAGGGTATAAGTCTATCACAGGAAAAGACTATACGGAAAGGTGTATTATGAATGCTATAAAGAATGAAATAACAATCTATTCTATGCATACCAATCTTGATAATGCACCGAACGGAGTAAACTATAAAATAGCAGAAAAAATAGGACTGAAAAATGTAAAAGTACTGGATCCGAAAGAGTACATGCAACAGGAATCTTCTAATAACACAGAGGAAAACAATAAACCGTCAGAATGGCTTATGGCCGGATCTGGAGCAATAGGAGAACTGGAAGAACCTATGACAGAAACAGAATTCCTGAAACATGTGAAAAGAACTTTTGAGGCCGGATGCGTAAAACATACAAAATTGACCGGAAGACTGATCTCGAAAGTTGCAATATGTGGTGGAGCAGGAGCTTTCCTGATGGAAAAAGCTGTGAAAGAACATGCTGACGCATTCGTAACAGGAGAAATAAAATATCATGACTATTTTTATTACGAAGACAAGATACTGGCTACGGAAATAGGACACTACGAAAGTGAACAATACACAAAGGATATAATTCAGGATTTTCTGAACAGAAAATTCCCATCCCTTAGAATGGAACAGACGAAAATTAATACGAACCCAATTAAATATTTATAAAACTATGGCTAAAGAAGCAAAAAAAGACCTTTCGGAAGTAAGCGTTGAACAGAAACTTACTGCTCTGTACAAACTGCAGACTATCCTTTCTGAAATGGATAAAATCAAAACTCTTAGAGGAGAGTTGCCACTCGAAGTGAGAGACCTTGAAGATGAAATTACAGGTTTGAACACTCGTATTGAGAAGATAAAAACAGAAATAGAAGAACTGAAGCAGAATGTAGCTACAAGAAAAATCGACATTGAAACAGCAAAGGCTTCTATAGAAAAATACAAAGCACAGCAAGATAATGTAAGAAATAACCGCGAATATGACGTGCTGACAAAGGAAATAGAATTCCAGTCGCTTGAAGTGGAACTGAACGAAAAAAGAATCAAGGAAGCTAATGCAGCGATAAAAGCCAAAGAAGAGGAAATAGTAAAAAGTCAGAACGCTCTCGAAGAAAGAAACAAAGATCTTGAAGACAAGAAGAACGAACTTGAAGAAATAGTTGCTGAAACAAAACAGGAAGAAGAAAGACTTAGGGAAAATGCCAAGAACATAGAAAGTGGCATTGAACCAAGATTGCTGCAGGCTTTCAAACGCATAAGATCAAACTCAAGAAACGGACTTGGAATTACTTACGTGCAAAGAGGTGCTTGTGGAGGTTGCTTCAATAAAATTCCGGCACAAAGACAACTTGACATCAGAATGAGAAAGAAAATCATAGTTTGTGAATACTGCGGAAGAATTATGGTTGACCAGGAATTAGCAGGTGTAGCTCCGGTAGAAGCAGAAGTAAAAGAAACAAAACCAAGGAGATCAAGATTGTCATCAAATTCAGAGGAATAAGACAGACAACAAAAATATGGCGGGCAGTGCATGTTATAAAAAAAAAACAGACATGTACGGCCCTGTTTCTTTTTACAGGTTAGAGAAAAAAGGTACTGACGGAAGGAAAGTATATTGCCCCGTATTATAATCGACTTTACAGCAATAATGATTGATACCATTAGTGACCACAAGATAATCTACTCGGAGCACGATATTATAACGAGTAATCTGATTAAAAACTTGTTGAGAAATATTTACATCTGGTGCTTTATATTCAACTATCATACGAGGAACAAGAGCTGATGAATAAAGAACAGTATCACAACGCTTGGAAGTACCGTTCAGATTGATACCAACCTCGTTGGCAAGCAATCCGGAAGGATAGCCAAGATGATTTATCAGATAATGTACAAAATGTTGGCGTACCCATTCTTCCGGAGTAAGAGCCACATATTTTTTCCTTAAAATATCAAATATATATTTCTTACCGCATCTGTCGGCAATTTTAAGAGGAGCTGATGGCAGGTTTAATGATAACATTTCGTATATTTGCATTAATAGTTTTTGTCCGAAACGAATTATGTAACGGAAATTAATCAAGGACAAAATTAATAAAACGATATGAAACACTAAAACCAACATGCAATAATTTAAATAATAATGACATACGAAGATATAGCCAAAGATATAAAAAACGGTAAGTTTGCGCCTGTCTATCTGCTCATGGGAGAAGAGGACTATTATATTGACAGAATATCTGACTACATAGTAGAAAAAGCTTTGGACGAGAATGAGCGTGAATTTAATCTGACGATAATATACGGTTTGGATACTGACATGGCAAGTATAGTAAATAATGCTAAAAGATATCCTATGATGTCGGAACATCAGGTTGTAGTAGTAAAAGAAGCGCAAAATTTAAGATCTTGGGACGAACTATCATTCTATATGCAAAAGCCACTGGAATCAACCATACTTGTATTCTGCTACAAACATGGAATTCTGGATAAAAGGAAAAAAATCGTTGCGGAAATAGAGAAAAAAGGTGTAGTATTTGAATCTAAGAAATTAAAAGAAAATATGCTGCCGACATTCATTTCAACGTATATGAAAAGAAAAAAAATGGAGATAGAAGATAAGGCGGCAGAACTGATGGCAGAATATGTTGGAAATGATTTGAACAGACTGGCGGGAGAATTGGACAAGTTGATAATTACAATGCCTAAAAACAAAAACAGGATTACACCTGTAGAAATAGAAAGGAACATTGGAATTAGCAAGGATTACAACAATTTCGAGCTGAAAAATGCGCTTATAGCAAAAGATATCCTTAAAGCAAACAAGATTGTAAAATACTTCAACGATAACCCCAAAAGTAATCCTATACAGCCTACACTTGCTATTCTGTTCAATTACTTTTCCAATTTAATGGTAGCATACTATGCACCGGAAAGAACTGACAATGGTGTAGCAGCATATCTGGATTTGAAATCACCATGGCAGGCTAAAGAATATATCGCAGGTATGAAGGCTTATTCAGGGGTAAAGGTTATGAACATAATAACTCAAATAAGACTCTGTGACGCACGATCGAAAGGTATAGGCAATGTATCATTAACTCAGGGAGAACTCTTAAGAGAGCTCGTCTATTTCATTTTACATTAGACTTATAACGTATAGACAAAGTAATAAACATAGAGAACTTAATAAATAAAGCTCTATCCATATTGAGGATAGGGCTTTTTTTATTGTAGAGTGTATAATCACGAGATTTAAAAATTTACAAGCAAATGTACATCTGTACGAGAATTTTCAATTCTCAGAGGACATATAAATAAACAGTAAATATATTTACATTTGTATTAAATATAAATGATCACTATTGTAAAATTACAGATGTAAACATATGATTCCACATATACAAAAGTAAACATAATAACAATTGTAAGTAAATATACAATTGTAATAGAGTAGGGAATATGACTAAAGTTAATCCCCTCTTGATGACTTTACATGAGTAAACGCATATTATTTCATGGATATTATACACGAATAAAACATTATTAATCAATTGGTTATACAATATATTCAAGAATTTACTTTAAATAAATATTAGAAAAATCACGTATATAGGTAAAATTGATTTAAATAAATATATGTAGTATATACAACTTCTATACAATCAGCATATTACACAAAATATCAAAAGTTATAATCTAATACATATACAGTTGTAAACATATACATTTATATATTCCCCTTGTTTCTGTTTACTTTTGTAATATCTATCTTTATTGTTGTAAATTTGCTTTTGTAAAATCTTATATTTACCTTTGTAACAAAAACAAAACAATATTATTCCATTTGTAAATGAAGGACAGGATTATCCAAATCATGCGATCGGCAGGTTTAAGCAATGCAGATTTTGCAGAAAAGATAGGAATTTCGACATCATCGCTATCACATATATTCAGCGGAAGGAACAATCCAAGCCTGGATGTGGTAAAGCGTATCCACAAATCATTCCCCTCTATAAGCCTTAACTGGATTTTGTACGGAGAAGGCAGTATGTACACAACTGATACAGGTAAAAATGCAACAGAACGTAACGACTATGTGCCTGTAAACGAAAATCAGGAAAAAATAGGTAACATGCCACTTTTTGAAAACTCCGAGAATCCCGAAAATACGGACAACGGGCAGTTTTATTTTGATTTTCGCAAGGAGAAGCCATTAGAAACACCTGTAAGCATCCATAAAACACCTGAAAAAGAGCAGGTTAGGTATATAGAAAAACCTACTCCAAAAATTACTGAAATAAGAATTTTCTACGATAATGGCACTTTTGAAGTGTTCAAACCGGACAACAAGTAAAATCCTAACTGAACTTTCAATAAAAAATGCTGATTTAGCAGTAAGGCTACACCTTATATATAAAGCTAAATTAGATAAGATAAGCTGCACCTCGGAATTAAAAGTTGAAAACGATGTTTTCACTTTGTACTTCTCTCGGTTTGCACTATCTTTGCATAAAGAAACGATTTTATCCGGTTTTTTATGAAAAAATATATTTTAGATCTGACTGTAACAGAGAACGTACGTCTGCATAACAACTATGTTCTCATCAAGCTGACACAGGACAAACCGCTTCCTGAAATGCTTCCCGGACAATTTGCAGAAATCCGTATTGATGGTTCGAATACTACTTTCCTGCGACGTCCTATTTCAATAAACTATGTTGATCGCAAAAACAACGAAGTGTGGTTCCTCGTTCAACTTGTAGGCGATGGAACAAGGAAACTTGCAACTGTAGAAAAAGGTGAAACAGTAAACGTGGTTCTCCCGTTGGGCAACGGGTTCACAATGCCTGAAAATACTGAAAAGAAACTTCTTTTAGTAGGTGGAGGTGTTGGTACCGCTCCTATGCTATATATGGGGGAAGCTCTTAAAAAAATAGGATGCAAACCTGTATTTTTATTGGGAGCACGTTCGGCTAATGACCTTCTGCAATTAGATGAATTCAGAGCTTTGGGTGATGTATATACTACTACCGAGGATGGTTCGGCCGGTGAAAAAGGTTATGTGACAATGCACAGTATTTTGAAGACTACAAAGTTCGACATGATATATACATGTGGACCGAAACCCATGATGATGGCTGTAGCCAAATATGCCAAAGAGAATAACATAGAATGTGAAGTGTCATTGGAGAATACAATGGCTTGTGGTGTAGGTGCATGTCTTTGCTGTGTAGAAAACACTCAAGAAGGTCACGTGTGTGTATGTAAAGAAGGTCCGGTATTTAATTATAAGAAGTTATTATGGCAGATTTAAGCGTAAACATAGGTAAGCTGAACATGACTAATCCGGTGATGACTGCATCGGGAACTTTCGGCTATGGTCTCGAATTCGAAGATTTCGTGGACTTGAAGAAAATTGGAGGTATTATAGTTAAGGGTACTACACTCCATCATCGCGAAGGAAACCCTTATCCGCGTATGGCAGAAACTCCGATGGGTATGCTTAATGCCGTAGGATTGCAAAATAAAGGCGTACACTATTTCGTGGAAAATATCTATCCTAAAATCAAGGACATCAAGACTAACATGATAGTAAACGTATCTGGTTCACAGATAGAAGACTATGCAGAAACAGCACGTATCATCAACGAACTTGAGAATATTCCGGCTATAGAATTGAACATTTCATGTCCTAACGTAAAACAGGGAGGCATGGCCTTCGGTGTAACTGCAAAAGGGGCTTCAGAAGTGGTAAAAGCCGTAAGAGATGTTTACAATAAAACGCTTATCGTGAAACTATCACCCAATGTGACAGACATTACAGAAATAGCACGTGCGGCTGAAGGTGCTGGTGCAGACAGTGTTTCGCTAATCAACACTCTGTTAGGCATGGCTATCAATGCAGAAAAGCGCAAACCGGTACTTTCAACAATCACAGGAGGAATGAGTGGAGCTGCCGTGAAACCTATCGCACTAAGAATGGTATGGCAGGTTGCCAAGGCTGTTAAGATTCCTGTAATAGGGCTTGGGGGTATAATGAACTGGAAAGACGCTGTAGAGTTCATGCTTGCAGGTGCTACAGCTATTCAAATAGGTACAGCAAACTTTATCGATCCTGCCATTACAGTAAAAGTGGCAGAAGGCATAAACGACTATCTGGAACGTCACGGATATTCATCTGTACGTGATATAATCGGTGCGCTGGAAGTATAAATTATAATGAAGTATTATAAAAAATCCCGTGAAGCAATTGTTTCACGGGATTTTTTCATATTATGAGCGTATGAATTATCAGTCTTCCAATAAATCCGGACGCAAACGTTTTGTCCTTTCGAGCGACTGCTGAAACTCCCATTCACGAATTTTAGCTTCATGTCCGGAAAGAAGTATATCAGGAACTTTCCAACCGTTATATTCTGCCGGACGAGTATATACAGGAGGAGCAAGAAGATTGTCCTGGAAAGAATCGGACAATGCAGACTGCTCGTCGGAAATAACTCCCGGAATTATACGCACAACAGCATCTGCTATGACAGCAGCAGCAAGTTCGCCACCGGTGAGTACATAGTCGCCTATGCTTATTTCCTTGGTTATGAAGTGTTCGCGGATACGATAGTCTATACCTTTAAAATGTCCGCACAAAATCATCAGATTTTCCTGCAAGGAAAGTGAGTTCGCCATTGGCTGGTCAAACTTCTCACCATCAGGACTTGTAAAGATTATTTCATCATAATGACGCTGTTCCTTAAGTGCTGTAATACAACGGTCAATAGGCTCTATCTTCATTACCATACCGGCACATCCACCAAATGGATAATCGTCAACACGACGGTATTTGTCGAGAGTATAGTCGCGAAGATTGTGGATATGAATCTCTGCAATACCTTTTTTCTGTGCGCGGCTCATTATCGAGCAATTGAAAAAGCCCTCAATCATCTCAGGCAATACTGTTATAATATCTATTCTCATATATTAATAGTAGTTAGAGAAGTTATAGAAGTTACGTGAGTTATTTCTTTAACTTAGCGCAAAAATACACATTATCCTCCGTACTTATGACGGCAGGACAAGTTTTTTTGCTAAATTTGCATTACTAACATCTTAATTATTATGACAAATCCTGAAATTGAAAGAATATATCAGCTGCGTGAAGAGCTTCACACGCATAATTATAACTACTATGTATTAAATTCTCCTACAATAAGCGACATTGAATTCGACCGTATGATGCGCGAATTGCAGGATCTGGAGGCAAAATATCCTGAAACGTATGACGAGAACTCTCCTACAATGAGAGTGGGAAGTGATATCAACAAAGATTTCATACAGGTTGAGCACAAGTATCCTATGCTTTCTTTAGGCAATACATACTCTGAAGAGGAAGTTACCGACTTCTATGAGAGGGTAAAAAAATCGCTAAACGAGGATTTCGAAATTTGCTGCGAAATGAAATTCGACGGTACATCCATTTCTCTTACTTACGAAAATGGAAAACTGGTACGTGCCGTAACACGTGGCGACGGAGTGAAAGGCGACGATGTGACAAACAATGTGAAGACCATACGCACAATTCCTCTGGTCCTGAAAGGTGATAACTATCCGAAGGAATTTGAAATACGCGGTGAGATCCTAATGCCATGGGAAGTATTCGAAAAGCTCAACAAGGAACGCGAAGCACGTGAAGAACCTCTGTTTGCCAATCCCAGAAATGCAGCTTCAGGCACTCTAAAACAACAAAATTCAGCTGTTGTAGCATCCAGAAAACTCGACGCATACCTTTATTATCTTTTAGGCGACAATCTGCCATGCGACGGACATTACGAAAATCTGCAAGAAGCCCGCAAATGGGGATTCAAAATATCAGATACTACACGTAAAGTAAAGACGTTGCAGGAGGTATTCGAATTTATAAAGTATTGGGATACAGAGAGAAAGAACCTTCCAGTAGCTACCGACGGTATAGTGCTGAAAGTAAATTCATTACGACAGCAGAAAAATTTAGGATATACAGCCAAATCGCCACGATGGGCAATAGCATATAAATTTCAGGCTGAAAAAGCTCTCACGAAACTTCAGAAAGTCACATACCAGGTAGGACGTACAGGAGCAATAACACCGGTGGCAAACCTTGACCCGGTTCAACTGTCCGGTACCATAGTAAAAAGGGCTTCGCTTCATAATGCCGACATAATAGAAAGTCTTGATTTGCACGAAGGTGACATGGTTTATGTAGAGAAAGGCGGAGAAATTATTCCCAAAATAACCGGAGTGGATATAGACTCAAGGACTCCAGGCAGCAAACCTGTGAAATTCATCACACATTGTCCGGAATGTGGTGAGCCACTCACACGATTTGATGATGAAGCCGCACATTATTGTACGAACGAAGATTCATGTCCTCCGCAAATAAAAGGTAAAATTGAGCATTTTATTAGCAGAAAAGCAATGAACATAGAAGGGCTTGGACCTGAAACGGTTGACTTATTCTATCAGGAAGGTATGATAAACAATGCTGCCGACCTCTACAATCTTCGTGAACAGGAGATAGCACGTCTGGAACGATTTGGCGAAAAATCAGCACAAAACATAATGTCCGGTCTTGAAGCATCGAAACTGGTTAGTTTCGAAAGAGTTCTGTTTGCACTCGGTATAAGATTTGTGGGCGAAACAGTGGCTAAAAAGCTGGCACGTTCGATAAAAAATATTGACGCGTTGATGTCGGCGACGAAAGAAGAACTTACAGCCATTGACGAAATAGGAGAGAAAATAGCGGAAAGCATAATACATTTCTTCAGCAGCGAAAAGAACCGTGAACTGGTGGCAAGACTGAAAGACGCAGGACTGAAAATGGAAATGGAAGCTGAAGAGACTGCGGCAATATCAAATATCTTTGAAGGACAGTCCATAGTGATAAGCGGAGTATTTGCCGTTCATTCAAGAGACGAATACAAAGACATCATTGAGAAACACGGCGGAAAGAATGTGGGAAGTATCTCCAAGAAAACAAGTTTTATACTTGCAGGCGAGAATATGGGACCAAGCAAACTGGAAAAGGCTCAGAAATTAGGAATAAAGATAATGGACGAAAAAGAATTCCTTTCTCTCATTAAAAATACAGAAAAAAGCACTGAAAAGAAAAAAACACCTGCAGAAAGTGTCAATTCTGAAACTGCCAATGAAAAGCAGAACAAGGCAAATAACAACATACAGTTGGAATTGTTTTAATTCAAATTTTCACCTGTTTAACCAAAAAAAGTGATAGAAAAATAGTTTTAAATGAAAATATTAGTACTTTTGTAACTAATAAACGAGGAATTCATAAAATTATGATACGAAAAAGATTGAAAGGAATGGGAGTGGCACTAATCACGCCATTCAAAGAAGACGGAAGCGTTGACTACGAATCACTGCTCAGATTAGTGGAATATCAGGTACAAAACGGTATAGATTTTCTCTGTGTGTTAGGAACAACCGCAGAGACTCCTACATTGACAGCCGAAGAAAAAAGAAAGATAAAATCACTTGTAATAGAGAGAGTTAACGGACGTGTTCCTATACTTCTTGGAGTGGGTAGCAACTGCACACAAACTGTCATAGATACTATCAAGAATGAAGACATGACAGGAGTTGACGCACTGCTAATAGCCGTACCATACTACAACAAACCTTCACAAGAGGGTATATATCAGCACTATAAAGCTATAGCACAGTCAACCAAACTTCCTATAGTTCTTTATAATGTTCCAGGACGAACCGGAGTAAACATGACTGCTGCCACCACGCTAAGACTTGCGCATGACTTCGACAATATCGTAGCTATCAAGGAAGCATCAGGCGACATCTCTCAAATGGACGAAATAATCAAAAAGAAACCTGAGAATTTCGACGTAATTTCCGGTGACGACGGAATAACATTCCCATTAATAACCTTAGGAGCCGTAGGAGTAATTTCTGTAATAGGTAACGCATTTCCAAAAGAATTCAGTCGCATGACAAGGCTTGCACTGGCAGGCGATTATAACAGCGCACTGACAATACATCACCAGTTTACGGAACTCTTCAAACTTCTTTTTGTAGATGGTAATCCTGCAGGAGTAAAGGCAATGTTGAGCATGATGGGAATGATAGAAAACAAATTAAGACTTCCATTGGTTCCTACAAGAATTACAACATACGAAGAAATGCGTAAGGTTCTTGAAGGTCTGAAAGTAAAATGTTAGACATATAGACAAAATAAAATTTGTGATCCGGCTTGTAGATTTAAAATTTGCAAGCCGGATATATTTTTATCCTGAAAATTCGATTCTCAGCAATTCAAATAATCAAAAAGGGCAGACTGTATAATTCAATTTTTCTAATTAAACATAATACCGATTATATAAAAATAGTGCCTATATTTGATATCAGAAAGAATTACATGTTCAGAGACTTAAAATATTATATTAACGACAACTTATAAAGCATATTTTAAAACGACATGTCATTCAAAACAAAACGCTTTGTCGTTTCATTTCGAACGACAAAGCGTTTTTAATATGGAAATAATTTAATTATATAATTCTGTGTACAGTTATCTCCGGAAAATCATGCAGCAACATAAGCAATACGCCTTCTTCATTCATATTTTTAGCTTTAACCACCATTGTCACATAATATACAAGGTTGCTGCTACCATCAGTTTTTTCTTCCATCTCGTACGAGCTTATTATGAAATTCTTGGAACTGAACAATGCGGAAATATCTTTCAATGAATCCTGATTATGTGTTGAGAATTCTACAATCATACTTCTCAGACTGATTCCTTTAAAGAAATAGTTTAATACCTCCACACCAATCAGGAAAAGCACGGTTGCCGAAATTCCCATTACATACATTCCTGCTCCAATAGCAAGCCCTATACCTGATGTAGCCCATATACCTGCAGCAGTAGTCAAACCTCTGACTATCTGCTTCTGAAGCAGTATTATAGTACCAGCCCCAATGAAACCTATTCCGCTTACAACTTGTGAGGCTAAACGGCTCGGATCAAGCCTAACGAGGTCAGTTTCAAGCACTTCCGAGAAACCGTATTGAGAGACTATCATCATCAAAGCACTTCCCAAGGCTACAAGAAAATGAGTCCTGTAGCCGGCTTCTTTTGAACGGTATTCTCTTTCCAGACCTATTATAACGCCCATAAGACTGGCTACAACCAACCTTATTATGAATTCTGTATATATTCCCATAATCAACAATGCTTACATACAAATATAAGCATTATTTATGAAAAAAACAATTATTAACCCACTCTGCTCATCCTTGATATAAGCTCATCACCTAATTCTCCTTTTACCTTGATATGCTCAAGCACTGCCTCCACAAAAGGATTGCTCTCAAAGTAACCTCTCACCTGCTCAAAATCAAGTCTTTGTTCCTCTCTTGTACCATCAGCACCGAATCCTGTCATGGCAGAAAGCGAGAATTCCTTTTTCGCATCCTCATAAACCATCTTGTCAAGACCGATTACCGCATCTTTCCACTTATTTACAATACTGATAATATCTTCCTTAGTGATTTTATCTGCTTCAAGACCAAAGAATTCAAGCATCTTGCCGTATGCCCAAGTCCACTCGTATGTATAATAATTGTTGTGCATCTCTGTAAGGCGGGCATCAATTTTTTCTACCGAATCAAGTACTCCGCCTTCAATATCAGCCATCAATCGGTCTATCTCGCTGCGAGGTGCGATAAGTCCGGAAACGTCAACCCATTCGCCTGTACCTATGGCAGTGTCAGGCTTAAGTCTTTCACGGATTTCCTCATTACTCTTGAATTCCGTTATCTCCAGACGCTTAATAACGGAGTTTCCGAGGAACTTGGTAATACCTGTCTCATAGAACTTTATACCCTTGTTCAGTGATGAATTCTTGATTTTTGCACTCTGATATGAATATGTCTCTGATGTCTCTCCGGAAACTCTTGCAAGGTCTTTCAGAATCTCACGTCCCTTAAACATCTTCTGTATGGTATATGGACTCAGAAGATTGTAATTCACCTTATCCATACGGCAAGGGTCCTTTCTGTTATCACGCTTAGGCCACTTCTGGGCATCGCGGATAGTTCCTACACTGCGGAGGTTAACACCGGGCATGAGGTATGTGGTATTCTTCTCTTCAATAAGATATGAGAAAGGCAGGTTTGTGGTATCAGGATGAGCCACGTGACGTCCCATAACGAGTGAGAAGGCTCCGATACGTGCAGGCCAGAGGATATAAGAGTCAGAAGCTGTCTTCGCACCTCTCTCCATGATACCCTGGTGGATAGGTCCCAGCTTATACATATGGTTGCTCTGGTTTGAACCCGAACCGGCATTCATGAATGAGAACATACCGGCTATAAGCAATGTCGATTTATGATGGGTTACGGTGAAAGGTCCTGCAAAGATGGCACAAGCCTCGCCGTTTTCCTCCTGACAGTTACAGAAAAACAGAGAATCTGACGCAGAATAGTTATGTCCCATGTGGCATGACTGACCGACGAAACATCTGGTAAGCATGGTACCGTCCTCGATATGCGAACCGCTGGAAACAATGAAATCATCACAGATTACACCGTATCCGATATGGATAGGTGCACTCTCGTTACTGTTAAGGCTACCGTTCTTTAATCTTCCTGCACTCTCAATCTTGCAGAAACTTCCGATACGTACGTTCTTGATATATCCTGTATCTACAATCATTGCGTCATTGCCTACATAACCGTATTCCGAAGCTATCTCATCGGCATATTTCATAACCAATGATTTCATCTTTGCGGCAAGGTCAGGACGATGTCTGTACATGGCTGCTATATAAGCCTCGTGAGCTGATAATTTATCGTGAATTATAACCTCACGACCACCGGTTTCACTCAGCACGGATACTTCGGTACCGTTTCCGAAAGTGGAACGCTTGTCCACAATCATGCAATCCACATTCTCGATGAAGACTCTGTCCGAAATGACATAATTTGCGATATAGTTCTTTACATTCTCTATGCAACAGCCGTTGCCTATGGTTACATTATGCAGAGTAGCATTTCTTATTCCAGATGACTTCTTTACTCCGCCTGCAAGGGTAAACTCGCCGTTCAACTCCCCTATCCTTATCTTGCCGGACATCCTTACATGCCAGACTTTTGAAGCGTCAAAGCCTTCTGCTACAGTTACATCCGACCAGTTTTCGGCACAACATCCCTGTGCAATGAGTGTATCAATCTCAGCTACCGTGAGATTTCTAAATGTATGTTCCATAAAATTCATTTCACTTGTTCTTTTATCATTCTAACGACAAAGATAGTAACATTTTGATATATATCTTGCTTTTATCATAAATTTCATCTATCTTAGAAGAGATAAAATCCGTTGCCAGATGAAAACTACAACCACATTACTCTTTGCTCTCATAATGCTACTGACAGGTTGCGACAATGCAGGGAAAAGACAAACAGAATCCCCCAATACAGATGCTGTCACACTGCGAGCAGATACCGTTATGCCGCAGAAAGAAACTGCAGCGGACACTGTCCTTGCCGATACCGCCAGACATGACAGTGCGGAAGTTTCCATACCCGTCATCGTGCCTTACTGCAATGACATTCCCACAGGCAAGGAAATCAGCCCTGCCCTTTTGAGTATGCGTACGGAATACGACTACTACCCTCTCCCGACAAATGAAATAACAGTGTTCGTAACCAACAAATCAGGCAAGGAATACACCTGCGGAGACGATTACAGCATAGCATATTACAACGAGAAAGACAAAACATGGGAGCCGCTGCCTATAAATCCTATAAGTGAGGATATGCTCTGGATAATATCGCCGTACCATAACGTCAGAATGCAGACCATACACATCTATACCGACATCACTCCCAACCGTCCGGGAAGATATCGCATATACAAGCCGTTCAACGACGATACGGAAGTCGCATTTACGGAGTTTGAAATGGTTGACAACAAAGGTGTCCGCAAGCTGATGGACAGTATGTGGAAGAAAGTTACGAGCCTTCCACGCACAGATACAATACGTGAAAACATCTCAACCGCATGTCAGCTCTATGACGGCGATACGATATCGGTTGGTCTGATAAATAATGCCATGCCGTATCAGAAATTGTTCAGAAGAAGAATACTGAACTACTCTGCCCTTGATTTCGGAAAGATAACTCCAACTCAACCTCTCACTTTCACTACGACATCGGACACTATGGACATCAGCATGAAAACGGAAAAGCCCGTTTACCCTGTTGGTACAGAATATATTCCGGTAAAAATATCCAACAATAACGACAGAATGCTATTCTTCGGAGTTGACTATGGAATTGCCCGAAAGGAAGGGGACGAATGGCTTGTTCTGAACACTTCCACCGTGTGGAATTCCGTTGGTATCCTTATACAGAAAGG